>DATNIT010000283.1:0-4635 GCA_035604335.1 Allostellaceae bacterium | reverse complement strand
GGCAGCAACCCGCCGATCAGGAGCCCGATCACCACGTAGGGGCTCTGCAGTTGGAAGTCGACCTGCACGGTCGGGAAATAGTGCGCGAGGTCGTTCGTGTAAGCCGCGAACAGCACCAGCGAGGCGAGCCCCGCCGAGCCGATGGCATAGCCCTTGGTTACGGCCTTGGTGGTGTTGCCAACCGCGTCGAGCGCGTCGGTGATCTTGCGCACCTCTTTCGGCAGGTCGGCCATCTCGGCGATGCCGCCGGCGTTGTCGGTGACGGGGCCGTAGGCGTCGAGCGCCACGACCATGCCCGCCAGCGCCAGCATGGTGGTCGCGGCGACCGCGATGCCGAACAGGCCCGCGACCAGGTAGGAGGCGAGGATGCCGGCACAGATCACGAGCACCGGCAAGGCGGTCGCCTCCATGGAGATGGCGAGGCCCTGAATGACGTTGGTGCCGTGGCCGGTGACAGAGGAATTCGCGATGGACCGCACGGGGCGATAGGCGGTCGAGGTGTAGTACTCCGTGATCCAAACCAGCAGCCCCGTCACCGCCAGGCCCACCAGCGCGCAGGCGAAGAGGCTGCCGCCCGAGATCGTGGCCTTCGTGACCATGGCGACGCTGCCGCCAAAGCCCACCAGCTGCGAGAGCACGATCGCGATCAGGATCGCCGATAGCCCGCCGGCGACGATCAGCCCCTTGTAGAGCGCGCCCATGATGTTCTGGCTCGCGCCCAACCGCACGAAGTAAGTGCCCGCGATCGAGGCGACGATGCAGACCGCGCCGATCGCGAGCGGCAGCACCATCATGGTGTCGCGCGCGGCGCCCTCGAAGAAGATGGCGGCGAGCAGCATGGTCGCGACGATGGTCACGGCATAGGTCTCGAACAGGTCCGCCGCCATGCCCGCGCAGTCGCCGACGTTGTCGCCGACGTTGTCGGCGATCACGGCGGGGTTGCGGGGATCGTCCTCGGGAATGCCGGCCTCGACCTTGCCCACGAGGTCGGCGCCGACATCGGCGCCCTTGGTGAAGATGCCGCCGCCGAGCCGCGCGAAGATCGAGATCAGCGAGGCTCCGAAGGAGAGCGCGACCAGGGCCTCGAGGATCGGCCGCGCGTCATCGCCGGGCAGCATCGCGCGCAGGAAGGCGTAGTAGAGGGAGACGCCGAGCAGGCCGAGGCCGACCACCAGCATGCCCGTGATGGCGCCCGCGCGGAACGCGAGCGCCAGGCCGGCGCCGAGACCCGAGCGCGCGGCCTGGGCCGTGCGCACATTCGCGCGCACCGAGATGTTCATGCCGATATAGCCGGCGGCGCCCGACAGCACCGCGCCGATGAAGAAGCCGATCGCGGTGTAGCGCCCGAGGGTCAGGCCCAGAATGATCAGGATCACGACACCCGCGAGCGCGATGGTGCGGTATTGCCGGTTGAGGTAGGCGCCGGCTCCTTCCTGGATCGCCGCGGCGATCTGCTTCATGCGGTCGGTGCCGGCATCCGCGCTCATCACGGAAATCGCGGTCACCACGCCGTACGCCACCGCAAGCAACCCAGCCGCCACGATGAGCCAATAGCCCAGAGTCATGGTCCCAGTCCTCTGATTCGATGAGCGTCCCTGGTTCCCCCTGGGACGAAAGGCGGCCGGAACATGCCAGAACGGCCCGGTGGAGGCAACACGCGAGGCTCTGGGGCAGAGCGTCGCGCCGGTTCCGGCCCTCGCCCCTGTCGCGAACGGCCGTCGACCGTGCCGCGAAAAGCCCCGACCCGGCGCCTGCCCGCCGAGCCTCTATTGCGGGCGTTGCCGCTCGAGGAGCTCGAGAACCAGGACCTGCCGCACGATGCCCGGACCCAGTACCTTCTCGGCGGTTTGCGTGAGCCGTTGCTTGATCGACGCTTGGATGGCCACGCGCGACGTGCCGCTGCGCTGCCCGAACATGCTGTAGAGGTCGCGGAAAAACGCGTCGATCAGCATGGGCTGTTTCTCGCCGATGCTGTCGGGCTTGAGGCCTTCGACCAGCTCGAGCGCGACGCCCACCGTGATTTGCCGCGTCACCTTGTCGCCCTCGATGACCGGGATATTGAAGAGCGGCAGCTTCACGAAGGCAGGGCCCGACACCGCCGGTGCCCCCTCCGGACTACCTTCTCCCGCTCCCAGCGCGGGCATCGCCGGGCCGGTCAAGCCGCTGACCACGAGAATAATCGCCAACCATTGGCGGAGCGAGCGAGCCCGTGAACTCGTAAACATGGAAAGCCCCGACCGCACGTCCGCCATTTGCGGCGAAGCGGACAAGGCGTTCAGGTTCCTATTCTTCGCACCTAGACCTGAAGCGGGCATACCGCACGCGCAATCCCATCGTCCGCAAGAGGTGGTTCTCTGCCGCCAGAGTACCACCCTCTGCGTCAACGAGCAGCGTTACCAAAGTGGCCGTTGGAGCCAGCGGCTCCTTCGCCGATCCCGGGCTGGGTCGAGTCTAGAACGTGTGACGGAAGATCCAGAACAGCGATGCCGACAACATAATGGCGACCGGCAGCGTCAAGACCCATGCCATGATCATGTTGAGGATGGTCGACCACTGCAAGCCAGAGCGGTTTGCCGCCATGGTGCCCGCCACTCCGGAAGAGAGCACATGCGTGGTGCTCACGGGCCAGCCCCATGCGTCGGCGGCCCCGATCGTTGCCATGGCGACGATCTCCGCCGCGGCGCCTTGGCCGTAGGTGAGGTGCGTCTTGCCGATCTTCTCGCCGACGGTCACGACGATCCGTTTCCAGCCGATCATCGTGCCCATACCGAGCGCGATCGCCACCGCCACCTTCACCCAGGTCGGAATGAACTTTGTGGCGTCGTCGATCTCGGCTTTATAGGCCTTGAGGTCGGCCTGCTCGGCGGCCTCGAATTTCGGCTCGCCGTTCTTGGCGATGCGCGCGAGCATCTCGCTCGCGAGGTACATGTCGTTCCGCACGTTCGGGGTCTTCTCGGCGGGCACGCGGGAGAGCGCGCCGTATTCGTCGATCTGGCGCGCGATATCGCCGATGAGGAGACGGAGCGCGGGAACCGATTGCGGTGTAACGCTGCGCAAGCGAACCGCGTCTGTCACGTCCTTCCGCGGATCCGTGCTGGTGCCATCGCCGCCGTGCCGGGCGAGCGCGTCTTCGGCGCGTTGGCTCGCCTGGTGAAAGATCTGCACGTGATCGGCGCCGATGGCGTGGTTGAGCGCGTAAGCCGTGGGCACCGTGCCGATCAGGATCAGCATGATAAGGCCCATGCCCTTCTGCCCATCGTTCGAGCCGTGAAAGAAGCTGACCCCCGTGCAGGTGAGGATCAGCAGCCCGCGAATCCAGTGCGGCGGCGGCGCCGCGCTCTCGGGCGACTTGTAGAGCTTGGGGAAGGGCAGCGCCACCTTTGCAACGAGCAGCAGCAAGCCAGAGAGCACAAACCCGACCACCGGCGAGAAAGCGAGGGACCGGAACACGCTCGTCGCTTGGCTCCAGTCGACGCCACTGGTGCCGTTCGGTCCGCCCATGATCTGATTCATCAGGCCGACGCCGATGATCGAGCCGATCAGCGCATGCGAGCTCGAGTTTGGGATGCCGAAGTACCACGTGCCGACATTCCAGATGATGGCGGCGATCAGAAGCGCGAACACCATCGCGAAACCGGCCGCCGATCCCACCTGCAGGATGAGCTCGACCGGCAACAGCGATACGATGGTGAAAGCGACGAGCCCGGTCGAGGTGATCACACCGATCAAATTCCAGACGCCCGACCATACGACCGCGACCTGCGCCGGCATCGAATGCGTGTAGATCACCGTGGCGACGGCATTGGCGGTGTCGTGGAAGCCGTTGACGAACTCGAATCCCAACGCGATGACCAGTGCCACGCCGAGCAGCAGGAACGGGAGAAGCGTCGTCGTCGGCGGCATGGCCTCGAGATCGGACACGAGCGCCGTCGTGGCATAGACCGCGCCGACGGCAAGAATGCCGAACACCCCGAAGGACGTGGCGCGCTGCGTCCAGACGGGCGAGCGCGATTGGTGCAACGGATGGTGATGGTGTACGACGGCTGCGTCGGCCATTGCTTATCCCCCTTTTTTAGAAGCCGCATGTCGGGTGCACACGTTCCGATCCCCAACCGCGACCCTACTCAACTACCTCACCAACAAGGCTAAAGCCTCGGCGTGACATTGCCGTGACGGGGAGCGCAAGTGTTATGCGAGACCTATCATATGAAGTCGAACCTCATGCGATCGACAATCAAAAAAGGGTTCACGGGGGCCACACGCCAGGGCAGGGAGCCCCCATTACTTTAGATAATCAAACACCACCTTGCCGAGGCCGAGGGTGAGGTCGCAGAGGATGTGGGTCGCCGAGATCACCTCGAGCACCGGCAGCTCCGCCACGGGCGCCAGCGCGTGCGGGTTGAGCGACAGCGCCGCGGGGCCGGTCCACGCGCCCTTGAGGTTGATGTCCTCGAGATAGAACTCGACGAGCTCGCAGATGCGCGCGCTGCCGTCGACGTGCGGGATGATCTTGAGGAGGTAATTGGGCGCCGTGAGCGATGCGCGCACCGCGTCGAGATCGGCCGCGCGGTGCTTGTAGCCCATGGTGCCGGTCGCCACCCGCACGGGCCCGTAGTCGAGGGTGCCGACCAGCGT
>DATNIT010000282.1:0-11708 GCA_035604335.1 Allostellaceae bacterium | reverse complement strand
GGGGGGGGAGCCGATGAATCCCGCGACGAACTTGGTGCGGGGCGTGTGATAGAGCTCGTGGGGTGTGCCGAGCTGCTCGATGATGCCGGCGTTCATCACCACCACGCGGTCGGCGAGCGTCATCGCCTCCACCTGGTCGTGCGTCACGTAGACGGTGGTGGTGCGCACGGTCTGGTGCACTTTCTTGATCTCGGTGCGCATCTCGACGCGGAGCTTGGCGTCGAGGTTGGAGAGCGGCTCGTCGAACAAGAACACCCTGGGGTTGCGCACGATGGCGCGGCCCATGGCGACGCGCTGGCGCTGGCCGCCCGAGAGCTGCCGCGGCCGCCGCTCGAGGAGCTCGGTGATGCCGAGGATGCGCGCGGCGTGGTCGACGCGCGACTTGATCTCGGCCTTCGGGAATTTCTTGAGCCGGAGTCCGAAGGACATGTTCTCGTAGACGGTCATGTGCGGGTAGAGCGCGTAGTTCTGGAACACCATCGCGATGTCCCGGTCCTTGGGCGGCACGTCGTTGACGAGGTCTCCGCCGATCAGGATCTCGCCGTCGGTCACCTCCTCGAGGCCCGCGATCATGCGCAGGGTTGTGCTCTTACCGCAGCCGGACGGTCCCACCAACACGATGAATTCCTTGTCCGCGATGTCGAGATCGATGCCGCGGACCGCCTCGGTGCGGTCGTATTTCTTCACGACCTTGCGCAGAGCGACATTAGCCATAAACGAAGTCTCCCGGAATTCAGCCTTTGGTGGCGCCCGCCGTCAGGCCCGCGATGTAATAGTCCATGAGGAAAGCGTAGATGACCAGCGGCGGTGCGGCCGCCAGGAGTGCCGCCGTCATGATCATGCCCCACTGGTAGACGTCCGCCTTGACGAGGCTCGTGATGGTGCCCGCGGTCAGCACGAGCTGGTCCGAGCTGTAAATGAACGCCATGGGATAGACGAAGGCGGCCCAGGACACCGTGAACGCGAAGATCGTCGCGGCGATCAATCCCGGCAGCGCCACCGGAATGAAGATCTTGAACAGCATCTGGATGTGGTTCGCGCCGTCGATCAGTGCGGCCTCGTCGAGCTCCTTGGGGATGCTCTGGAAGTACCCGATCATGATCCAGGTGCAGAACGGCACCGTCAGCGTGGGGTAGACCAAGACCAGGCCCCAATATGAGTCGAGAAGCCCGAGGCCGCCCACGACCTTGAACAGCGGGATGAACAACAGGGAGTCCGGCACCAGATATGTGAGGAACACGCCCGTCGCGAGTACTCCGGAACCCCAGAACTTCATACGGCCCAGCGAGAATGCCGCGGGCACGGCGATCAGCATCGTGATGATGACGACGCAGACCGTCACGATCGCGGTGTTCCTGAAATAGATTGGGAAGTCCGTATCGTTCATGAGCTGGCTGATATTGGCCATGAAGCCCTGCACCGCCGCCGGCAGCCATGAGTCCTTCTTGATCTTGACGGCGAGGTCGGCCTTGCCGGCGTTCGCTCCGCCAGGATTAAGTCCCGACGGGCCCGCGCTCAGCGCGGGCAGCCACGGGTTCGTATCCTGGTTGGAGATCTGCTCGCTGGTCTTGGTCGCGGTGGCGAGCTGATAGTAGGGCGGCACCAGGAAGAAGATCGCGAACAGGATCAGAAAGAAATAAGAAGCGATCAGCGCCCAGCGCCGGCTGCGCCTGATGCTGCCGCTTATGACGCGCCGCGGAGCGTCGGCGCCAATTGCCGCGGCGGTCATCAGATTTCTCTCCCGCGCCGGCGCACGCCGCGCAGGATGAAGACCGCGGAGATCGCCAGGATCGGCAGCATGAACAGCGATACCGAAGCGCCCAACGGAATGTCGCCGGACTGGATGCCGAGCAGGAACGCCCAGGTCGCGAACACGTGCGTGGTGTCGCGCGGACCGCCCGCGGTCAGAACCCGAACGACGTCGTAGTTGGCGAAGGTGACGATCAATGAGAACAGTACGGTGATCGAGATGATGTTGCGCATCATTGGCAGCGTGACATGGATGAGTTTCTGCCAGGCGCTGGCGCCGTCGATCGAAGCTGCTTCGTAAAGCTCACCCGGCACCGACTTGAGCGCCGCCAGGTACATGATCAAAAAGAATGGCGAGCCGTACCATACGTTTACCAGTATCGTGCAGAAGCGCGCCCAAGCGGGCTCGCTGAGCCAGTGGATGTGCGGTCCACCGATCTGGGCGAAGGCCCAGTTGAAGGCGCTGTAGGTGGGGTCGAACATCCACCACCAGCCGAGCGTGCTCAGCGAGAGCGGAATGACCCAGGGCACCAGCAGCATGCCGCGCCATTTGCGCTGGCCCTTGGCGGGCAAGTTGTTAACGAGGTGTGCGGTGATGACCCCGATCAGTGCCTTGAAGAACACGGCGGTGACCGCGAAGAGCACGGACTGCTGGACCACCATCCAGAAACTGTCGCGCGTGAATAGGAATGCGTAATTGCCGAACCAGATGAACTTGGTTTGCGCCTTGTTCAGCATCGAAAGGTAGATCGCGTAGAAGCCGGGATAGACGATGAGCCCGCCGACGACCACGAGCAGCGGCAGGGCGAAGAGAAATGCCGTGGTCGATCGCCGGCGTGCGAGGACGCGGAGACTGGCTCCGCCGCTCCGGCGCGCCGGCGCGCGGTTCATCGCGGCGGCTGCGGCGAGCCCACGGGGTGTCGTGTCTACCATGGCGTCTGCGCTCCCGCTCTTGGATCAGTGTACGATGCGGCGCATGGATGCCTAAACACCAAGCGCCGCATCGGTTCCCGATAACTGGCTCAACGCGCCAGCCGACTCAGGTGCGGAGATACCCTTCGCACTCTTTTGTCGCCCACTTGATGACGTCGTCGATCTTCTCTTTGCCCTGCGCCACCTTGGCGACCATGACGGTGTGGATCGACTGATTGTAGATCTGGGCCGCGACGTCCGGCCGAGCCGGCGCGCCGGTCATCTTGCTCTGCTCGTCGCCGCGCGGTGGGTAGTTGTAGACCGTGCCCAGCGGCGGCTCGACCTTCTCCCAGGTGTCGAAGTCGTAGTAGCTCTTGAACGCCGGCAGGTCGTAGCCGACCGATGCCGCAACCAGCCGCTTGGCCTGGGGCTTGTCCACGATGTGGTGCGTGAGCTCCTTCGCTGCCGTCTTGTTGCTGCCGAAGCTCCACACGCCATAGAAGAACGGCAGGTACGGCGCGAAACGACCCTTCGGCCCCGCGGGGACGTCGTGGGTCCAGCACTGCTCCGCCACCTTGATGTTGTCGCGCTTGGCGACCGCCCAAGCGCTCGGCGGATTGAAGATGCTCGAGCCCTTGCCGGAGATCAGCCAGCGATTGTTGCCGGCATCGTCCCAGGCATAGGCGTCGGGCGCGTTGAACTCCATCAGCTTCACCATCATCTCGAGCGCCTGCCGAGTCTCCGGAGAGTCGACTTTGATGTTGTCCTTCTCGTCCACGAAGACCGAGCCGTAGGAGTGAAACAGCGCGCCCGTCAAATCGATGGCGTCGCTGGTCTGGCCCATCGGCAACCCGATGGGGAAACCGCCTTTGTTTAGCTGCGCGGCTGTCTTCAGGTAGAGATCCCAATTCCAGCTGTCGACCAATTTCTGGTCGCGCGCGACGCCGGGGCCAGGGAAGATTTTCGTCAGGTCGAGGTCGCAAAATTGCTTGTAAAGGTCGAGGCGCGAGCACGCCGGCTTCACCTGACTGCCGACGATTGTGGGCACGCCCATCCACTTCCCGTCGAACTTTGCGAGGTATTCCGTCACCGGCGCGATGGGTCCGTGATCCTTGATCAGCCCGCTGATCACATCGTCCATCGGCTCGAGCACGGCGCGATGCACCGCGATCTGCCAGGCGCGATGCTGCATGATGTCGTGGCCGGTCTTGCCTTGCGCTTCGGCGCTCGCGGTCAGCAGGTCCTTGTCGCCGACCGACGTGATGTAGTCGATGTGGACCTCGACGTGGTTCTTGTCGCCCCATTCCTGGACGATGGCGCTCAGCGTGTCATTGGCGCCGGGGACCCAGTGGTCCCAGCAGCCCAACGTGAGCTTGCCGGCGGAGTAGGCCGTTCGCATGTAGGGCGCCGCGATGGTCGCGGTCGCCGCTGCTGCCGTCGTCGTCAAGAAACGACGCCGCGTCACTCTTGAGTTCCTCATAGCGCTGCCTCCCTATGTCTGCTGATTGCGCATTGTTGCGCGGGCTCTGTTCCGAGCGTTTCTTGGATTCTAGTTGATTTTCGTGCGTCCCTAGGAACTCCTTCTCCCGCTGCTCATTGTTTGGGCATCGGACGGCTGAGCCGAACCCGATTTCCGGTCTGATCTTTGGAAACATACCGGGGCGCCCCAACCCTGACAAGCCGGCCTGTGATTTGATGCGGCCGGCCCAATCCTGTCGGAAATTCAATGAATATCGTCCATCCGCGCAAAGGCGTCGCGCAGCTGGGCCATGCCAAATCCCGGCTGTTTGGCGGCGTCCAGGAGAACCTTCTCGCGCCGGGCGATCAGCGCCGCCGCCTCCGGGACGCGGGTCACAACAGCGTGAGGAACCACCACCGCGCCATGCCGATCGGCATGGATGAGGTCGTTGCCGGAAACGATCATACCGGCGACGCTCACGGTGCCCCCGAACTCGACCAGGTGCACGTGCGCATGGGAGGGCATGATCGAGCCCGCCAACACGAAGAAACCTGGAGCCATCTGATCGATATCGCGCACGGAGCCGTCGGTGACGGTTCCCACGCAGCCGAGCGCTTTGTGCACGTTGGTCTGCACCTCGCCCCAGAACGCGCCGAACCCCGCATCGGGTCCGTCGATGTCCTGGATCACGGCGAGGCTGGGGACCGGCGCCTGCCCGATGTACTCGTAATAGGCTAGGCGCAAGGCCCGTGCGTCGGCGGCATTGCGCTGCTGCGGCTCGCGCGAGCGGATGGTCGCGGTGCGTGCGTACGCCACAATCGGCTTCATGGTCGGGAATGGACACACCAGCGGCCGACGATTGAAGCCGAGCGCCCGGCGCTCTGGCGCCACCAGCTCGAGCGCGTTGCAGATGGTCGGCGTGTCGAACTCGGCCAGCGCGGCGAGATCCCGTGGGCTCAGCGTGGTCATGGCGGCTCCGATGTTGCTGCGATCGTGCGTGCGATAGTAGGAAGCGGCGAGCGCTCTGTCACCCTCACCCTCCCGTTGCTTCGCAACGGGCCCCTCCCTCTCCCGCAAGCGGGCGAGGGGCTAATTGACGCTCGATCTCGCTTGCCCCTCTCCCGTGAAACGGGAGAGGGAGGGACCCGCCGCAAAGCGGTGGGAGGGTGAGGGGCCCGCCCAGCAGATTTACGCCGGCGTCTCCACCGCCGCCTTGAGATGCGCGACGAAGTCCTTGAGGTCGGCCGGTTTGAGGTCGGAGACGGCCCAGTACTCCATGCCGCCGTGCTTGAAGTAGAGCACGTTGTAGCCCTGCTGGGACGCCGCTCGCGGAGCTTCCTCGCCGCCCTCGGGCCAGATGAAGAGGTTGATGACGTGCTGGCGATGCCGGTAGACCAGCGCCGCCACCTGTCGGCGGTCGAGGTAGTCGAGCCGGCCGCCCACCAGCGGGAAGCCCTCGGTGGTGAGATCGACCACCGGCGGCGAGAAATCCAGCTTGCCGTTGAACCAGGGCTTCACGGTGTGCTGGTCGGAGGAGGCGACGTCGGTGAGGTGGTCCGCCATCAGCGAGCGGATCTGGCCGGAGACGACCTCCTGGACCAGCGGCACCTTGTTCTCCTGCGCACCGCGGCTGAGATAAGCGACCGTGGCGCCCGAGCTCACCATCACCGCCAGCAGCAAGGACGCGGCGAGCGCAACCGGATTCCAACCCATGCCGAGCATGCGGAGGTCCGACCAGGCGGAGCGGCGCGACCCACGCTCGACCTCGCTGAGGACGCGGGCCTTCAGATGCGCGGGCGCGCGGAAGCGCTCGCCGTGGTGGCGGACGGCGACGCTCACCCGGCGCTGGTCCTCGACCAGCGCCCGGCACGCTTCGCAGCCTTCCAGGTGGCGCTCGACGTCCGCCACTTTCTCCGCGGCAAGCTCGCCGTCGATATAGGGGCTTACCAGGCTTCGGATGTGCGTGCAGTCCATGGCCGTCAGTCTTTCGGTTGCTGCCGGTACCAGGCGTCGTGCAGCAGCTTGCGCGCGCGCGACAGCCGCGACATCACGGTACCGATGGGAATGCCGACGATGTCGGCGATCTCGCGATAGGACAAATCCTCGATCTCGCGCAGCACGATCACCTCGCGAAACTCCGCGGGCAGCTTCGCCACCAACTCGTTGACCTGCGTACGGTCGCGGCCCTCGATGAGCAGCGTCTCGGGGTCGGTCGCGAGCGCGCGGCTGCCGCCGCTGAGCAGCGGCTCGGCATCGCCCGCGCTTTCATCGTCGATGGGCTCGCTGGCGACCACTTCCTCGCTCGGCCGGTTTCGCCGCATCCAGGTGAAGCAGGCGTTCCGCACGATCGCGAGCAGCCAGGCCGACGGGTTCTCGCCCTCAAAGCTGTCGAAATACTTGAAGGCGCGCAGGTAAGCGTCTTGCACGACATCCTGGGCATCGCTGTCATTGCGCGTCAGCCAGCGCGCCAGGTTATAGGCGGCATCCAGGTGCGGCATGATCGTCTGCTCGAAGCGTCGCGCCTTGATCTCAGGGTCCACTGGCCGGAATCCGACGGTTTCCTGCTCGGGAATAGGACCGCGGAGGATGCGGGTTTATTCCCGACGGTCCGCGGAGAGTGCGCCGGCCGCCTCCTCAACTCAATCGTTCCGGTGCCTTGGCGGGCTCGCGGATTGTCGGAAGGGCCCGGGAATAAGCCGGGCACCGGCCCGGTCTATGGCCCGACACCCACCTCCAACGATCGGGAAGGCGCTTTCATGAGCACACGGATCAATCGACGCAGTTTCAATCGCTTAGTCGGGCTTGGCGGCGTCGCCTTCGCCTCGGGCTTGTTCGCCCATACCGAGGGCGGCCGCGCCTGGGCGGCCAGCCGCGAGGCCGCGCAGGACTTCTACTTCGTCCAGCTCTCCGACAGCCACTGGGGCTTCAAGGGCGATGCGATCAACCCGGAAGCGAAGAACAGCCTGCCGAAGGCGATCGCCGAGGTGAACGCGCTCAAGCAGCAACCGGACTTCGTCGTCTTCACGGGCGACCTCACCCAGACCACCGACGATCCTCAAGAGCGCCAGAAGCGGATGGCCGAGGTGCGCGACATCATCAAGGGCCTGAAGGTGCAGACTGTGCGCTTCATGCCGGGCGAGCACGACGCGAGCTCCGACAACGGCGCCGCCTTCAAGGAGTTCTTCGGCGAGACGCATTACACCTTCGATCACAAGGGCGTGCACTTCATCGCCCTCGACAACGTCTCCGATCCCGGTGCCGCGCTCGGCGACGCGCAGCTCAATTGGCTCAAGGCCGACTTGGCTCAGCTCGACAAGAAGCAGCCGATCGTCGTTCTGACGCACCGGCCGCTGTTCGACCTCGCCGCCGACTGGGATTGGACGACGCGCGACGGCCAGCAGGCGATCGACATGCTGATGCCCTACGAGCACGTGGTGGTGTTCTACGGGCACATCCACCAAGAGCATCACCAGATGACCGGGCACATCGCCCATCACGCCGCGATGGGCCTGATGTGGCCGCTGCCCGCTCCGCACTCCGTGCCGAAGAAAGGTCCGGTCGCCTGGGATCCGGCGCAGCCCTTCAAGGGCCTGGGCTGGCGGAGCGTCGATTCCGAGACGACGAAGATGACGGTATCGATGAGCGAGCATCCGCTCGCCAAGAGCACGAGCTGATGCAGGCTGTCGCGAAACGTCGCGCGGCCGCGCTGACGGCGACGGCGCTCGCCGTCGCCGGCTGCGTTGCCGCCGCCGAGATGGCGCCCAAGCCTCCGCCCGTGCAGACGGTCGAGATCCTCGCCCAACGGTTCAATTTCACGCCGGACGAGATCAAGGTCAAAAAGGGCGTGCCGGTCGACCTCGAGCTCACGACCCTCGACCGGCTGCACGGCTTCGATGTGCCGGACCTCGGCCTAAGAGCGCAGATCGTTCCGGGCGAGACGACGCATGTGAGGTTCACGCCCGACAAGGTCGGGCGATTCCTCTTCCATTGCGACATCTTCTGCGGCGAGGGGCACGAGGATATGGACGCCGCCATCGTCGTCGAGGAGTAGCTGGAACCAACCGATCCGGTGCCCCGACCGCCGGATCGCGCCCTGCCGGCGCTGGCGAAACGCGGATTGACCCGGCAGGTCGCCCTTTCCAGGAACCGCCGATACCGATCTTCAGCGGCTCATGACATCCTCACCAGGCGGACTCGAGGCCGCCCGTAGCGGGTGAGGCGATGCAATGAGACGCCGATGTCGGTAATCCCGAGGCTGATGAGACTGGCTCGGGGAGCATACGGAAAGCGCCGGAATGGCGCTCACATGGCGCGGGTGGATTATCCCGCGTTGGCGCCCAAGCACGTGGCGGACGCAAGACTGTTTGCGGATCGCAAGGAACTCGTTTCATCCTTGCAGTCCGCGAGGGGCGGACTCATCGCTGAGGTCGGCGTTGCCACCGGAGATTTCTCAGAATTCCTCCTGGCAGCTCTGATGCCAACGAAATTCGTGGCGTTCGACACTTTCAGACTGCACGAGATTTCTGTCATTTGGGGCGTACCGTCGCGCACCCTGCTAGCGGGCATGACGCACCTCGACTTTTATCGTCGCAAATTTTCGGCGTGCGGCGACCAAGTCGTGATCGAGGTCGGCCCGAGTCATGTCGGCCTCGCGCGGTATCCGGACGAGTTCTTCGACTTGATCTATATCGATGCCGATCACGAGTACGAGGGCGTCAAGGCCGACGCACGGATCGGGAAATCCAAGTTAAAGCCCGGCGGGTTCCTGGTTTTCAACGACTACGTCCTGTTCGACCACGTTAGCGGCCAGCCGTACGGGGTCATTCCGGTGGTGAACGAACTCGTGGTGGCGGAGGACTGGCGCGTGGTCGGATTTTCCCTGCAGCATCACATGTTCTGCGACATCGCGATCCGGAAGGCTGCGCCCTAACCCGGGAAGGGCGCGCGCCGGCTAGCCCTTGGGCCGCGCTCTGCCCATATGGATGAGCCTCCAGGGATCCGGCATTTCGCCCACGGGCACTTCGATCACCGTCGGGCCCGGGCGCCTGATGGCCGCGCGGATCTCCGCGGTGAGCTCGGCGGGCGTGGTGGCGCGCGTGCCGGTCGCGCCGAACAGCGTTGCGAGCTTGGCGAAATCGGGATTGTGCAGCTCGCTCGCGATCACCTTGCCGCCGTAGTCGGTGCGCTGAATGCGCTTGACGTTGCCGAAGGCGTTGTCGGTGAAGACCACGGTGACCACCGCGATGCCGTGCAGCACGGCCGTGGCGAGCTCCGGCATCGCATACATGAACCCGCCGTCGCCGGACACGGAGATGACGGGCTTATCGGGGAAGGCCACCTTGACGCCGAGCGCGGTCGGGAAGCCGAAACCGAGCGTGCCCTGGTAGCCCGAATCGATGAAGCTGCGCGGCCGCGAGAACGGCATGGTCACTCGCCCGACATAGGCGACCTGGGTGAGCTCGTCGACGTAGAAGCCGTCCTCCGGAATCGCCTCGCGAAGGGCGGCGGCGAACTCGACCTGAGGCGTGAGTTGGCTCAGGTGCTCCGAAACGGCCGCCTTGACCGCGGCGATCTCGGCCACGCGCGAGGGCCGGGCCGGCATGCCCGCGAGCGCCGCGCTCAAAGCCGTTGCCGCGAGCCGCGCGTCGCCGACGATTCCGACCATCGGTCGGCGCACGCGATTGATCTCGAGCGGGTCGATGTCCACCCGCACGACCTTGAGCGCGTCGTCGACGCCCCAGTTGACCAATTGCGGCTGAAGCCGCGTGCCGATGGCGAGCACGACGTCGACATCGGGCCAAAGCCGATGGCCGGCCGGAAAGCTGATCGTCAGCGGGTGCTTCCAGTCGACCGCGCCCTTGCCCGTATAGGTGCTGACCACGGGCGCCTGCAGGCGCTCCGCGAGGCGCAGGATCTCGGGTCCGGCACCGAACGCGCCGCCGCCGGCGATGATCATCGGCCGCACGGAGGCCGCAAGAAGCTCGGCGGCCTTTTTGATCGCCGCGGGGTCGGCGGCGGGCGGCGGCTGCGAGGGCAGCGGATCGCTGAGCGCGACCTCGGCCTTCTCCGCGAGCACATCGAGCGGCACCTCAAGCGCCGCCGGCCGCGGACGACCGCTCGTCAGCTGATAGAAAGCTTCGTTGACCAGGTGCGGCGTGTCCGCCGGACGCTCGATGCGCGCCGACCACTTGGTGAGGCGCTGCATGATGCCCAGCTGATCGGGGATCTCGTGCAGAAATCCGAGCCCGCGGCCGATCATCGCCAGCGGGATCTGGCCCGCGATGCACAGCACCGGCGTGCTCGTCGCATAGGCCGTAGAGAGCGCGGCGGAGGTGTTGAGGAATCCCGGACCGGGCACGACGATGTAGGTACCCACGCGACCGGTCGCGCGCGCGTAGCCGTAGGCCATATAGGCGGCGGCCTGCTCGTGTCGGGTGTGCACGACGCGGATCGCGTTGCGCGCGTCGTAGAGCGCCGCGAACAGCGCGTCGTTCTGTACGCCCGGCAGCGCGAAGACCGTGTCGACGCCATGGCGCCGCAGCATCTCGACGAGCGCCTCGCCGCCGGTCATTGCCGCCATGAACGGTCTCCCGTCGATATGAATGAAGAAGCGCGAGGGCTCGATCTCGATGGGCATTTGGCGCGCGCGCGGACGCCGATGTCAACGCCGTCCCTCCCGCGAAATGTCGCGGGATTTTGGATAGAATTGAGGGGTTCGAATAGTTGGAGCGCGCCCGCAGGCTCGGGCGCACCCCTGGATTTCGTCGGCTAGATAACCGGTTCGTTATGAGCTTTAATCAGCGGCAAAGTGGCCATTGGAATGATCGGGCTTGCCGTGCGCGCCGGGTCTGGTACCTTCAGCGCGAATATCCTGCTGGGCGCCCGACGGGGAAAAGCGAGCAGCTTGGCGGGGAGCGCATTTTTGTCACTCGTGAGTTCTGCAAGCTTACTCGAAAGATCCACCCGGCATAGGCGGCGGGCATAGACCGCATGCCTATGTGGGGGGTGTCGGCTACAATAAGGAACAGGAGACTGACGAATGGCTAGGAAGCTTTCTTTGGCAATGGCGGCGGCTATCGTGGCGGTCGGCGCGGTCGCGTTGGGGACACCGGCTCCCGCGCAGCAATCCGGCGTCAAGGCCGGGGTGCTGACCTGCAACGTGAGCAGTGGATGGGGCTTCATCTTCGGATCCTCGCGCAGCCTGCGCTGCACCTATTCGCCGAAGCCGGGCGTCGCCGAGCACTATGCCGGCACGATCAAGAAGTTCGGCGTCGACATCGGCTACGTCTCCAGCGCCGTGATCGTCTGGGGCGTGATCGCTCCGACGGCCGACGTGGGGCCAGGCGCGCTTGCCGGGGACTACGCCGGCGCGACGGCTAGCGCCTCGGTTGGCGTCGGCGTCGGCGCCAATGTGCTGGTTGGGGGCTCCAACAAGCAGTTCTCCCTGCAGCCGGTCAGCATCGAGGGCAATCAGGGCCTCAATGTCGCCGGCGGCATCGGGGCGATCAGTCTGAAATTCGAGAAGTGAGAGCAGCGCCGGCGTTCGCGCCGGCGGTCCTCCTCTGAGGCCGGCGCCCGCCGCGGCGGG
>DATNIT010000281.1:0-31426 GCA_035604335.1 Allostellaceae bacterium | reverse complement strand
GATCTCGTCGGCGCCGGGCAGGAACACCTCGTCGAACATGAGGTCGTTGGAGCCGCGGGAATCGAACCAGAACTGCACGCCCGCCTGGAGCGCGTAATTCCCCATGCTGTGCGCGAGCAGGAAGATCCGGCCGTTTGGATTGGCCTTCTGATAGTCCGCCCTCAACTGGTCGAGCACGTTGAGGAAGAACGTGACGTGGAACCCCGACTTGCCGGCCTGCGCCTGGTCGGCGAGGTAGGCCTCGGGCGGCATGTGCGGCGGCGCCGCGATCAGCTTGCCGGCCGACGGCCAGGTGAACGCCAGCACCGTGGTATCCGCCGCGGACTGACCGGTATCAGCGAACCACTCGCGATTGAAGGCCGCGCGCTTGATCGCGTCCTCGAAGGTGTTGGCGAAACCGTGGATGAACACGAGCAGGTTCTTCTTGGCGCCGATGATGGCGGCGGTCGCGGCGTCGGAGAAGGTGCCGGGCGATTTGTCGGTAATGGACGCGATGGCGCCACTGCCTTCCTGGCCCAGCACGATGCCCTGGACGTCCGCCACGGCATAAGTGATGGCATCGGGCAGGTTTGCGACGATATCGGCACCGTAGCCGCCGACCGCCGTGGGATCGGGCTTCCGGTTGGTCGCGAAATAGACCGTGGTCATGGCTATCTCCCTTTGTCGATGGCTGAGGGCGAAGGATAAGCCGCGAGGGAGGCGCTCAAGCGAGCGTATATCTAAAATTTGCGGTATCTATAGCCGTCGCCCGCTCGAGGATCCGATGCCCGATCAGCCTGTCCGCGTTGGCCTGTTCGTTACCTGCCTGGTGGACCTGTTCCGCCCGAGCGTGGGCTTTGCCGCGGTGAAACTTCTGGAGGCGGCGGGCTGTACGGTCGAAGTGCCGCGGCTCCAGACCTGCTGCGGCCAGCCCGCCTACAACTCCGGCGACAAGGCGGATGCCCAAGCGCTGGCACGCCAGGTGATGGATGCCTTCGAGGGTTTCGATTACGTGGTGGCGCCGTCGGGCTCCTGCGCGGGCCAGATCCGCGCGCATTATCCCGAGATGTTCGCCGACGATCCCGCACAATTCCAGCGCGCGCAGCATCTCGCGAAGCGCACTTACGAGCTGGTCTCGTTCCTGGTGGACGTGCGCGGCATGGACCGCGTCGCCGCGCACTACGACGGAAAGGTCACCTATCACGATTCCTGCTCGGGCCTACGGGAGCTCGGCGTGAAGCAGCAGCCCCGCCGGCTGCTCGCCAGCGTCGACGGGCTCAAGCTCGCGGAGCTGCCGGGCGCGGAGATCTGTTGCGGCTTTGGCGGCACGTTCTGCATCAAGTACCCGGAGATCTCCGACAAGATGTTGGCAGAGAAGACCGCGGACATCGGCGCGACCGGCGCCGACACGCTGCTGGCGGGCGATCTCGGCTGCCTCCTCAACATGGCCGGCAAGCTGCACCGCCAGGGCAAGAGCGTGCGCGTGCGGCACGTGGCGGAGGTGCTGGCGGACATGACGGGCGAGCTGCCGCCGATCGGCGCGCCCGCGGAGGAAACGCGCTGATGCGCGCCACCAGCCACGCCTTTAAGGCGAACGCGCACGAGGCTCTGGTCGACGCCACGCTCCAGAAGGCGCTTGGCATCATGAAGAGCGGCTTCCAGGTGCGCCGCGCGGAGGCGATCGCGAAGCTGCCGGAGTTCGAGGCGCTGCGCGAGGCCGGCAGGGCGATCAAGAACCATACGCTGGAAAATCTGGATTTCTATCTCGAGGCCTTCGAGGCCAAGGTCCTTGCGAGGGGCGGCCAGGTGCATTGGTGCCGCACGCCCGCGGAGGCGCGCGACACCGTGCTCGGCATCTGCCAGCGCCTCGGCGCCAAGACCGTCACCAAGGGCAAGTCGATGATCGCCGAGGAGATCGCGCTCAATGATTTCCTTGAGGCCAATCAGATCGTGCCGGTGGAGACCGACCTCGGCGAATATATCATCCAGCTCCGCAAGGAGCCGCCGAGCCATATCATCGCGCCCGCGGTGCATCTGGTGAAGGAGCAGGTCGCCGACACTTTCCGCGCGAGCCATCGGGAGCTCGATCCCGCGCGGCCGCTCGAGGATGCCCGCACGCTCTGCGACGAGGCGCGCGCGGTGCTGCGGCAGAAATTCCTGCGCGCCGACGTCGGCATCACCGGCGCCAATTTCCTGATCGCCGAGACCGGCTCCAGCGTGATCGTCACCAACGAGGGCAACGGCGACCTCACGCAGACGCTGACGAAAGCGCATATCGTGCTGGCGAGCCTCGAGAAGGTGGTGCCGACGCTGGAGGACACCGCAACCATCCTGCGGCTCCTCGCACGCTCCGCCACCGGCCAGGAGTTCTCGACTTACACTACGTTCTCCACGGGTCCGCGGCGACCCGAGGACACTGACGGGCCCGGCGAGTACCACGTGGTGCTGCTCGACAACGGCCGCAGTGCTATGCTCGGCACCGAGTTCCAGGACATGCTCCGCTGCATCCGCTGCTCGGCCTGCCTCAACCATTGCCCGGTCTATGCGGCGGTCGGCGGCCATGCCTATGGCTGGGTCTATCCGGGCCCCATGGGAGCGGTGCTGACGCCGAATCTGATCGGCGTCGAGGAAGCGGGGCACTTGCCCAACGCCTCGACCTTCTGCGGACGCTGCGAGAGCGTCTGCCCCATGAAAATCCCGCTGCCCAAGATGATGCGCCACTGGCGCGAGAGGGAGTTCGAGCAAGAGCTCTCGCCGGCGGCCTACCGCGCGGGCCTCTCGCTCTGGGCCTTCCTCGCGCGCCGGCCCGCGCTCTATCACGCGATGACGGGGATCGCGACGCGCGTGCTCGGCGCCGTCGGCCGTCGGCGCGGTCGCTTCCGCACCTTGCCGCTTGCCTCCGGCTGGACCAACGTGCGCGACATGCCCGCGCCGGAAGGGCGCAGCTTCCAGAGTTTGTGGGCGGAGCGGCGGCGATCGAAGCCCGCGAGGAAGACATGAGCGGGTGTCGGAGCGCATTCGCGTTGTGCGTCCTTCGGCGCGCTTCGCTTGCTCAGGATGAGGTGAAATGAGTATGGGCCAACCAAATGCCCCTCATCCTGAGCAAGCGACCGTAGGGAGCGCGTCGAAGGACGCACCTAACCCATGACGAACGGCCGCGAGCAGATCCTGGGCAGTATCCGGAAGTCGCTGAAGCGCGGACCGGTGACGGAGGCGCGTGCCGCGGAGCTGCGCGAGAAACTCGGCGTCCACGCGCGGAACATGATCCCGCAGCGTGCGGCGGGGCTCGACCCGGCGGCACAGGTCGCTCTCTTCATCCGCATGGCGGAGGAGGTGCAGGCCTCGGTGGTGCGCGTCAAATCCGCGGCCGAGGTGCCGGGCGCGGTCGCCGAGTATCTCGCGGAGAAGAACCTGCCGTCGAAGCTGGTGATGACGCCCGATCCGCAGCTCGAGGGGATTCCATGGGCCGACCGCCCGCTCCTGGAGATCCGCCGCGGCCGCGCCGAGGATGGCGACTTGACCGGCGTCACCGCCTGCGTCGCGGGCGTGGCCGAGACCGGCACGCTCATGCTGACCTCCGGCCCGGAGTCGCCGACACGGAACAATTTCCTGCCCGATCATCACCTTGTGGTGATGCGGCGGGACCAGGTGGTGGCGACCTATGAGGACGGCTTCGATCGGTTGCGCGCGCGGTCGAAAGCGGACGGAGGCGAGTGGATCCCGCCGCGCACGGTCAATTTCATCACGGGTCCCTCGCGCACCGGCGACATCGAGCAGAAGATCGAGCTCGGTGCCCACGGACCGCGCCGGCTCCACATCATCCTGATCGACGAGGCCTGAGATGTCCGGACGGCATCCGAGCCGCGAGGACCGCGCGCTCTGGCGCCGGACCATGCGCGACGTGGCGCCGCTCGCGCCGGAGCGCCCCACCCGAGGCCCGAAGGAGGCCGAGCCCGAGACGGAGCGCGTGCAGCGGCCGCATCGTGTGGTTCCCGCGCCGGTGAAGCGCGCCACGAGCTTGCCGCCGCTCTCGCCGGGAGACTCGCCCGGCGTCGATCGACGCACGGCCGAGAAGTTCCGGCGCGGTCAACTCGCCGTGGAAGCGCGGCTCGATCTCCACGGGATGACCCAGGGGGAGGCGCACCGCGCGCTCGTGAGCTTCATCCGAGGCAGCCACGAAGACGGTCTGCGCACGGTGCTGGTCATCACGGGAAAGGGCGGATTCGGCGACGCCCGCGGCGTGCTGCGGGAGGCGGTGCCGCGCTGGCTCAACGAGAGCGATCTCCGGCCACGCGTGCTCTCCTGCGCCTGGGCGCAGCCCAAGCACGGCGGCGCCGGCGCGCTCTACATGCTGCTCCGGCGGCAGCGATGACGCCCTTCGGCGTGAAGCTGCGCCAGATCCGCGCCGAGCGCGGCATGACCTTGAAGCAGATGGCGGAGTCGCTGGGCGTCTCGCCCGCCTATCTCTCCTCGCTGGAGCACGGCCGGCGCGGTCGGCCCGCGCATCCCATGGTGGTGGCGATCTGCGCCCAGCTCAACATCATCTGGGACGAGGCCGACGAGCTGCTCCGCCTGGCGCGCCTCTCGCACCCTCGCGTCACCGTGGACACGGCGGGGCTCGCGGCGTCCGCGACCGAGCTCGCGAACCTGCTCGCCGAGCGCATCCGCAAGCTCGCGCCCGCGGAGATCGAGCGCATGCTGGCGATCCTCAAGGCGGCGCCCGGCGCCAAAGCGCAGCCGCGCCGCCGGCCGAGGACGGCCAAACCCCGCGCGGTAACCACCCCTTAAGCATTCCGCGCGAGGCTCGGAAATCCGCCGGCAGCGATCCCGGGAGGCACTTTCATGGCCGACGACGAACTCCGCAACGCCGACCTCTCCCAGCTCAGCGTGCGCGACATGACCCCGGCGCAACGCGCCGAGCTCAAGCGCCGCTACCAAACCTTCGTCGCCGCCTTCGGCCCCACCACCGCCGCAAAACTGCCGGGCAAAGCCAAGACGCCAAAGCCGAAGAAGTGGGTGCCGGGGAAGCGGGCTTAGGCCTGCAGAAGCGAAATTCCGTAATCTGAAAACGCGCGGTCGCGCGTCACCAGTGTCAGCCCCTCGCTCTGCGCCTGGGCGATGAGCATGCGGTCGAAGGGGTCTCGGTGGTGTCGGGGCAGATTTCCTGCGCGCGCCGCGTGGGCGAAGGAGATGCCGAGCTTCTGAAAGCCGCATCGGTCAATTGTGGCCTCGACGTTGACCGGAAACTTCAAATGACCAATCGCGCCCTTGATCGCGAGTTCCCAGGCTGACGCTACGCTCACGAGAATTATGTTTTCTGGCGCGGCGAGTGCTTCTTGCGCATCCGCGCTGAGGCCGCGTGGTCTATCCAGCCACCAGAGGAAAACGTGCGTGTCGAGCAGGATTCTCACTTGCGCTTGCGCGAAGAGCGGCCCTCGAAAGCATCCAGAAGCTCGGGCGGTAGCGGATCGTCGAAATTCGGAGAAATCCAGATCTTTCCGCGCAAGAATCCACCCTTCCGACGCTTGGCCGGCTCCAGCCGAAAAGGAACCAGCTTCGCCTTCGGCCGGCCGGCCTTGGCAATGACGATCTCTTCGCCCGCGGCAGCTCGCTCGACCAGTTCGGATAGATGCGTCTTAGCGTCGTAGAGATTGACGGTATCGGCCATCGTGATAGGTCCAGTTGGTTAGCTTGACCAACCTTCTCATGAATTGTGCAAGTGGTCAAATCGCGCGCGTCTGTCAACGCGTCTTGCCGCCATCGCGTTCCTCGAAAGCCGCCTGAATATCTTCCGGCATTAGCGCGCCGAAATCGTCAGCGATCCAAACCTTGCCTTTCCAGAAACCCAACCCTCGGGGCTTCCTTTTCGGCACAGCCGACACTGACTCTAGGCCCTTCAGCAATTTCGTCGGCGCCGTCAGCCGGTAGCTGCGCTCGACCACGACGGCGACCTCGCGCCAGGTGACGCGGCGGTCGAGGTGCATGCCGATCCAGCCCTTGTGACCGACGTAGGGCGGCACGAAGAAGCGCTCGGGGTCGGCCTCGACGAGGTGGGTCTGGTTGCCGGGCGGCGCCTTGCACCAGATGCCGGGGCGGTCGTCCTCGTCCTCCACGTACATCGCGTAGATCTTGTCGCGCACTCGGAAGGTCGGGCACTCCCAGGTCTCGCGCTCCTCCGCCTCGGGAAGCGCGAGGCAGATCTCGCGGAGACGGTCGAGCGGAGTTTTGCGCTTTTTCTTCTTTCGGGTAGCGCGCGGCATTCCGATCAAGCGCCGCGTGGCGTTGCTTCGCAGACCGTGCGTCCTTCGACGCGGGCCTGTCGGCCCTTGCTCAGGATGAGGAGGTTTGTTTGCCGCAAGACTCTATGCTCCTCATCCTGAGCAAGCGAAGCGCGTCGAAGGACGCAAGGCGTTCTTGTGGACGCTCACAGAATGAACTTGGAGAGGTCGCTGTTCTTGGCGAGGGGCGCCACGCGGTCGTGGACGTAGGCGCGGTCGATCGTGACGACGGTGCCGTTCTGCTGGTCGGAGGCGGTGAAGCTCACCTCCTCGAGGAGCTTCTCCATCACCGTGTGCAGACGCCGCGCGCCGATGTTCTCGACGGAGCCGTTGATCTCCTCGGCCAAGGTCGCGATCTCGTCGACGGCGTCCTCGGTGAAGTCGAGGGTCACGCCCTCGGTCAGGATCAGCGCCTTGTATTGCTTGACCAGGCTCGCCTCGGGCTCGGTCAGGATCCGGCGCAGGTCCTCGCGGGAGAGCGGCTTGAGCTCGACGCGGATCGGCAAGCGGCCCTGCAGCTCCGGCAGCAGGTCCGAGGGCTTCGCCAGGTGGAAAGCGCCCGAGGCGATGAACAGCACGTGGTCGGTCTTGACGGGCCCGTGCTTGGTCGCCACCGTCGTGCCCTCGATGAGCGGCAGCAGGTCGCGCTGCACGCCCTCGCGGCTCACGTCGGCGCCCAGGCGCTCGCTGCGCGCGCAGATCTTGTCGATCTCGTCGAGGAACACGATGCCGTTCTGCTCGACGGCGGTGATCGCCTCCTTGACCACCTTCTCCTGGTCCAGGAGCTTGTCGCTCTCCTCGTCCACCAGCACCTTATAGCTTTCGGCGACCTTCATACGCCGCGGCTTGGTGCGGCCGCTGCCGAAAGCCTTTCCGAGCATCTCGCCCAGATTGACCATGCCCATCTGCGCCCCGGGCATGCCGGGGATCTCGAAGGTGGGCATCCCGCCGCCGGTGTCCTGCACCTGGACCTCGATCTCCTTGTCGTCGAGTTTGCCCTCGCGCAGCAGCTTGCGGAATTTCTGCCGCGTCTCCTGGGAAGCGCTGTTACCGACGAGAGCATCGAGCACGCGCTCCTCCGCGGCGAGCTCGGCGCGCGAGGCCACTTCCTTGCGCATGCGCTCGCGGGTCATGGCGAGCGAGATCTCCACGAGATCGCGCGCGATCTGCTCGACGTCGCGGCCGACGTAGCCGACCTCGGTGAACTTCGTCGCCTCGACCTTGAGAAAGGGCGCCTGCGCGAGTTTGGCGAGGCGACGCGCGATCTCGGTCTTGCCGATGCCGGTCGGGCCGATCATCAGGATGTTCTTGGGCAGCACCTCCTCACGCAGCGCCTCCGGCAACTGTTGACGGCGCCAGCGATTGCGGAGCGCGATCGCGACCGCGCGCTTGGCGTCGCCCTGGCCCACGATGTGGCGGTCGAGCTCGGAGACGATCTCGCGCGGGCTGAAGGAGGAGCTCATAGGATGTCGACGGTCACGTTTTCGTTGGTGTAGATGCAGATCTTGGCGGCGATCGCCATCGCCTTGCGCGCGATCGCCTCGGCATCGAGGCCGGGCTGGTCGATGAGCGCGCGCGCCGCCGCCAGCGCGTAGGGCCCGCCGGAGCCGATGCCGATGATGGCGTCCTCGGGCTCGAGTACGTCGCCATTCCCCGAGATGATCAGCGACACGGTCTTGTCGGCGACCGCCATCATGGCCTCGAGCCGGCGCAGGTAGCGGTCGGTGCGCCAGTCCTTGGCGAGCTCGACGCAAGCGCGCGAGAGCTGTCCCGGATGCTGCTCGAGCTTCGCCTCCAGCCGCTCGAAGAGCGTGAGCGCGTCGGCCGTGGCGCCGGCGAAGCCCGCGAGCACGCTGCCATTGCCGAGCCGGCGCAGCTTCTTGGCATTGGACTTGAGCACGGTCTGGCCGAAGGAGACCTGGCCATCGCCGGCGATCACGACCTTGCCGTCCTTGCGGAGCGATAGGATCGTTGTGCCATGCCAGGTGAGGTCGCTCGCTTGGGACATGAGGGCCTTTTCAGAGGGAGCAGGCCCCAATGTGGGGAGTCCGCGTGATCCGATCAAGCCGGGCCGATCTGCCCGGCAAGGCAGCGACCTAGCCGGGAACGCGGCCCTTCACCGCATTGGCGCGGGCACCATAGGTGATGCGGCCGGCGGCATCGGCAGGAACGCGCGCGCGGACACGGGCTTTCAAGAGCTCGGCGTCGCTTGCGGGCATAGCCGCGATGGTCGAGCCGATGCTCGGCCCCAGCAGGCTCGTGGCCCAGAAGTCGTCGAAATCGGCGAAGGTCCGGCGCACCGTGATCTCCCTCGTTTCGACGTCTCTCATACCGGCGCCCGTCCATAACACGCGGAGCGCGTCCATACGAGCGGCGTCAACACTTGGGGGGTTCATCGGCGTAATTCCCAGGCCACGCATTTCCGCCCGGATCGGTTCAAGCGGAAACCCGCCGCCGGTAATGTCCCACGCATAGGCCGCGACCGTGCCGCCGGGAGACACCACGCGGGCCATCTCGGCGACGCCCTTGGCGGGCTCGGGAACGAAGAAGATCACCAGCGCCATGACCGCCGCGTCGAACCGGTTCTCGGGGAAGGGCAACGCCATGGCGTCGCCCTTGCGGAACTCCGCCAGGCGCGCCGCCGGCCGTCCGCGCGCGAAGGCGAGCTGCGCGTCCGACGGATCGATGCCCTGGACCTCCGCCGGTGCGCAGCGCTCGACGAGGAGCTCGGTGAAGGCGCCATTGCCACAGCCGATGTCGACCCATTTGAGGCCGGCGCGCGGCGCCACCCAGTCGATGAAGACATCGCCCGCGAGCCGGCTCCAAACCCCCATCATCCGCTCGTAACCGGCGCCGTCCTCGAAACGGATTTGCGTCTCGGCCATCGGTGGTGTCCTTAGTCTACAGGTGCTCGGAAAGTAGCATCGCGGCGTCCGCGCCAGAAGCCGAAAACGCGCGGAAGCGGCCCGCTAGCCTCCCTCGTCGCTTCTTGCTACAAGACCGCCGCCGGAGGCCGAAACCCCGGCTCTTAGGAGCAAAGCACCCCGTGTCCAAGGCCCCCCTGCGCCAGGCGACCGTCGAGCGCAACACCAAAGAGACGCGCATTCGCGGCACCGTCGGTCTCGACGGCACCGGCGCCTACGACATCAAGACCGGCATCGGGTTTCTCGATCACATGCTGGAGCAGCTTTCGCGCCACAGCCTGATCGACATCAGGCTTCAGGCCGAAGGGGACCTGCACATCGATTTTCACCACACCACCGAGGATACCGGCTACGTCATCGGCGGGGCGATTTCGCGCGCGCTCGGCGACCGCCGCGGCATCTATCGCTACGGTCACGCGCTCATCCCGATGGACGAGACGCTGACCCGCGTGGCGCTCGACGCCTCGAACCGGCCGTATCTGATCTGGAAGGTCGCCTTCTCCAAGCCCAAGCTCGGCGAGATGGACACCGAGCTCTTCAAGGAGTGGTTCCAGGCCTTCGCGCAATCGGCGGGCATCACGCTCCACGTCGAGAACATCTACGGCGACAACAACCATCACATCGTCGAGTCCTGCTACAAGGGACTGGCGCGCGCGCTCAAGGACGCGCTCGCGATCGATCCGCGCCAAGCTGAAATCGTGCCCTCCACCAAGGGCACCCTCGCCAAGTCGGCGTGAGGAGCAAGCTCATGGGTGACGACTGTGATCACGGCCCTCATCGACTACGGTTCCGGCAATCTGCGCTCCGCGGCGAAGGCGATCGAGCGCGCTGCGCGTGAGGGCGATTTCGCCACCGACGTGGTGGTGACCAGCGATCCCGATCTCGTGCGCAAGGCCGATCGGGTGGTGCTGCCGGGCGTCGGCGCTTTCGCCGATTGCCGGCGCGGCCTCGCCGCCGTGGCGGGCATGGAGGCGGCGCTTTCCGAGTGCATCATCGGCCGCGGCCGGCCCTTCCTCGGCATCTGCGTGGGGATGCAGCTGATGGCGAGCTGGGGCCGCGAGTTCGAGGACGTGCCCGGGCTCGGCTGGATCCCTGGCGAGGTCGTGGCGATCAAGCCCGCAGATCCCGCGCTCAAGATCCCGCACATGGGCTGGAACGAGCTCGAGCCGAGGCGCGCGCATCCCGTGCTCGCTGGCATCGCCAAGGGCGATCACGCCTATTTCGTGCACTCCTTCGAGATCCGCTGCGAAAATTCCGCCCATGTGCTCGCCACCACCGAGTACGGCGGCACGCTCACGGCCGTGGTCGGCCGCGACAATCTGGTGGGCACGCAATTCCATCCGGAGAAAAGCCAAGCAACCGGCTTGCGCCTCATCGCGAATTTTCTGGGCTGGCGGCCATGAGCGACTCCAAATCGTCGGGCGCGACATCCGTCGAGCTGCTCACGGAGCTCAAGGGCACCGACCTCTACGATCTCTGCGACGCCGCCGAGGCCGCGATCGCCGACGGCGGCGGCTTCGGCTGGGTCAAGCGGCCGCCGCGCCACATCATGGAGTCCTATTGGAAGGGCGTGGTGCTCGTGCCGGACCGGCGCGTCTTCGTGGCACGCCTCGACGGCACCATCGCTGGCTCGGCCGTGCTGGTCCGGCCGCCACGCAACAACGAGGCGCAAGCCTTCGCGGCGCAGCTCACGGGCATGTTCGTGGCGCCGTGGGCGCGCGGCCGCGGGCTCGGGCGGAAGATTGTCGAGTTGGTCGAGGCAACCGCCCGCGAGCTCGGCGTCGAGGTGCTGAACCTCGATGTCCGCGACACCCAGGCGGCGGCGATCCGGCTCTTCGAGTCCCTGGGTTACCGGCGCTGGGGCCGGCACCCCGCTTATGCCCGGGTCAACGGGAAGATCGTCAGCGGCCACTTCCTCTGGAAGCCGCTGGCGGCGAGCCTGAAGGGCGAGCTGTGATCGTCTTCCCCGCCATCGACCTCAAGGGCGGCCAATGCGTGCGCCTGCTCAGGGGCGACATGCGAGCGGCGACCGTCTTCAACGACGATCCCGCCGCGCAGGCACGCCTATTCGAGGCCCAAGGGTTCCGCTGGCTCCACGTGGTCGACCTCGACGGCGCGGTCGCGGGAAAGGCCGGCAACGCGCCCGCGGTCGACTCGATCCTCCGGGCGGTCGCGATCCCCGTGCAGCTCGGCGGCGGCATTCGTGACGCCGCCGCGATCGAGCGCTGGCTCGAGCGCGGCGTCCGCCGCGTCATTCTGGGCACCGCCGCGCTCACGAACCCCGAGCTGGTGCGCGGCGCCTGCCGCGCCTATCCCGGCTTCATCGCCGTCGGTATCGATGCGCGCGGCGGCAAGGTCGCGGTCGAGGGCTGGGCCAAGACCTCCGAGGTCTCGGCGCTCGAGCTTGCGCTCAAATTCGAGGACGTCGGCGTGACCGCGATCATCTATACGGATATCGAGCGCGACGGCGCACTTGCGGGCGTCAATGTCGAGGCGACGGCGGCGCTCGCGCAGCGCCTGGAGACGCCGGTGATCGCCTCGGGCGGGGTTGCCTCTCTCGACGACATCCGTGTCTTGCGGCGCCATGAGAGCGACGGCATCGAGGGCGTGATCTGCGGCCGCGCGCTCTATGACGGGCGAATCGATCCCAAGGCGGCCTTGGCGCTCACCGCGGAGGCGGCCTAGATGCTCAAGGCGCGGGTGATTCCCTGCCTCGACGTCAAGGACGGCCGCGTCGTCAAGGGCGTCAACTTCGTGAACCTGGTGGATGCCGGCGATCCCGTGGCGCAGGCGAAATTCTACGACGCCGAGGGCGCGGACGAGCTTTGCTTCCTCGACATCACGGCCTCCTCCGAGAACCGCGCGACGCTCTACGACGTGGTGCGCCGCACGGCCGAGCAGTGCTTCATGCCGCTCACGGTCGGCGGCGGCGTGCGCGAGGTCGAGGACATCCGGCGCCTATTGCTGGCCGGCGCCGACAAGGCATCGATCAACACCGCGGCGGTGGCGCGGCCGGAATTCGTGCGCGAAGCCGCCGAGAAGTTCGGTAGCCAATGCGTGGTGGTCGCGATCGACGCGAAGCATGCGGCGCCCGGTCGGTGGGAAGTGTTCACCCACGGCGGCCGGCGCGCCACGGGCATCGATGCGATCGACTGGGCGAGGCGCATGACCGCGCTCGGCGCGGGCGAGATCCTGCTGACCTCCATGGACCGCGACGGCACCAAGCAGGGCTTCGACATCCCGCTGACGCGCGCGATCTCCGACGCCGTCACCGTGCCTGTCATCGCCTCCGGCGGCGTCGGCACCCTCGAGCACCTGGTCGAGGGCGTGCGCGACGGCCACGCCAGCGCCGTGCTCGCCGCCTCGATCTTCCACTTCGGCACCTACCGGATCCACGACGCCAAGGCGGCGCTGAGAAGCGCGGGAATTCCGGTTCGGGGGTAGGCGCAAATCGAGAACCCGGAAAGAGAGGTCGATCTTCTTGTCGCGGGCGCCGGGGCTGGCGGGATGGCGGCTGCTTTGGTGGCGGCGCTGGAGGGGCTCGAGGTGCTGCTGTGCGAGGCCTCGGACCAAGTTGGCGGCACGGCGGCGACCTCGGCGGGCACGCTGTGGATTCCCGGCAATCGCCAGAGCTTGGCCGCGGGCTTCACCGACAGCGCCGAGCAAGCCGAGGCCTATCTGGACTCGATCATCGGTGCCGAGACGGGCCGCCACCTGCGCGCGGCCTTCCTGCGCACCGGGCCTGACGCCATCGACTATCTCGCGGCGCGATCGGACGTCGTCTTCAGGCCCTGCGGCCGCCATCCGGACTACCGCTCGAACCAGCCGGGCGCCGCGATTGCGGGCCGCGCGATCATCCCCGAGCCCTTCGACGGCCGCGTGCTCGGCCGCGATTTCGAGCGCGTACGCCCGCCGATCGACGAGTTCATGATTTTCGGCAGCATGATGGTCGGCAAGGACGACATCGTGCGGCTCCTCGGCCGCTTCGCGTCCTTCGCCAATTTCGTCCATTCCGCGACGCTGGTCGCTCGGTTTCTCTCGGATCGGCTGCGGTATAGCCGCGGCACGCGGCTGGTGATGGGAAACGCGTTGGTGGCCCGGCTTTACCACAGCCTGCGCCGGCGCAACGTGCCGATCCTGTTCGAGACCTCGATCGAGGATCTCGTCGGCGGCGCCGAAGGCGTTACCGGCGCGGTGCTGAGATCAGGCGGAACGTCGCTCACGGTGCGGGCGCGCAAGGGCGTCGTGCTCGCGACCGGCGGCTACGCGCACAACGCGAGTCTGCGCGGCGCCTTCATGCCGGAGCTCGGGCGCGCGCGGTCGATGGCTGTGACATCCAACGGCGGCGCCGGCATCGCGCTTGGCCGAAAAACGGGCGCCCGCATCGCTCCCGCTGAGCATCGCAGCGGCGCCTTCTGGTCTCCTGTCTCGGTGACCCACCGCCCCGACGGCAGCAGTGGCCTTTTTCCGCATCTGGTCCTCGACCGCGCCAAGCCAGGCCTCATCGCGGTGAATGCTGCCGGCCGACGCTTCGTCAACGAAGCCGATTCCTATCACGACTTCGTCGAGGCGATGTTCGCGGCGCACAAGACCGTGCCGAGCGTTCCCGCCTATTTGATCTGCGAGGCGGGCTTCGTGCGCAGGTACGGTCTCGGCGCGATCCATCCGGGCACGCGCTCGCTCGCAGCGTTCGAGCGCAGCGGCTATCTCGTTTGCGCGCCGACCATCGACGAGCTCGCCCGCCGGATCTCGGTCGACGCGGCGGGCCTGCGCGGGACCATCCGCCGAAGCAACGAGTTCGCGCGCACAGGAGTCGATCTCGATTTTGGCAAGGGTGAGACCGAGCTCAACCGCTTCAACGGCGACCCCAGCCACGGGCCCAACCCCTGTCTCGGCCCGATCGAGGCGCCACCCTTCTGCGCGCTCGCAGTCTGGCCGGCCGAGATCGCCTGCAGCACCGGCCTTGCGACCGACGAGGACGCCCGCGTCCTCGACCGAGGTGGCCGGCCGATCCCGGGCCTCTACGCCTGCGGCAACGACATGGCCTCCATCATGGAGGGCGTCTATGCCGGGCCCGGCATCACACTCGGCCCCGCGCTCGTTTTCGCCTACCGCGCCGCGCGCCATGCGGCGGCCAACCCCGCTTTGACTCAGAGGATCTCGTAGAGCAGAAGCAAGACCTCGAGCGCGAGCACGCAGATGATCAAGAACTCCAGGACGTACTCGCGCCGGAAATAGCTGAATTCCGAGAGCCGATCGTTCGCGAGCTCGTAGAGGTCGGCGACCACGTCGATCCGATCGTCGAGACGCTCCAACCGATGGGTCACCTCGATCCGGAGCGCCAGCTCGACGAAGAGCCGTCGCGCGAGGCCCGGGAGCGCCTCCGGCCCTTTTTCCAGCGGCCCCTCGATGGCGACGTGGCGAAAGCGGGCACCGGTGATGGCCTCCGTCATCTTCGCCACGTGGTCCCAGCGGTGCAGTGCGCGGACACCGACCCGGTGTGTGAGCCGCGCGTCCTTTTGCGCTACCGGCCACCACGTCGAGAGATCACTCTCGAGGCGGCGCAGCTCGGACTCGTAGAAGGCGAAGCTCGTCAGGCCCTGTAGGTAGGCGTCGAAATCCGCAGCGGCGCCGATCACCAGCGCGCGGCCCGGCCGCCAGAGGATCCGGTCGCTCTGGAGGGTGAGATCCACCAGGCCCGCGCCGGCGACCCACGCCTCGGCCGCTTCCCGCGTCTGCGGCGGCGCGGCATTGCCGCCACGCAGGTGCACCACGAGGAACGTTTCGGGATCCGCTGGCGCCGGCGCATCGGCGGCGACGGGCTCGGACACGGCCACGCGCCCGAGCTCGGCGAAATCGAGGAGCACGGTGCTGCCTTCCGGCGCCTTCTCCGGAAAGCGCACGCACAGCATCGAGGCGCCGCCGGCGGGCATCGTGGCCATGGCGTCAGGACCTCATGCCGGGAGCACCGGAAACTGCGCCGTTAGAGGCTCGGCCTCCGCGATCTCCGGAGGCGCCACGAACGGCACGCCATCCTCCAAGACAGGCCCCGCCTGGCTGAGCGCGAACAGCGTCTCCTTGCAGTGGACGAAGCAGGCCTTCAGGAAATCGCCGCTGAGATGATCGAGCCACGGGCCTAGGCGCGTCTCGATGGCGCGGTCGATGTCGGCCGCCGACCACTCCTGGGGCCGGAACCAGTCGGACGCGACGAGAAAGCCCCAGCCGCCCAGGAACGATGGGATGAGCGCGCTGTAGCTGTGGACCTCGGCGAAGACTGTGCGCAACGTGCGCGCCAGCGCGACATGCGCCTTGTCATCGGAGAAGGAGAACTCGAGCCCTTGGATCGCCACGATCGCCCCCGGCCGGAGCCGGCGTTTCAGCAACTCGTAGAATTGGCGCGTGTAGAGCGACTGGGCGGGCCCGTTATCGAGCATGTCGACGACGTCGATGATCACCACATCGTAAAGGCCGTCGTCCGCCTCGAGGAACCGCCGGCCATCGCCGATCAGGACGCGGCCGCGCGGATCGCCGAAAGCGCCCCGGTGCCATTTTGACAGGTGAGTCCGGCTCAGCTCCACGAGCTCGCGGTCGATATCGACCATGGTGCAGGCGCGGACCGAGTGGTGCGCGAGCGCCTCGCGGAGCACCGCGCCCTCGCCGCCGCCGATGATGAGCACGTCCCTCGGCTCGGGATGCCGCAGCAGCGCCGGCTGCGCCAGCAGCTCGTGATAGAGTGCCTCGTCCTCCTCGCTGCTTTGGATCACCCCGTCGAGGAACAGCGCGACGCCGTAGCTGTACGTGTCCGCGATCAATACCTCTTGCAGAGCCGTCCTGCCGCTGTGCAGGACGCTCCTTAGCCGATAGGCGTAGCGATCGAAGGGATCGCTTTCCTCCACCAGGAGCAGCGCACCGGCAGCCGAGTCCGGGACCCGCTCCGGCTCGACGTAGAAATGATTGGGCAGCAACGCCGGCAGGGGATACGGCCGGCTGATCGTCGGCTTCGGCTGGCTCTCCATGGCGCGGCTCCTCGCGAGACTCCCCGGCCCTCATGTTTACAATTCCCCGGCCCTGTGGCCACAATAACCGCGACGGCTGGCGCGGATTTGGCCGGCCGTTACGGGCGGGCATGGACGACAGCGGGGCTCTTTCGAGCAGTACGATACCCGATGGTGCCGTCGGCGCGGTGGGAACGCATGTGCTCGTGGATTTCTGGGGTGCGTCGCCGCTTGACGACATCCAGCACGCGGAGCGGGCGCTCCGAGCGGCCGCCGCGGCCGCGGCCGCCACGGTGCTTCACGTGCACGTCCATCGCTTTGCCTCGAGCGGCGGCATTTCCGGCGTCGCCGTGCTGGCGGAATCGCACATCAGCATTCACACTTGGCCCGAGCTCGGCTACGCCGCTCTCGATATTTTCCTGTGCGGGAGTTGTGACGCGCCCGCGGCCGTCGCCGCTCTCCAATCCGCTTTCGCTCCCGACAAGAGCGCGGTGAGGACGATTTCTCGGGGAGCGCGCTGAGGGCGAACGACGCCCGTCGCGAGGCGAAACCGCGCAAGGGCTCGGCATCATGAGTGCTCCCGGTTGCAAGGCGTCCTCAACTCCATGGGATTGTAAGCGCCGCCGATGAGTGGCTTCGTCTATTCGCTGGCGATGCATCCGGCGCTCGGGCAAGGCCGCTCCAGCTGGAACGACGATTTCTGGTCGCTCGGCGATCTCGAAGTCATCGCCGAGAACCTCGTCGCGGCGACGCGGCAACCGCGGCACTGGAAACGCTGGACCATCGACCGAGGGGACGCGACCCGCCGCTGGCTCGCCGAGTGACAGCGCTTGGCGTATCTGCTACGTCCGCACCCCGGATCACCTGCGCGAGGCACCAGGCCATGACGGCGCGCGACGCCACGACGCTCGACCGGCTCTTCGAGACCATCGACGCGCGCAGACACGCCGACCCCGCAACCTCCTACACCGCGAAACTCCTGCGTCAGGGGCCCGAGCACGCGGCGAAGAAGCTGGGCGAGGAGGCGCTCGAGACGGCCCTCGCGGCGGTCGCGGGACGCCAGGCCGGCGTGGTGAGCGAGAGCGCCGACCTGCTCTATCATCTGCTGGTTCTGTGGGCCGCGAGCTCGGTCACGCCCGCGGAGGTCTGGGCCGAGCTCGCACGCCGCGAGGGCACCTCGGGCCTCACCGAGAAGGCGCAGCGCCCGCCGCAATAACTGTCCGTCCGAAGGAGTGCGGCCATGGCCTACGATCCCGGCAACGTCTTCGCCCGCATCCTCCGCGGCGAGCTGCCGTGCCAGAAGGTGTACGAGGACGACCGCGTGCTGGCCTTTCGAGATATCCGGCCGCAGGCGCCCGTCCACATCCTGGTCATCCCGAAAGGTCCGTATGTCTCGCTCGACGACTTCGCCGCCGATGCCGCTGACGCCGAGCTTGCGGCGCTCCTGAGGGCCGCCGGTCGGATCGCCCGTGAGCAAGGCTTGGCCGAGACCGGCTACCGCATCCTCGCGAACACCGGAAGCGACGGCCACCAGGAGGTGCCGCACTTCCATCTGCACATCTTTGGCGGCCGCGACCTCGGTCGCATGCTGTCGAAGGGGCCGTGATCGGCGCCGACGGAAGCCGCACGCTCCCGGTGCATGAAATACTTCGTTTACCATTACGGCGGTGACGGGTTCTTAACAGCTTACCTCTAGCCTCGGAGATGAGTCCGTCCCATATGGCGGCGGCCGCCAGGTCAAGGGCGCGCGGAAAGAGGCATGACCGCACGAGAGAAGCCAGCGGAAGAGAGACTCGAGCCCCCGGCGGGCGCGCCGCTCGATAACGCCGAGCGCCGCCTCCGCGATTTCGCCGAGGCAGCCTCCGACTGGTTTTGGGAGCTCGATCGCGAGCTCCGCATTATCTACATGTCCGACGGCGTAAACGCGCCGTCGTCCGACTCTGCTCGCGACTTTCTGGGCAAGCGCATCACGGAGGTGCGTGGGCGCGGGCTCGAGCAGGTCGACTGGGCGCCGCTCCTCGAACTCCAGTTGGCGCGCCAGCCGTTTCGGGATTTTCGCCTGTGCCGCGCAACGCGGGGCGGGGCCATTCGCCACGTGAGCCTGAGTGGCATACCCGTCTTCGATGCCGAAGGGGCATTTCAAGGCTATCGCGGCGTCAGCCGCGATATCACGAAGCAAGTGAATGCGGAGACACGTGTCGGCATGGCGGAGCGGGAGCTCCGCGAGAAAACACGGCTCCTGGAAGCGACGCTCGAGAACATGGAGCAGGGATTGATCGTGCTCGATGCCGGGCTCCATATCAGGGCCTGGAACGACCGATGCGTGGCGCTGCTCGATCTGCCGAAGGGTGCCATGGGAGTGGGCCGGCCGGTGGAGCATCTCTTCCGCGTCATCGGCGAGCGCGACGAATATGGGCCCGGCGACCTCAACGCCATCGTTGCGACGCTCATGGACCGCCTCGTCCGCTGCGATCCGCCGATATGGGTGCGGCAACGGAGGCGGATCTGCTCCGCGCCCGCGACGAGGCCGAGCTCGCGAGCCGCAGCAAGACCGAGTTCCTCGCGAACATGAGCCATGAGCTGCGGACGCCGCTCAACGCCGTCATCGGCTTCTCCGACGTGCTGTCGGGAGAGCTTTTCGGGCAGCTCGGCGACCGCCGATACCGGGAATACGCGCGCGACATCCGCGACAGCGGCCTGCATCTGCTCAAACTGATCAATGACGTGCTCGACGTCGCCAAGATCGAGCACGGAACCATCGAGATCGCCGAGGAAGTGGTCGATGTACGCGCGACGGTGGAGTCCTGCATGCGTCTGGTCCGCGAGCGCGCATCGGCGGCGGGCGTGAATCTTGCGGTCGATTTGGAACCGGATCTTCCGACGCTGCACGCCGACAGCCGGCGCCTGAAGCAGATCTTGATCAACCTGCTCTCCAACGCCATCAAGTTCACGCCGACGGGCGGGTGTGTCACCGTCGAGGCGGCGGCCGAGGAGCGGGGTTTTCGCCTTTCGGTCGCCGATACCGGCATCGGCATCGCGCCCAAGGACCTCGAGACCGCATTGCGTCCCTTCGGCCAGATCGATACCCGGCTCTCGCGCAAGTACCAGGGGACCGGGCTTGGCTTGCCGCTCGTCAAGGCCATCGCCGAGTTGCACGGCGGCGGTCTCGAGCTCGCCAGCACGCCCGGCCAGGGCACCACCGCCACCGTCTGGCTGCCGCCCGAGCGTGTCCGTGCCAGGATGAGCGCGGTCGCGGATTAACCGCGCTCCCCGGCTCAGCCTCGCCCCTTTTCCGCCCGGCCCGCCCGCCGGTTGCGTCGCCGCCCGAATAGGACTAAACACGGGCGCCCTTTTGGACCACGTCAAGGTTGGCCATGGCGCAAGCGGCGGTTGGCGCCGGCTCGCAGTCTATGAGGCGGGCGAAGCATAACCTGGTCCTGGGCGCGCTCGGCGTCGTCTACGGCGATATCGGGACCTCGCCGCTTTACACCGTCAGGCAGTGCTTCGATGCCGAGGGCGGCATCACGCCCGAGAACGTGCTCGGCGTGCTCTCGCTCATCGCTTGGTCGCTCATGATGGTGGTCACGGTCAAATATGTGATCGTCATCATGCGCGCGGACAATCGTGGCGAAGGCGGCATCCTCGCGCTCACCGCGCTGGCGCTGCGCTCCGCGAGCCGTCATGGCCGTCGGCATCGGCTCATCCTGATGGCGGGCTTGGTGGGAGCGGCGCTGTTTTATGGCGACGGCGTGATCACTCCCGCGATATCCGTGCTGAGCGCGATCGAGGGATTGAATGTCGCGACGCCACTCTTCGGTCCCTACGTGATCCCGCTCACGGTCGCGGTACTCGTTGCGCTGTTTGCGATCCAGCGCCGGGGCACCAGTCTGGTTGGCGGCTTCTTCGGCCCGGTGACGGTCGTGTGGTTTGCCGTGATCGCGGCGCTCGGCGCCGCCGAGATCTGGGAGCAGCCGGCAATCCTCCAGGCGCTCAACCCGCTCTGGGGCCTGCGCCTCCTGGCGGCCGCACCGCTCAAGGGTTTCGTTCTGCTGGGCGCGGTGGTCCTGGCGGTCACCGGCGCCGAGGCGCTCTACGCCGATATGGGCCATTTCGGCGCCCACGCGATCCGTGTGGCTTGGTTCCGTCTGGTCTTCCCCGCGCTGGTCGTGAACTATTTCGGCCAGGGCGCGCTGCTGCTGCGCAGCCCCGACGCGCTGGACAATCCATTCTATCGGCTGGTGCCGGCCTGGGGCCTCTACGCCATGGTGGCACTCGCCACCATGGCGACGGTAATCGCCTCGCAGGCCGTGATATCCGGCGCCTTCTCCATGACCCAGCAGGCGATCCAGCTGGGCTATCTCCCGCGTATGCAGGTCCGTCACACCTCCGAGCAGGAGCGCGGGCAGATCTATGTGCCCACCATGAACATGTTTCTGCTGGTGGCGGTAACCGCGCTGGTACTGGGGTTCAAGTCGTCGGACAATCTCGGTACGGCCTATGGCATCGCCGTCACCGGCACCATGACGCTGACGACAGTGCTGGCTTTCTCCTACATGGCTGGGGTGCGGCACTGGAACCCGTTGCTTGCGGTGGCGCTCTTCGGTGTGTTCCTGGTGGTCGATCTTGCTTTCTTCAGCGCGAACCTGCTGAAGATCGAGCAGGGCGGCTGGTTCCCGCTGGCGGTGGCGACGCTCGTCTATCTGGTGATGTCCACGTGGATGCGCGGTCGCTCGCTGGTGGTGGCCGAGCGCCAGCGAAACGCCATGCGGCTCGAGATGTTCATCGCGAGCATCGGACCGGACCGCCAGCGTGCGCCCGGCACCGCGATCTTCATGACCGGAAACGTCGAGCTCGTGCCGGGAGCGCTCCTGCACAACCTCAAGCACAACAAGTTCCTGCACGAGCGGGTGGTGCTGATGAGCGTCCTCATCGAGGACATTCCGCACGTGGCGGACGAGCAGCGCTTCACGATTCGGCACCTCGATCACGGCTTCCATACCGTGATCGTGCATTACGGCTTCATGGACGAGCCCAACATACCGCGTGCGCTGGCGCAGCTCCGCCTGATGCAGTTCCGCTTCAACTTGATGGAGACGTCGTTCTTCGTCGGACGCGAGAAGATCGTCGCGGGGAAAGGCTCCCAGTTGGCGCGCTGGCAGCGCCGGCTGTTCTCCTTCATGTCTAACAACATGCTGAACGCCACCGAGTTCTTCCGCATCCCCAGCAATCGCGTGGTGGAATTGGGCGGCCAGCTCGAGATTTGAGTCGCCGCCCGCATGACACTCGACCCGGTCTGGGTCTCCTTCCTGACCAAAATCCTGGTCACCGCGACCGTGGTGATCGCGGCGGCGCGCACCGCAGAGCGAGCGGGACCGTTCTTCGGCGCGCTGATCGCGTGCCTGCCGGTTTCCGCCGGGCCGTCCTACGTTCTTCTGTCGCTGCAGGCGAGCGACGATTTCATCGCGACGACCGCGATCGGGAGCGCCGCCGCGACCGCGGGCGCCGCGCTCTATCTCGCGATCTACGTCGTGATGGCGCCGCGCGCGGGTGTCGCTGCGACGCTCGCATCGGCGCTCGGCGCCTGGCTCACGGCCGCCGTCTTGATCCGGCAAGTTCAATGGACGGCGCTCTCCGTGACGGCGCTCAACGCGGCGGCCTATGGATTCGCCCTCCTGGTCACGCTGGGCCGCGAGCACACCCAGCCGATCACTCGCTCCGAGCGGCGCTGGTTCGATCTGCCCCTGATGGCCGCTCTGGTGGGTCTGCTGGTTGCGGGCGTGGTGACCTTGAGCGCGGCGCTGGGTGCGGCGCTCACCGGCATGGCGGCAGTTTTTCCGGTGACCTTCAGCAGCCTCGGCGTGATCGTGCAGTCGCGGCTCGGTGGGCGCGTGGCTGCGGCCACCATGGCGGGCGCCATCCGGGCCATGCCGGGCTTCGCCCTCGGCCTCGTCGTGCTGCATGTGCTCGCGGTGCCCGTCGGCGCGCCGCTCGCGATGCTGGCCGCCCTCGCGGCGATGCTGGCGTGGTCGGGCGGCCTGATCCTGTGGCGCGTCAAGAGGCTCAGAGCCGCGTGACGATCCGGGTGTACGCGGGCACCCTCGCTGTTCGCCCGCTCACGCGGTTATTTCGCCGCGCTCAGCTGACGCGTGCGGCGCTGGATCATGCGGTCGATTTGGCCGGCGAGTGCGGCGCTAACCTGAGTCATGGGTAGCCGCACCTCCGGCGAGGGGATCAGATGGCGGCGCCAGAGCCAGTGTTTGACCGGTGCCGGGCTGGGCTCGGCGAACAACAACGCGACCACCTCCACGAGGTCGGTCCAGAGCCGCAAGGCGCGCTCGCGGTCGCCGGCGAGGAGCGCCGAGCGCATGGTCGCGAACGCTTCGGGATCCACATGCGCGGACGCGAGGATGCCGCCGTCGGCGCCGTGCGCGAGCGCGCTGAAGAAGAGCGCGTCCTCGCCGGTCATCACCGAGAAACTCACGGGCCGCCCGCGCAAAAGCTCGACGCTCTGCGCGGGAATGGCGCAGCAATCCTTGATACCGATGATAGGGTCGAGCTCGGCCAAGCGGAGCAGCGTCTCGTTCGCGAGATTGACGCCGGTGCGGTAGGGGATGTTGTAGAGCGCGATGGGCTTCGTGGTGCGCTCGGCGAGCGCGGTGAAATGCCGCCGCAAGCCCTCTTGCGAGGGCCGTGAATAGTAGGGGCAAGAGACGAGATACCCGTCGATCGGCCAAGCCGCTGTGTCCTCGAGACGGCGCATCAGCTTTCGAGTATCGCTGCCGCAGAGTCCGAGGAAGACCGGCCGCCGTCCCGCAACCACGTCCCCCGCGACCGCAACCAGACGCTCGAGCTCCGCCTCGTCGAGGGTCAGCGCCTCCCCGGTGGTGGCGGCAAGGATGAAGCCGTCGACGGGCTGAGTCAGGAAATGCCGGACCAATCCGTCGAGCGCGGACTCGTCGAGCCTACCGTCGGTGAACGGCGTGATCAGCGGCAGCCAGATGCCTTCGAGCTGCGGCCGGTGTCGCGGTGTGCTGCTGTCCATGATGCTCCTCTCCTCCGGTTGCGGCGCCACCGGGACCAGACGAGGGCAGACATGGAAAGGCCCCGTCCGTTTCCGGCGGGGCCTGGGTGATCGCTCGCTTGGACGCGCCTCTTCAGCGCAAAGCATCCCCCTGCCCCGGAACGCGGGACTTTCGGGATTTCGCGGTCAGTGCGCGGGCGGACGTCATGAAGCAAAGCTATGGACGAACAGGCGGCCTGTCAAATCTCGCGACGGTGCGTCCTTCGACTCGCGCGGCTCCGCATCGCGGCTCGGGATGAGGACCGTCTTTACAATTGTCTCCCACACCCTGAGCCATCCGCGAAGCGGACGAGTCGAAGGGTCACACGCCGAGCTTGGCGATATAGGCCTCGACCGCGGTTCGGGCGGCGCGGGTCTCGTCGGCGACCCTGCTGCGCTCGGCCTGTAGGGCCTCGATGCGGGTCTCCTCGTCGGCGAGCTTCTCGATGTAGCGCTTGTGGAGCGCGCTCTCCTTGTCGATGCTCTCGAGGTTGGCCCGGATCCGGCTCTGATCCTCGGCGATCCCGCCGATCGCGCTCTCGATGCGCTCTGCCGCGGCCTTCTTGTCCGAAACCACGCGGCGGAGCCGTGCGAGCTCGGCGAGCGCCACCCGGACTCCGGGATCGAGCGCCCTGTCCTTGGCGACGGCGCCGAGGTCCTCGTCGTCGGTGTCGAGGATGCGCAGCGTGTCCTCGCGAGGATGCTCGAGGGTGAAACGCAGGATGCGGGTCTCGCCGGGTTTCAGGTCGACGGCGACGCGATAGGCGGTGGCGGTTTCCTCGACGGTCTTGCCGGCGGGTTCCACCAATGCCCAATTCGCGATCATCGGCTGCTCCACGATGACGCGGCGCGCTTCGGTCTTGGGGGCCGCAAGAGTATAGAGCACGGTCTGCCGGTCGGCGCGCGTGAGGTGGAGCACGCCCTGGGAAATGGTCGCCTTGGTGAGGGTGCTCGTGGCGTCGGTGTCGCGGAGGATCTTGGTCTTTTCGTCAAGCGCATAGCTCAGAAGCCGGCTCTCGCCCGCGGGCAGGCCGGCCAGCCGCGCGTCGCCGATGTAGGCCGTGCCTTGCGCGGTCTGCTCGTAGAGCGTCACCACGCCGGGCGGCAAGCCGCTCGCGCCGTCATTGGTGAGCTTCACGGCTGCGAGCGGATGGGTCGTGCTGGTGCTGAGCTGCAGCAGCGCCAAACGCTCGGCGGGCACGTCGCGGTCGACCAGCGGCACGAGCGCGGTCTGCCCACTCTCCAGCGTCACCGGCACGGGGATGCGGAAGGAAACCTGCGTCATGCCCTCCTGCGCCTCAGCGGTATCGACCGTAGCGGCTTGCAGGGGAGCGTTCTCGGCCGCCAGATCGCTGGCGAGGCCGAGCGCTTTCATCCGTTGCATCAGCGCGGCCGAGGGTGCCGCCGCCGCGGCCTGCGGCATCGGTATCGGCCCGCCCATGGCCGCGCTCGCCACGCGGACCTGGTCCACAGCGCCCATGTCCAACTTCGGCAAAATGCGGCCCGCGACTTCCACCGGCACCTCCGGCCGATTGACGTAATAGGCCTGATAGATCGCCTGATGGAAACTGACGGGGTTGCCGGAGAGCAGCGTGAGCTCGACGCCCGTCCAATCCTCGCCGCTCATGTTCTCGAGCACGGCCCAGCCCTGAAGGTGGGCGGCGCCTTCCACGGAAAGATTCAGCCGGAAGCTCGCCTTCCAGAGCGGCGCCGCCACCACATAGCCGACGCGCAGCGTGCGCGTGCCGGTGCCGCGCGTGGTGAGCGTGATGGCGCGCCGGTCCTTGGCCCGGTGCGAGGCGATCTCGGCGAGCGCCTGATCGACCTTTGCCTGCAGGTCCGCGTCGACGAAGCGCACGCTCTCCGCGTCCTCCAGGATGAATTGCTGCAGTCCCTCGGCGGTGAGCACGCTCACGCGGTTCCGGCTCGTGGTGGTGCCGTCGCTGGCGCGCGCCGTCTCCGCCAGCGCCTTCAGGAGCTTTCCGGTGATCGGATGGCTCGCGCCCACGCGAATCTCGGCGCCCTGCAGCGCGTTGAGAAGCGCGGCCGGCGAGGCCAATGCCTCGGGGCCGAAGGGCAAGTCGTTGAACAGCTGGGCGAGAGGCTGGCGGCCGGGCAGGCTCGCGGCGCCGACGCCGCCCTTGCTGTCGTAGACCACGATCGACTTCAGGATGTCGTCGACCTGATCGAGCGGCACGTTGAGGGTGAGCTTGGCGTCGCCCTCAACCTCTGCCTCGTACTCGAGGTAGGCGACGCCGCCCGTCGAGAGCATGACGCGCTTGAGGGCGAGATCGCTGGCGAACGCGGGCACGCCCGCGAGGCACAGCAGCAACAGGACGAGGGTGGGAACCGCACGCTGTCTCATGGGAGCCTCCCGCTCATGATTGAGTGCAAGGGCTACCGTCGGGCGAAATTGCGGCATTCGAGGGGACGCGATCCCGGCATTTTCGAGGTATAGGTGCACGGTCATAACCATTCCTGGGTATCCCGCGCAGGAGGAGTAGTGAGGGGGTATTCACGCGCTCTTATCAGCCGTCTACGTGATTCTCCTGATGGCGCGGCGGAAGCGCTTTGCGTTAACCATAGGCCACGCACATTGGAGGCACCCATGCTCGAGACCGCCAAACGCTATCGAGAAATCGCTCTGTCGCTCCTGAAATACGCCGAGGAGACGGAGATCAACGGGCCGCGCGACGCCTGCATCAATTTGGCCGTCTATTATCAGGCCGCCGCGCGCGACATTGAGCAGCGTTGCCAGGGGTGGCAGGCAAGCACATCGCGGAGCGGGCCAGTCGATGCGGTGACCGGAAGGACGGGCGGGGTCGCTGCCTAGGCCGCCGCCGGCGGCACCTGGCGCGCCCCCCCCCGCGAAATCCTCAGGCCGGAAGCGCGTCCTCCATCGCCGGCTCACCGACCAGCGGCAGATCGATCACGAAGCGCGAGCCGCCGCCCGGCTGGCTCTCGACGCGGATTTTTCCGCCGTGGCCGGTCACGATTCCATGCACCACGGAGAGACCGAGGCCAGTACCCTCGCCCACCGCCTTGGTGGTGAAGAAGGGATCGAAAATGCGCTTCTGCGTGGCCTCGTCCATGCCGCAACCGGTGTCGCGCACGCTCAGCCGAACGAAATTCGGCTCACCCCGCGCGACGCCCGGGAGCACGCCCACGGTCACGGTGATGGTGCCGAGCCGAGTCCCGATCGAGTGGACCGCGTTCGTCATCAGGTTGACCACGATTTGGTGGACCTGGCTCGGATCGCCCAGGATCGGCGGCACCGGATGGATCTCGCGCTCGATCGCGATGGTGGCGGGGACGGTGGGACGGAGCATGGCCAGCGCCTCGTTCGCCACTTCGTGCACCCGGAAACGTCGGCGCTCGACCGATTCCTTGCGGCTGAAGGCCAGCACCTGCTTGACGAGACCGCGGGCGCGCAGGCCCGCCAGATAGATCAGCTCGAAGCTCTCCCGCAAGGCGCTCTGAGGCTCCGCGCGCTTGAGCCCGAGCTTCGCCATGGCGACCACCGGCACCAACGTGTTGTTGAGATCGTGAGCGATCCCGCCGGCCAAGGTGCCGAGCGCCTCAAGCATCTGCGAGTGGTGCAGCTGGTCCTCGAGGATCTTTTGCTGCGCCTCCGCCTCGCGCATCTCGGTGAGGTCCTGCATAGTGCCCGTTATCTTGACGAGCTTGCCGCCATCATCGGTGGTGGGCTCGCCCTCGACGCGCACGGTTCGTATGGCGCCATCGGACCGCCGGGTGCGGAACTCGAGCGCAGTCGGACGACGTCCGGACCGCCACTCCCCGAGCCAAGATGTGACGGTCGGCAGGTCATCGGGATGGATGTAGTCGTCGACACTCGTCGCGGTCGGCCGAAAACGCTCCGGCGAAAGACCGCGTATGCGATAGGTCTCTTTGGACCACAGGAATTCGCCACTCGCCAGATCGAGCTCCCAACTGCCGATGTGGGCGATGCGTTGTGCGCGATCGAGCCGCTCCTCGCTTTCCCTCAAGGCGGCCTGCGCTTGCTTCAAGGCGGTGATGTCGATGCGCAAGCCGGCGGTGCCGCCATTTCGCATGCGCCGCTCCGTCACCAGAAGCCAGCGGCCATCGCCGAGCCTCTGCTCGAAGGCGCCGTAAGCCTCGCGGTGCCGCCGGAGGCGATCGGCGAGCCATGTCCCCTCGCGTCCGACAGCCTCGGGCATCTCCTCATGGGAGACCACGAAGCGCAGGATCTCCTCGAACGTGGTTCCCGGATGCAGCGTCGATAGCGTCGGGTCGTAAAACTCGCGATACCGCTCGTTGAACATGACGAGACGGTCGTTCCGGTCGAAGATGACGAAACCCTCGGAGATGCTGTCGATGGCGTCCTGGAGCAGGGTCTCCGCTTCTTCGGCGCGGCGACGCGCCTCGACGACCTCGGTCTCGTTGGTGGCGGTGCCGCGATATCCCACGAACTCTCCGGACTCGTCGAACACCGGTTTCCCGCTGGCGACGTAGTGGATGCGTCGCCCATCGCATAAGAACGAGTAGCGAAAGCCCCGGAACGAACGGCGGGCGTCGAGATCGGCCCGGTGCTGCCTCCAAAGCTCGTCTCGCTCAACGTCGCCGCCGGCGAATTCCCAGCGCGTCATGCCGATCGTCTGTCCCGCGCCGCGGCCCGACGGGCTGGCCTCCGTGCCCGAGAAATAGGTGAAGCGATGCGACCGGTCGGTCTCCCAGATCCAATCGGCCGCGGTCTCCGCGATATCCCGGAAGCGCTGCTCGCTCTGTCGGAGCGAACGCTCCGCCTCGTCGCGCTGCCGCGATCGCTGCAGCAGCAGCGTGCCGGCGGTGTCGAGCGCTCCGAGGACGTCGTCGACTTCCGCGATGTCTGTCCGCGTCGAGGGGATGGCCGAGCCATGACCGAGCGCCAGGGCCGAGGCGGAGAGGCGTCGCAGCTCGCGGGCCATCCGTGCGCCGATCGCACCGGCAAACAGGAGACCCAGGAACAGCATCGCCGCCGCCACGACGCCGATTTCCTGCAGCGAGGTCCGGAGCGAAGCGGCCGTGTCGGCCACTGGCGCGATGGCCGCAAGCGTCCAGCCGGTATAGGCGGATTTGGCGAACGCCATGGAAACAGGCTCGTTCTTGAAGATCTTTTCCGAATAGGCCGCCGCGCCCGCCTTCGACATCGGCTCGATCAGCGAATCGTTGATGAGCTCGCCGGCATGCCGATCGAGGTTGCGGTTGCGCAGGATGATCCGGTGCTCTCGATCGACGACCATGACCCACCAATTGGCCGGCAGATCCTGGTCGAGCAAAACGTGATTCAGTTCTCTCAAGTCATAGCTCATTATCAGCACGTAGGTCGCCTCGTCGCGCTCGATCACGGGGAATGAGATCGAGACCTGGGGACGGTCGTCAAAAGCGCCCTCGAGCACGTTGGAGATCTGCGTGGCGCGGGTGGCCGCGGCCAAGCCGGCAAGGTCGGGATACTTGAGATAGCGGGGTGCATCCTCGATCGGCCGGCGCGTGTTGAAGACCACCCGGCCGTTGGGTTCCGCCAGCACCGCCCTGGCGTGATGTTGGTCGGCGACGTCGTGGAACTGTGCATAGAACTGGGAGAAGTTCCGGTCGCGTAGCGCCGGCGAAGTCGCGAGCGCCGCCAGCGCGGCCTCGGCTGTCTTGAGCTCGACATCCATGGCGGCGGACAGCGCGCGCGCCGTGTTGAGGATCTGCCGGTCGTCGGCCTCGCGTTGCGCGCTGGCGTATCTCAGCACCGCAAAGGCTGAGAAACCGATCATCGGCACGATGCAAGCGAGCACCAAGACAACCACGTGCGCGCGCATGCTGCGCACGCCCAAGACCTTCCGCAGGGCGCGTCGGATCCGGTCGAGACGCGGCGAGGGAGTCATCGTGCTCAGGGCGCTCCGGCGGCCGATCCGATTGGGCGCTCCGACGGCGCGCCCGTTCCCGGATCAAATTATTGGGATCATTGGCGATCCCGGTTGAGGACCGCTTAAGATGCGGTGTTGTGCCGCATAAGGGGTTCCCCTTATGCGGCGGGCGAAAAGTGCGTCTCCGCGGGACCGCCGGCAGCGGGTCGACCGCCGCGCCCAGGGAGGATTTGCTCGTTTGCGCCCCGATCGCCGGTGCTCCATAATCTCTCGATAAATTGCCGCTCGCAAAAGAGCGGCCTGGGAGAACGCTGGGAGGACGTGTGCCGCCGCTGCTGGACGTGCGGGGACTGCGCACTGAATTTCGCACGGCCGGCCGGCCCGTGCGGGCGGTCGACGATGTCTCCTACACCGTCGACCCCGGCGAGACGATCGCGATCGTCGGCGAGAGCGGCTCCGGAAAATCAGCCGGCGCGATGTCGATTCTGCGCCTGATTCCCGACCCGCCGGGGCGGATCACCGGAGGACAGATCCTGTTCGCCGGGCGCGACCTCATGCGCGCCTCCAACGAGGAAATGCGCCGAATCCGCGGCGGCGACATCGGCATGGTGTTTCAGGAGCCGATGACCTCGCTCAATCCCGTCCTCACCATCGGCCGGCAGATCACCGAGGCGATCGAGCAGCACCGCGGAGCCGATCGCGCCGCGGCGGAGAAACGCGCCGTCGAGCTCTTGGAGCTCGTCGGCATCGCCGATCCGCAACGTCGCCTCAAGCAGTATCCCCATCAGTTCTCGGGCGGCATGCGCCAGCGGGTGATGATCGCGATCGCGCTTGCCTGCGATCCCAAGCTCATCATCGCGGACGAGCCGACCACCGCGCTCGACGTGACGATTCAGGCGCAGATACTGGAGCTGATGCGCGACCTGACGCGGCGATTCAACGTCGCGCTCATCATCATCACCCACAATCTCGGCGTGGTCGCCCGCTATGCCAATCGCGTCAACGTGATGTACGCGGGGCGCATCGTCGAGAGCGGATTGGCGGAAGCCGTCTATCACCGCCCGCGGCATCCCTACACGGTGGCGTTGCTGCGGTCGGTTCCACGGCTCGATCGTCCGCGTCAGGCCCGCCTCGATCCGGTCGAGGGCCAGCCGCCGGACCTCACGCGGCTCGACGAGGGTTGCGCCTTCCGGTCGCGCTGCCGCTTCGCCGTCGATGCCTGCGCCCAAGCGCAGCCGCCGCTCGAGGCAACGGAGGAGGCGAGCCACCTGGCCGCCTGCTTCCGCAGTGACGAGCTCGGCGGTCTCACGGGAGCGGCGGCGTGACGGCGGCACAAGTCGATCCCCGGCCCCTTCTCGAGGTGAAGGGGCTCCATATGCACTTCGCGGTCACCGAGGGCGTCATGCGCCGCCGCCGGATCGGCGAGGTGAAGGCCGTCGATGGCATCGACTTCGCGGTTCGCCGCGGCGAGACGTTGGGACTGGTCGGCGAGAGCGGCTGCGGCAAGACCACCACGGGCCGCTGCATCCTCCGTCTCGAGCATCCGACGGCCGGCGAGATCCTCTATGACGGCGTCGATCTCGCCAAGCTCCAGCGCAAAGAGCTGATGGCGATGCGGCGACGGATCCAGGTGATCTTCCAGGACCCCTACAGCTCGCTCAATCCGCGCATGAAGGTCGGCGAGATCATCGCGGAGCCGATGAAGGTGCATGGCCTGGAGCCCGACGCGGAGAAACGCGCGGCGCGCGTGCGCGAGCTCCTCGGTGTCTGCGGCCTCAACGCTAAATTCGCCGACCGCTATCCTCACGAGATGTCGGGCGGGCAGCGCCAGCGCGTGGGCATCGCGCGCGCGCTCGCGCTCGAGCCGGAATTCATCGTCTGCGACGAGGCCGTCTCGGCGCTCGACGTTTCGATCCAAGCGCAAGTCGTGAACCTGCTCGAGGATCTGCGCGAGCGCTTCGGCCTCACCTATCTCTTCATCGCGCACGATCTCTCGGTGGTGCGCCATCTCTGCCAGCGCGTGGCGGTCATGTATCTCGGCCGCATCGTCGAGCTGGCCGACAACGACGAGCTCTTCGACAACGCCCTGCACCCCTACACCCAGGCCCTGTTGGCCGCGGTCCCCGTGCCCGACCCCAGCGTCGAGGCGAGCCGCGCGTTCCGGCCGGCGGTGGGCGAGGTGCCGAGTCCGATAAACCCGCCGTCCGGTTGCGTGTTCCATCCGCGGTGCCCGATCGCGGTGGAGCGCTGCAAGCAAGCGCGGCCGGAAGCGCGGAAGGTGCGGCCGGGCCATTGGGTGGCCTGCCACGAGGTCCAA
>DATNIT010000280.1:0-11406 GCA_035604335.1 Allostellaceae bacterium | reverse complement strand
ACGGCGTCGATCCCATAGCCTATCTCGCCGACATCTTCGCCCGCCTCGTCGAAGGTCACCCGATCAATCGCCTCGACGAGTTGCTTCCGTGGAACTGGGCCGCGGCTCACCAAGCCAAAAGGGCCGCGTAACACCGCTTACCGCGCGTTGGCGCAGGAAGCGATTGAACGAAGCGCGAGGGTGAGCGCGCGTCGAGTCTATCCAATCGAAACCGTCTCCCCGTGTCGCACCAGCCATGTGGAAAGCGTCGCAAAGAAATCCTCGGCCGCCCCCTCGCGGGACAGGGTGTGATCGGCATCGGGAAGGCGGTGCAGATCGACCCGCGGGTCGCTGAAGATGCGAAGCCAGCGCTCAGACCGGGTCGAAGCGTCCTCGAACTCCCGGGCAGTCAGGTCGCGGCCGCTCAGGACGATCAAGATGGGTCCGCGGAAGCGCGCGAGCCCGGCGGCCAGACGGTCCGAAAGCGACGTCCCATTCGTGTCCCCGGCCTTCGCGGAAGGGCGGATCGCACGGTTCAGAAATCCCAGCAGCGATCGAAGGCTCGAACGCCCAACTTGGCCGGTTGCCACCCGTTGCCAGAAATCGCGCTGCATCAGCCGCCGCAGGTAGTAGTGCTTGAGGTAGGCCTGCGCCTCGCCGCCTTCGGAACGGACCCAAGGATTGAGAAGGACGAGGCCGGCAATGCGCGGATCGTCGCGGTAAGCGCCGATGGCCCAGGCCGCATCGCAAATCCCCAGCAGGTAGACGCGCTTCACCGACGGCGCTGCCGCCACCATCGCATCGACCGCGGCGCGGATATCGTCATCGATGTTCTCGAAGCCGGGAGCCTCCCCCTCGCTGTCGCCCATGCCGCGGCAGTCGAAGCGAAATGTCGCGATGCCGGCGCCGGCGAGATGCCGCCCGAGCTTCACGTAGTGTCGATGGCTTCCGATTCGATATTGCGGCCCGCCGATGACGACGACGACGCCGATGCTCGGCGGGCGCTCGGGTATATGCAGGATGCCGATCAGCGTCGCGCCCTGGCATGGAAACGTTAGCGGGCGCTCCGCGCCCGCATGCAGCAAGTCGGGCGCGGTCATTGAAAAAGCCGGCCGGTTGCGGCGACGAGGTGCGGAGCCAAGGTCGTCTCCTGAAGGTTCCAGAACGCGTCGTCCGTCACCTTGAGCGCATTGACGGCAGCCCCCTTGCTGCGCCAATCCGCCGAGATCCGCTGCGCCGTGGGCGAAAGAACATCGCTTTCGCCCGGCGCAATCTCCAGCCAGTCAATCCGCATGTCGGAGGGGGGTGGGTAATTCTCGAGGCGCTGCATCCCGATCGCCGCAGCGAGCGACGGCGAGAGTTCGTATCCCGCCACGTGCACCGATCGTCCTGCCTCGAGTTCGGCGCGCAGCCCTTCGGTCTTCTCCCGCGCGCCGGACTCCTGCAGTGACGACGCGATGCGGATGCGAAGGAACTGCGTCAGCATCGACTTGCCGTCGGTCACCGGCTGCCACAGCAGGAGGCGCTCGAACCGGCCGCTTTCACGTGACGCGGCGGCGGCGGCGAGCAGTGAGCCGACCCGCAATCCCCACAAGATCGATGGCGTCAGCCCTTGCTTCGCGAGCCAATCGGCGGCCGCCGACACATCGTCGAGCCATATGTCCCATCTGGCGTCGCGGAACTCTCCTGCGCTGTCGCCCGTGCCGAACGGGTCGAGCAGCAGAACCGCGAACCCGAGCCGGGTGAACTCGCGGGCCTGAAGCGCGGCTACGCGGCGCGAGCGGTTCATTTCCTCGGTGAAGGGCGGGAGGTAGATAATGGTTTTGCCGTGCGAGACGCCGCGCGCCGGGTGATAAATTGCGAAGATGCGGCCGGCGGCGCTGTCGATGAACACGGGCTTCATGACGTCCGCCTGTTCGGCCGCCGATCAGGCAGCGAGCTTCGCTTCGATGAACTTGGCGAGGCTGCCAATGGTCTCGAACGTGTCGGCGCTGATCTCGTCGTCGCCGATCGAGATGCTGAAGCGCTCTTCGAGTGCCGCGACCACGGAGACGACAGCCATCGAGTCGAATTCCGGAATGCTGCCGAACAGTTGCGTTCGAGCATCGAGCTTCTTCGCCTTCTCATCGAGTCGCAAGGTGTAGGCAACCACGGACTTTACGTCGTCGATGACCATCGCAAGTACCCTTCGTTGTCACGCTAAACGGCGACAATACAGCAAAGTAGGTTAAACTCATGCTCCTTCTCAAGTGATTTCCACCTACATTCTGTGTAGCCTGATCACAAATCGGTACCGAGCAAGGGGGGACATATTGAGCGATCGGATTCGAAGCTACGGAGCCCTCATAGGAATTGCCGCCGCCTTGTTCCTATCGATGAGCTCGGCCTTGCCGCAAGACGCGAATGATGCGTATCGCCAGACCGTCGCCGACGAGACGAACTTGCCGCCGGCGCCGTCTCGTGTCGGCACCGTCCGAAGAGATCCCAACGGAAAAATCGAAGCAATCGATCCCACAAGCGAGAAGGGCGCCGGCCCCCGACTCTGCGACATTGGCACGATATGCGTGGGCACCGGTCAAGCCTATCCCAGTTTGTCCGCGGCACTCGCCGTGGCGCGCGACGGCGACGTCATCGAAATCGCTGGCGGCACTTACCGTGAATCGGTCAAAATCACGCCGAAAAATGTCGTTGTGCGCGGCATTGGCGGCCTGCCGCATTTCGACTGCGCCGGCCTCAAGCTCGCCGACGACAAGGCCTGTCTTCTGCTCGCTGCCGACGGGGTCACAATCGACAATCTCGAGATCAGCGGTGCGGAGCTGCCAGACTCGCTGGGTGCTAACGGCGCCTGCATTCGCAATGAACCCAATCTGAGCTTCACGCTCCACCGCATCGTCTGTCACGGATCGCAGGATGGCATCCTCACGAGCGGCGGCAGCGTTGTCATCGAGGATTCGGAATTCTACGATAATGGCTGGACCGGTCAGACGCACAACGTCTATTTCAGCGGCGACTGTCCTAGCGTGACAGTGCGCCGGTCGATTTTTCGCGACGCGAGACTCGGGCACGAGTTCAAATCGCGCTGCCGCGAAACGACCGTATCCGACTCGACGATTCGGAGCACCAAAGGATCGCGCAATCTTGATATTTCCGACGGCGGCAAGACCGTCGTCTACCGCACGACTCTGGTGAAGATTCCCGGTACCGTCAATCACGACATAGTCGGTTTCGCGCCTGAAACCTGCCGATATCCAGAAGACATGCTGCTAAAGGATGTGCGCATCGTCAATTCGGAACCCAACGCCATCATCAGGAACTACGACAAATGCACGGGCCACGCGATCATCCTCGAGCATGTGGAGGTCGAAGGTACGGCGCCCTTGGAGCGCGGCTATATCCTGAAGCGGTGACATGTCGACGCGGGAGACCTTACGCAAGCATGATTGCCTATCTGCTGGTCATGCTTGCAGTGCTCGGCGGAGCGGCGTCGGCCGACGAGATCGTCCTGCCGCACGGGCCCTTGAAGAGGGGGCAGGCGCTGCCGATGACGTATCGGCTGGATGGACCCGGCACGGGGCAGGGCGTGCTGGGAATCGAATGGACCGACGCGCTCGGCCGGCTGGTCGATCGGCACACTATCAGGTTCAAGCTTGCCGGAACCGCGGATGTGCCCTTCACGCTCGACGGACGGCGGGCCGTCGCCATGCAGAACGAGCTGCACGTGCATCTCTCCTTCGACGATGGCACGCACCGGCGCGAGCGCGAGCTCCGCTTTTCGTTCATCGTGTCACCGGTCGATGCGCCCTGGTCCGATTACCAGATCATCATGTGGCAACCGCATACGGCGCCGCAGAACGCGGTGCTGAAGAAACTCGGCGTCACGGCGGGTCAGGTCCCGGCCGATCGCGACGATCCGGCCTCGGTGGCGGCAAGCGCCACAGCTCCTCTGCTGGCGAACGATATGCCGTGGTTCGTCGAGAACATCGCGACTGATTTCTATTCGGCCTATCACCGCTGGTTCCCGGACCGTCCCGTCAATTGGCGTTTCCTCGCGGCGCAAGACATCTATCGGCTAAATCCCGATGATCCTGCCGCCCTGAGACGCGAGCCGAGCCTTTCCGATCCGCGGCGGCTGGCGAGAATTCGCGAGCGTTTGATCGCGACGGTTCGCGCCCATCGGCGTTTCCGGCCGCTCTACTACAATCTCGCCGACGAGCCGGGAATAGCCGATCTCGCTGCATTCTGGGACTTCGATTTCTCAGCGCCATCGCTTGCGGGCATGCGGCAATGGCTGATGGGACAATATGGCAGCCTCGCCGCGCTCAATGCGGAGTGGGGAACGCATGCAGCGAGCTGGGCGCAAGTCATGCCCGAGACGACACGGCAGGCCATGCGCCGCGGCGACGGCAACTTCGCATCCTGGGTGGATTTCAAGACGTGGATGGATGTCGCTTTTGCACGCGCGATCCGCGCCGGCACGGATGCCGTGCACACGGCCGACGGCGCGGCCTATGCGGCGATCGAGGGCGGCCAGGTTCCGGGCTGGGGTGGGTACGATTACACGCTGCTGGCAAAGAGTGTTGACATCATGGAATTGTACGACGAAGCCGCCGCCGACATCGTCCGTTCGCTCAATCCGGGCATGATCATGCTTTCGACCTCGAATGAGAGAGGCGCCCGGGAAGTGGACCATGTCTGGCGCCGATTGCTGGATGGCGAACGGGGCTTGATCATTTGGGACGACAAGAAGGAATACGCCGGCCGGAACGGGAGCCCGGGTCAACGGGGGCTTGCGGCCGCACCCGCGCTCGAGGAGATCCGACGCGGCATCGGCGCGCTCCTCATCAACAGCATTGCGGCGACCGATCCGGTCGCCGTGCTCTATTCGCCGGCCAGCATGCGCGTGCAATGGATGCTGGACTGGCAACCCCACGGAGAGGCGTGGAGCCACCGCGGCTCGGACGTCGAGTCCGACGACAACACATCGCGATCGGCGACGGGGCATTACGTGAAGCTTCTCCGGCAGCTCGCTGTGGAGCCGCACTTCGTGTCGCCCGAGCAGGTGGAGTCGGGCGAGCTGAAGCGTGCCGGGTATCGTATCATCTTTCTGCCGCACGCAGTTGTGCTTTCCGATGCCGAGGCAGGCGCATTCCGCGCGTTCGTCAAGGACGGCGGCGTTATCGTCGCGGATGTCGAGCCGGGCGCCTTTGACCGGCATGGCCGGCGCCGGGCGAAGCCACTCCTGTCCGATCTCTTCGCGGGCAATCCCGCAGGCAACAAGTCAAGAAAGGGGAGGGCCGTCTTGATTCCCATCCCCGACCCACAAGACGACCAAGCCATCCAGGCCGTCAGACGTTGGATCGAGACCGCGGGCGTAAAGCCCGGCGTCGACGTCACCGGTCCGAACCACGCCGCTCTGCACGGCGTGGAATTCCATCGCTTCCGACAGGGCAACGTGCTGATCCTCGCGTTGCAGCGGGATTTGAGCGCGGACGCGGCGCGCGGCGAAGGCGCTTCGGTCGAGGTGACGCTGCCGCACCAGGCGTTCGTCTACGACATACGAGGAAAGAGCTCGTTGGGTTCGATGAAGCGGTTGACCGCGTCTCTTGACGGGGTTGAGCCCAAACTGTTCGCCCTGTCGGAACGAGAATTGCCCGGACCGGCGATTCTCCGCCCGCGCCAGGCAAGACTAGGCGACACCGTGGACCTGACGTTCCATCTCTCAGGCACCGAAGACGCATCGGCGCATGTGTTTCACCTCGATGTCGTCGATCCTTCAGGCGCGGTCGTCGGGCCCTATTCGGGAAATGTGTTGGCGGCCGGCGGGAGCGCATCGCGTTTGCTTCCTCTCGCGCTCAACGACCCAATCGGGCCCTGGACGATTCGCGTCTTGGACGTCATCAGCGGCAAGTCGACATCGACAACGCTCGCCGTTCAGCCGGCGGGGCATTAGTCGGAACCCGGTCTCGGATTGGCACCGATCAGAGTGAGCCCGGCAAATGCGATGAGGTAGAAGACCGTTGCCAGCCGGGGCGCCTCGAGCACCGCATCGGACACGCAGGAGCACAAGAAGGCGACGAGCGAAGCGGCGATCATCGCACCCATGCGGTCGCCCCGGCGGATGCCGCGCCACGAATTGACCAACGCGGCGCCCACGAGCAGGAGCCAAACGGCAACACCCAAAGCTCCCTCCTCGAACAGCGTCATCAGGTACTGGTCGAGAATGCGCCATGCGGAATGCTGGTCATCGCTGAAATACCAGCGTTGCGTTCCCGATGCGAAATTGCCGTTGTCGACCAATTCGCGTCCAAGCCGATCGCGCAGGTGAACAGAGGTTACATCGATGACGGTCCCTCTGACGGCGTTGAATATGCTGACGTCCAGCGGACGGTGGAAAATTCCTGGAGAGCGCCGCTGGGACGCGTCCGACGCAATCGTGATCGCGAGAGGTTCCCATTGGCCGGGCGCATTCAGACGCAAATCGTTGCCCTGGCAGTTTTGCGAATAAAGGAACAACTTCTCGCAGATCAGGGCCGATATCGCGCCCTTTCCATCAGGAGAGCGCGCCTCGAGAGAGAGCGTGTAGGGCGCTTCCGGCAAGGTCAGCAGCTTCTGGTCTAGGTAGAGAGGGGAGTCGGCGGAAATCGAAAGATACGTGCGCTCACCGTCATGCCGGGCGACGAAATTGGTGGCCGCGATCTCGCCGCTCGCGCGTGCCAGGAGTGCGCGGGGGTAGGTGCCAAGCCCCATGCCGAAAAGGCTCGTCATGATGTCATGGTCGCGGAGCGCGAGGCCCTCGCTCCAATTGCTCTCGCGCGTTCTGGCGTCTTCCGGAAGCTCGGCGATGCGTTGGAACATGTATTCGGCCTGGAAGGCGGCGACGATCACGCCCGCCGCGATCAACATCGCGACCATAACGGGGACGGCGATCACAAGCTTGCCGACGCGGGAACCGCGGACCGAAGCCGTCGCCCAGCCGATGCAAAAGACTAAAGCGGCAGCGAACGTCGCGACGTAAGCCGTGCGCGCGAATGTGACGATGAGGGAATAGACCGCCGCAGCGCCGACCGCGGCCATCAGGGTCACGAATAGCGCGCGAGGCCGCAGCAGCAGGCACACGGCAAGAAAAGGTAGCGCGAGCGCGATGTAGGCACCGATATGTCCGCCGCCCACATGCATGCTGGAGAATGTCGCGACGACGCGGTAGTCGGAATTGAAGTCAAAAAGACCCACGAAGAGGGTGCGTTCGACGATTGCGGCGACGGCTACGATCGCGAGCCCGACCGTCATGCCGACGCCGAACCAGACGAGCGAATTGGCATGGAGGCGGCGGGCACGGTTGAGGAAGGGAAGGAGCGCCAACGCTGAGAACAGGCCCTTGGCAAGCCGCAAAGCATTGTCGGGGCGAAGATAGGGATTGTCGGAGCCTCCGATCGGGCTCAGGTCCAGCCTGAGGCCACGGATGGTTCCGATCGCACCTACCGCCGCCAGGGCGAGCGCGATCGCGCCGGTGCCCCGCCCGAAGGTGAGATCGGCCCGCGACAAGGGCGAGCGCAGGAGCAGTACGCCGAGCGTGGTCAGCACGAACACGTCCGATTCAGTGACGTACATCCACCCGGTCCACGGAGTGAGGTCGAGGGTCGGCAGTATCGCCGGGATGACCGCGAGCCAGAGCGCCGGCCAGCGCCACAGCGCCAAACCGTAAAGAGCGATGGAAGACGACAGCGGTATGGGCGCGAGCGGATGGCGAGCGAGGATCAGGCAAGCGGCGGCGATGCACGCTGCTGCGACAAAACCGCTGGCAAGTGTCAGCGCCGTGGAAGACCGTTGATCGACACTTCGGTCACCGGACATGGGATCGGGATTTGGCGAATGCAGCGCGGGTCGGCGCGAAGACCATTCCAGCTCTCATCTCCTCCAGCAATCGCCACAGCGGCGGCGCGAGCTGAGCGGACAGCGCCGCCGCCACGACTGCCACGAAGATGTTGTTAATGTCGGGTTGCAACCCGGGCTTCATTCCGCGCGCGGCCTCGACCGCAAACGAAAGCACGAAACCGAGAATGGCCGCCATTGTCGCATTGCCGGGCCGATTCCCGCGCCGCAACCAGATCATGACGCCGATGGGCCCATAGCATAGAGCATGCGCGACGACGCTCTCCACCGCCTGACTCTTCGATACGATATAATAGTGCCACAACGGCAGCAGCCCGAGCGGGTCCACGTTCGCCAGCGCTTCTCGGATTCCGAGCCAATGACGCGAGGCGAGGTCGTTCACCACGATCACGAACAGAACATAGAGGCAGGCGATCACCGGCACGAAACGGGCGCAGCGCTGCGGCCACGCCTCGAGATCCGGCAGGCGGCCGACCGCGTTGATCAAGTTGGCGCCCACGACGATGCCAAGCGTGCGCACGCCGATCGAGGCCACGGAAGGGCTCGTGGAGAGCACGAAGATCGACACTGCGGCGACCGTCGTCGCCACGAGCAACCCCATCGTCATGATCCACGCGAGCGAACGGCGCCCGCTCGCGATCGCGGCGAGCATGCCGATGGGAACCGTGGCCAGCAGGTCGGCCGGGACCAGGATCAGGCGCAGCGCAACGGACCGTCCCGTCCCCGGCCAGGACAGCAACAGCCGCGGCAGTTCCGCAAAACGACTCTGCAGCTCCTGTGCGTCGACAGCAAAATTGAACGGGAACAGAACGAACAGCAACAGCCCGACCGCATAGATCCAGAGAATGATGAGCAGGATCTGTCGTGGCCCGGCCTGGATCGCGCTCAGCAATTGTCGCCGCCAGGCACTGAGCGCAACGAAGACGCCGGCGCCGACCAGCACCCCCAACCATTGCGCGGCGATGTAGTTGATCGAGACGGTGCGCGGCGGAAAGAACAGCTGCGCGTATTTGAGCGCGAGCACGAAGACGAGGCAGACTGCCAAGGCTAAGCCGTCGGCAAGCCATCGCGACAGCCCGCCTTCGGCCCGGACCGCACCCATCACCAGAAATCCCAGCGGCACCAGCATGAAAAGGTTGGCGATCAAATCGGCGCGCTGATCCGGGTCATAGGATTGATAGGGCGTCGCGAGAAACGAACGCCACGCATCGACCGGATCGAGCGGCACGAAATGGACCCCTTCCGGTCCGACCGCGACGCTGCAATAGAGGATCGCCAATCCGTAAAGCGCGGCCCACGACGCGAATTTCGGCCGCGACACGGAAAGGGTGCGGCGCTGCACGGATCGGTCATCCATGGCAGACGCTCATCAGGCGCCGGACCCGAGCGGCGGTCGCTTGCGTGCTAGGGCTGCCACCGCGCCCTCCAGGCCTGGAACATGAGCACGGCCCATAGCGAGGCCTGCCAATCATACCGGCCCTCGAGATGCTCGCGCCATCGGGTGCGGATGGGCGCCGGGTGGAAGATGCCGTCCGCGGCAAGTCGGTTCTCGTCGAGGAGCGGCTCGGCCCAATCCCGCAAAGGTCCCCTGAGCCATTCGCCGACCGGTATGGCAAATCCCATTTTCGGTCGCTCGACCAGCTCCCTCGGCACGTACCGATTGAGGACGTTGCGCAACAGGCGCTTGCCCAAGCCGGTGCCCGCCTTCATCGCTGGCGGCAGCGACCAGCTGAAGGCGACGACCCGGTGATCGAGAAGCGGAACCCGCGCTTCGAGCGAGACCGCCATCGAGGCGCGGTCGACCTTGGTCAGGATGTCGTCCGGAAGATAGGTGAGGGTGTCGAGATATTGCATGCGTTCCACGAAATCCGGCACGAGATCCCGCGTGCGGGGGTCCTCGAGCCGGCCCTTGGGCGCGGCGCCGCCGATCACGACCCGCTCGGGCTCGAGCCACAGGCTGATCACCTGGCGATAGAAGGCGCTCGCCTCGGGTTCGGCGGCGAGCACGCCGGCGAGCTTGTGCATCTTCATGCCAAATTGCTGCGGCCGGCGCGACTCCGGAATGATCGCAGACAAGGTCGTCCAGGTCGCTGGCGAGACCGAGCGCGCGCCGAATGCGGCAAGCTCGCGCAGCGCCGTCGGCATCCTGTCGATGGCGCGCCAGATCGTCTGGCCGCGGAAATAGCGCGTATAGCCGCCGAAGAGTTCGTCGCCGCCGTCTCCAGAAAGTGCGACGGTCACGTGCTGCCGCGTCATCTTGGAGATGAGATATGTTGGGATCTGCGAGCTGTCGGCGAACGGCTCGTCATACATGTCGGGCAGCAGCGGGATCACGTCCTGCGCGTGCTGCGGCGACACATAGAGCTCGGTGTGCTCGGTTCCGAGGTGGCGCGCGACGGCGGCGGCATGCACCGCCTCGTTGTAGCCCGACTCGGTGAAACCGATCGAGAAGCTGCGCACGGGACGTGCGCTCTGCGCCTGCATCAGCGCGACGACGGTCGAGGAATCGATGCCGCCCGACAGGAATGCGCCCAAGGGCACGTCCGCCACCATGCGCCGCCCCACCGCGTCGCGCAGCAGCGTGTCGAGCGCCTCGGTCGCGTCCGCCTCCGAAAGGGCAAGGCGCGATGTCTGGCCCGCGCGCGCGACCTCCTCGAGAGTCCAGAAGGGGGTGATCTCGGGAGGCCCCGACTCGCGCGCAACAAGGATCGTTCCGGGCGACAGTTTCTGCACGCCGCGATAGATCGATTGCGGCGCCGGCACGTAGCCGAAGCCCAGATAGGCCGCAATGGCGTCGCGATCGAGCGATGGTGCCCAGCCTCGGTCCGCGCGCAACGCCTTCAATTCGGACCCGAACAGGATGCGGCCGGCGAAATCCGCCCAGTAGAGCGGCTTGATGCCGAGCCGGTCGCGTACTAGGTAGAGGACGCGCTCGCGACGATCCCAAAGCGCAATCGTGAACATGCCAATGAGGCGTTTGATCGTGGCCTCGACGCCCCAGACCACGGCGCCCTCGACGATCACCTCGGTGTCGCAGTGGCCGCGGAAGTTCCGGCCCGCCGCCTCGAGCTCGGGCCTCAACTCGTCCGAATTGTAAACCTCGCCGTTGTAGGAAATGACGAAGCGGCCGCACGACGACACCATCGGCTGCGCGCCGGCCGGTGAGAGATCGACGATCGAGAGGCGACGATGGCCTAGCGCCATGCGCGCATCGGGGTCTAACCACACATCGCCGGCATCGGGACCACGATAGACGAGCGTCTTTGTCATGGCGCGGACGGACGAGGCCAAAGTGTCCGGCCCGGATTTGCCCGCTCGATCCCAAATGCCGGTTATGCCGCACATGGCAATCGCGCCTGCACATCCATGCACGCAAAATTCCGCGACAACGTGATAGTCCCTCCTGGCTTTCTGCGATCGGCCCGGAAATTCTTTCGGGCGCTCAGGCGAGCACTTGCCGCACGCCAGCGATGATGCGCGCCTGGGTTCGCTCGTCGAGATAGGGGTGCATCGGCAGGCTCAGCACCTCGCCGGCGA
>DATNIT010000279.1:0-3501 GCA_035604335.1 Allostellaceae bacterium | reverse complement strand
ACGAGCGGCGACCGGAGACCTTCGCCTTTCTCGGCTTCACCCATTACTGCGGGTGGACCCGAGACGGCCGGTTCATCGTGAAGCACAAGACGCAGAGCAAGCGCCTGACGCGCAAGCTAACGGCGCTGCGCCAGGAGGCGTGGCGGCTCATGCACGTGCCGCTGGCCGAGCAGCATCGCTGGTACGCCAGCATCCTGCGCGGTCATTACGGCTACTATGGCATGCCCCACAACTACCGGGCGCTCAGCGGGTTCCGGCAAGCAGTACGGCGCATCTGGTTCACCTGCCTCCGGCGGCGAAGCCAGAAAAGCCGACGCATGGGCTGGGACGTGTTCGAGGCTCTGACCGCGCGCTTCCCTCTGCCGACGCCTCGCATCACTCATCCCTGGACGGCGCGGATGGCATGACACGGGTTACCCTCGGGAAGAGCCGGGTGCGGGAAAGCCGCACGCCCGGATCTGTGAGGGCGAAAGCCGAATGGCTGAGCTACTCGACCGCGACCCATGACCCATGCGAGGCCATATGGCCGTATTCGAGGGTCGATTGGCAACGATCGAGAAGGCCGTGGACGATTTCGTTTCGGTGTTCGAGAGGAAGGTCGACCAGCTCGCGCGCCGTGGTGCCAACCCGCGCCGGGGCACAAGATCTTCCCGTATCTCCTGCGGAACATAGCGGTCGACCGACCCAACCAGGTATGGGCGGCCGACATCACCTATGTCCCGATCGGGCTCGGGTTCCTCTACCTCGTAGCGGTGATCGTCCGTCGCGTACGCGGTGACGTGAAGCCGATTTCCTTTCTACGCCACTCGCCACTTAGTGGTCGGCCCATTGCGCGGCCGGATGGATAAAGTATAATGTCCGCTGTTGCGCCACCGATCCGGTTCGGATCTGCGGCGGCGTGCTTTGCTTGTCATCGAAAGGGAGGTGGTTATGCCCAGCACCGCCATGAAGCTCGACGGAATCCTCACCGTAACTGTGACGCCCTTCACGAAGAGCGGCGAGGTCGATTTCGATGCCTATGCGCGCCTCCTCGACTTCGTAACGAGCAACGGCGTGCACTATGTCGTCCCGTGCGGCACGACCGGGGAGTACTTCAACCTTGCCACCGAGGAGCGGCGAGCGATCCTCAAATTCGTCAGGGAGAACATCAAGGGGCGGGCCCGCATCCTAGCCGGCACCAACAGCCAGCGCCCGGCGGAGATCGTCGAGCTCGGCCGCTATGCCAAGGAGCTCGGCTACGAAGGGCTGATGTTGGCGGCGCCCTTCTATTCGTTGCCGACTACGGCGGAACTCGTCGAGCATTTCAACTGGGTAGACAAATCGGTCGGTCTCCCCATCCTGCTCTATAACTTCCCGGCGCGGACCGGGGTCGACATGTCGCCCGCCTTCCTCGACGGCGTCCGTTCCATTCAGAACATCTTCGCGATCAAGGAAAGCAGCGGCTCGATCACCCGGCTGCACGAGCTGCTCCAGGGCTTCGCCGACCGCTATGAGATCGTGTGCGGAGCCGATGACCAGGCGCTCGAGTATTTCCTCTGGCGCTCGCGCAGCTGGGTCGCCGGCGCCTCCAATTTCCTGCCTGCCCAGCACGTGGCGCTCTACGAGACCTGCATCGTTAAGCAGGACTACCAAGCCGGCCGCGCCCTCATGGCGGATCTACTGCCCATTTTCATGCTGATGGAGCAGGGCGGCAAGTATCTCCAGTATTGCAAGTACGGCTGCGAGCTCGCCGGTGTCCCGGTTGGCGAGACGCGGCGGCCGCTGCTGCCTCTCGATGATAAGGAAAGGGCCGCGTTCCGTCAGGTCTTCGAGCGTGCCGTACGCTCCCGGGTCAGCCGCGCCGCGGCAGAGTAGTAGGCCGCGAGCTGGCTCGTCCGATGAGAGAGCGCAGCGCCGAGCTGTCCGCCATCCGCATCACGGGCCTCACCGTCCATGTCAGCGCACTCCGGTGCTGATTCGAGCGCCGGCACGGCTCGGGGAAGGTCGAGGGAACTGTCAGGAACGCGATTGTCCGGCTTAACACGGACGCCGCACTCTGGGCGTGTTCACCAGCACGCTCAATGCTGGCGTGGCGGCACTCCACCTCTACCTGCGGCCGCTTCTCCACGGCGCCGACCCCTGTCCGCATCGACCGGGCCGGTGGTCGGCGTCGCCGGAGGCGGCGTTGAAGATGGCGCTGTTCGACGTCCTCGGCCAAGCCGCCAGCCTGCCAGTGCGAGCGCTACCGCGATAACATTGCGCTGTCCTTCTCGGTTGCCGATCCGGAAATTCCACCGCGACATAGCGATGGTGAGGCGCCTCTACGGCGAGGGCCATCGCCTGTTCAAGATCAGGATCGGATTCGCCCGGCCATGCCGCGGTTCTGAGGCGCATCGAGCGGTTCCGCGCGGCCTTTGAGCGGCATGTGCGTCGGCTCGGCGGTCGAGAGCGCGCCCCTGCACAGCGTGTTGCGCCGGGCCCGTACATTGTATAACTTATACGAATGGCGCATCTTGTTCATAATTTCTGCGCCACACAGAAGCACTGTGCGCGCGTACGGCTCGGGTTCGATAAAACGGCAGTCTGCAATCGCTATCAATTGGGGTGCCGCAATCAAGAGAGAACAGGGAGATACGCAAATGACCACTGCCATTCGATCAATGCTGGCCCGTTGCTGCTTGTTGCTGGGCGCGATCGGCATCGCACTTTCGCTGTCGGCCGTCGGACAGCTCGCCGCGGCGCAACAAACGGAGAACTTGTGGAAGGACGTGCAGGACCGGGGCGTGCTGCGTGCCGGTGCGGCGCTCGCGCCGCCGCACGTCATGCGCGATCCGAAGACCGGCGAGTACAGCGGCATCTTCGTCGATCTCGTCAAGGAATTCGGCGAGCAGGTGCTGGGCGTCAAGGTGCAGTTCGTCGATACCACTTGGGACAACATCATCGCCGGCATGCAGGCGGGCAAATGGGACGTGGCCTTGGCCCTCAATCGCACCGCCAAGCGCGCGCTCTCGATCAACTACTCGATTGCGCCGTGGCAGTACGAGATTTCGTTCGTCTTCAACAAGTCGAACCCGAAGATCAAGCCTGACTGGAAATCGGTCACCGACTTCGACAAGGACGGCATCACTCTGTCGGTCATGTCGGGCACCGCGCAGGATCACACGATCACCGAGCAGGTCAAGCACGCCACGATCATGCGTCTGCCCGACGTCGACGCGGCGCGCCTCGCCGTCTCCTCGAAGCGCGCCGACATCTCGGTCGACGATGCCGACACCAACATGTTGTTTGCCGTGGTCAACAAGGACTGGTCCGCCACCGTCAAGCCGGAGCCGTCGCTCGCCAAACAGGGTGTCGCCTACGGTTTCCGCAAGTCGGTGCCGCTCGATCAGATCGAGGCCTTCAACATCTTCCTCCAGGAAGCGGTTGCCGAAGGCCACGTGGCGCAGCTCGGCGAATTCTACGTGAACAAGGTGATCAGCGGCGGGCAGTAGCCCAAGCAGCGGCAGGGGAGGGTCGCTGCGG
>DATNIT010000278.1:0-4871 GCA_035604335.1 Allostellaceae bacterium | reverse complement strand
GGCGATGAATTCATCGCCTCTTCCGACTTGGCGGCACTAACGGTACAAGCGGACAGGGGCTCGTCACTGTGAATGACGCCACCAACCTGAACGTCCGCTTTGGGGGCAACTCGACCACTTTCACGGGCCTCAACAAAAGTACCGGCAACTTCGCGAACCTGACGGATGCCGATTGGAAGGTGATTTTTCGCGCCTATGTGAACAACTGAAATCTGAGCGCTCTTCTGAGGCACCGCTGAACCGAGCGCAATCGATGCCGCCAGTTCCGCAGACGATAGACTGCAACGGTTCCTTCGCCCCAGTGCATTTTGTCGTTGCCTACGAGCCGGACGGAGCCGTCATACAGCTGAAATACCTTCGTTTCGTTTAGGCCGGGGTAGTGAAGGGCGTCGATCGAGTTGTCAGCTATGTCAAGGAGTGAGAACAGGTCGGCGCGCACGAATAGCGCATCCCTAGTGGTCGTGGCAGCTAGCTCGTAGCCCTTTTCTTTACTGAGCTCTACCAGTGCGCTAAGCGAACAACCCTGCCTCTGATCTGGATCCGGGACAAATAGTACATCATTCGGGATGGTCGGATTGAATTCGATCATTGCGACCCGCGGCCGGTGCTGCGAGAGCGACTTCCATACCCACCAGTCGATTCCGTCGATATCGAGGCTGAGGAAGTCCGGTTCAGCCGGGCAGCCGGCCTCTTCGAGGATGGTGTCCAGGGAGTTGGCGCATAGATCGGCGTAGCGGTTGACCAGCTTGACCCATCTTCTACAGTGTAGATTCTTAAGTAGTTGATCGCGCGCGGCAATTTGCGCCGCGGCGGCGGCGTGGCACTACAATTCGGGTCGGCTCAGTCGGCGGCGATCTGGCGCAGGGTGGGCGGCAGGGCGACGCCGGCGGCGCGCAGCGCGAGGCTGGCGGCCGGGCGGGGCGCCGAGCGGACGACGAAGCGCTTGCCGTCCTGGGCGATGGTGGTCTCGGTGAGGGCGTCGAGATCGCTGAGGATCTCGGGCCACGAGCCGGTCTCGCCGAGGGCGGCGATGCGGTGCTCGAGCTCGATCTTCAGCACCAGGGCCAGGAACGAGCAGAAGACGTGGCCGCGGATGGTCTCGTCGAGCTTGTGGAAGATCGGCCGGGTGGCGAAGAGATGCTTGTCGGTGCGGAAGATGCGCTCGACCGTCCATAATTGCTTATAGCGCAGCATGGCGGCGAGCGGGTTGAGATCGGTGTTGGTGCGCAACACGAAGATACCGTCGAAGCGCGCGTCCTCGGCAACCTTGCCACGATCGATGACGAAGTGGCCGTCGCCGACGGTCTTCAGGAAGCGGCGGTAGCCCGAGTTGCCGACCAGCGCCTTGTCGCCGCGCTTGAGCTGGCGCTCCAGGGCGGCCACCATGGCGACCCGGTCGGCGGCGTCCTTCTCCGCTTCCCGATGATTGATGCAGACGATGTAGCGCCGTGCGCCCAGCGTCACCGCCTTGGCGCCGTAGTCGCTCTCCCTGCGCCGCGTCTTGCTCGCAAGCGTCAGCGGCACGAAGGGCGCCCGGTCGGCCAGCACCACCTCGCGCACCAGCTTGTCGGTGCGCTCGCGAGCGCCCAGGATGTAGAGCAGCTGGCGCGCCTCAAGGGCGGCGATCGTCTCGGCGCTGATCATCCCGCGGTCGGCCACCACGCAGACCCGGCCGATGGCGAAGCGCCGGCGCAGCCGGTCGACCACCGGAATCAAGGACGTGACGTCGGCCGTGTTGCCCGGCCACATCTCCGAGCACACCGGCCGCCCGTCGCCGTCGATGACCACGGCAAGGATCATCTGCTTGAGATCGGGGCGATGGTCCTTGCTGTAGCCGTGCTCGCCCAGCGTCTGGCCGCCGGCGCCCTCGAAGTACAGGCTGGTGGTGTCCATGAACACCAGATCGAGGCTCGACAGCAGGTCGCGCCGGGCGGCGAACAGTCGCTCCTCCACCACGTCCTTGGTGCAGCGCGGCGCAAACGGCGTGCGCCCGTCCTGCTCCTCGGCCGGCAGTTCCTCGCCCAGCCAGGCCATGGTCCGGTAGAGCTGGTGCAGCTCGATCCCCTCGACCCCGGCGATGTCGTAGTGCCTGCGCCAGCGCTCCGCGGCCAGGTCCGAGCCGCCGCCCATCAGCCGGTGCAGCACGGTCACGAACACCGCCCGCTCGAGCGTGAACTCGTGCTTGCGCCGTCCCGCCAGCGTCTCGATCGCCGCCCGGCAGCCGGTCTGCGCCCAGAGCCGCTCGAACACCAGCCCGGGCCCGAGCCGGCGCACCTCGACCTCGCTCGCCGCACTCTCCTGCATGACCGCGAGCACCATCGCCTTGGCGGCGAAGCGCGCGCCCGAGCGCAGCAGCCGTTCCAACTGCCCGCTCGCCGCCAGCTCGTCGAGCCGGCCGAGCGTGGCAATCACCTGCTGACGGATGCGGCTGCCCTCGCGCCGGGCATGGACGATCTGCAGATAGGCGCGCCCGCCAGAGGTCTTCTTGCGGAAGTACATGCGGCGACTCGGCTTGTGGTGCCGACAGAATCGCCATCCCAGGCACAAAAATCAACGGCAATCAGCACGAGACGTGGCACTACATTCTCAGCCCCCGCCAGCCAAGAATGGCGAATTTCTGCGGGTTTCAGAGCCTCCCCATGCCCCCAACTGTAGAAGATGGGTTTGAGCACACGATGAGCGTCACGCTCAGCCTCCCCATCACGCGCACCAGCGTCGATCACGGTACCGCCTTCGACATCGCCGGGACCGGCAAGGCGAGCGCCGTGAGCCTAGTCGAGGTGCTGCGCGTCGGCGCACGCTACGCCGGCCGCGGCTTGCGGCTCGACCGCGGCACAGAGTCGACGTCTGAGGTGATTTCGGTATGACGGCAAACCTGAGCTTGGCCTCCTCCTGACCTTCTGCATCGGCTTTCTGCTCATGGGCGGTCTCCGATGTTCTGCTCGTGGTGCCGGGGCCAGTGATGATGGTTGAAGCCGGTGGCCGTCAAGCCAATGGGCCGAAGCGGATGGTTTCGCGATGGCGGCTGTCCGGTGCCGCCGTGATCGGGAGCAGAACCGCTTCGCCTGGCCAGCGTAGTTCAGCCAACCAAAGTCGTGATAAATTTATCACACAAGTCGCAATGCGCAATAAAATTACGGTTCCCACCAGAACGAGCTGCGGGGCGTGCCAGAGAGGCGAGAGCGTCGGCGGCTGCCTGAGTCTACGGCGGACCCGTACCGACCTCGTAACGGGCGCGCAGCGGGAACGGAGAGGGAACGGAGTGGCGCGCTGCCGGCGATGTGCGGTCGGCTGGTCGGAGCGGCCGAACGGCGCCACGGTAACTGCGGGTGCTCGTTAGCCGCATGGGACAACGGCGGGTGGGAATCAGCGCTCATCCTGTTCGTGCCGGCCGCCGACACAACGCACCCGCTGCGCCGGGTCCATGCTACGGCGGGCCTGCGGATGGCTCTGCTTCACCGCTATGATCCCACGCCGCCATTGATCCGGAGCTTCGAAGCCCCATGGCATGGACTGAGCTTGCAAGCGCCCACCAGAACGACAGCGAGCTGGCCCTCTACCGCGCCGACGACGGCGCCTACATGATCCGCATCGACGGCCTCGAGCTAATGAACAGCCGCTGGCATCGATCCGAGGATGAACTTGGCGCTCTCGCTGGCGCTTTGGCGCCACGCCCGAACCCGCAAGTGCTCCTCGGCGGGCTCGGCCTCGGCTATACGCTGGCGACACTGGTCGGGACTCTTGGCGGCCGCGGCCGGATCACCGTCGCCGAAATCTCGACCTATGTCATCGCTTGGTATGAGCGCTGGTTCGAGCCAGCGCTCTTCGCTGAGCGGCCGAAAAATGTCCGCCTTGTCGCAGCGGATGTCGCCGTCCTGCTGCAGGGCGTCAGCGAATACGACGTCATCATCCTTGACATCGACAATGGGCCACGGCCGCTGTCGGCGGCGAGCAATGAGTTCCTCTACAGCGAAGACGGCCTTCGCGCGCTCCGATCCAGTCTGGCCGAGGGCGGGATGCTGCTGGTCTGGTCCGGCTTCGAAGCGCCGGAATTGGTCGCCCGGGCGGAAGCGGTAGGCTTCACCGTGGCTTGCCAGCCGGTAGCGCTTCCGAACAGAAAAGATCTCTTCCACTACATCTACCAGCTCTTCAGGCTGCCGGCAGCCAACACAACGCAGTAGCATCGCCATCGCCGTCGCCGAAGGACCTGGAAGCGGCTAAGACGCTCTTGGCCAACAGGGAGATCATGGTGGAGGAGGTGGCGCAACGGCTCAAGGTGGCACCGTCTACGCTATATCGCCATTTACCGGGCGGGCGTAACGCTTTCTGAGTTCCACTCCGGCTAGCGCGACGCACCGTGGGCGAGCCACCAAGATCCGATTCGGGGCTCACTATGGACGCGAGGTCAAGCGGGCGGCTGGTGCCGCTTAGCGCCATCCCCACGTGCAGTGCCATTGGCCAGACGGGTCTCGTGTAGGTCAAGATTGATCGGGAGATACTCCACGTGTCCGAGGGCCTGCCTCGACAAGTTGATCCGATTTGATTCAAACCTGATGTTGCCTCCCGCGGCAAAGTGGCCTGTCCGCAAAGAGCACCGTGCTAAAATCCGCGCGCCGGCCTGCGACTAGGTCTCTTGCGCGGTTCTGTGGGTAGTCTGGCTACGCTCCAGTAGGCCCAGATGAGCCACGATGGCATCGGCTTTCCCATTCTGGTGGCAGGAAACCGGTTACTCCCACGCTCCACTCCCTTGCGGCGGAGAAACAGTCCAATTTTATCCCATTGCCGGTCCCACTTGACAGGGTTGCGCCACCAATCCTTTTCGGCTCGCGAGTGTGTTACAGCGACAAATAAACAGATCGTACGAGCCGGTC
>DATNIT010000277.1:0-30182 GCA_035604335.1 Allostellaceae bacterium | reverse complement strand
TCGCGGGCAACGACCAACGCTTGTTCGGTCTTCTTGCGCTCGGTGATGTCGCGTGCCGAGTTGTAGAGAAACGACTTGCCATCGAGTTCGATGCTCCTGGCATTGATTTCTACGTCAAGGATCGTTCCGTCCTTGCGCCGGTGCGCGGTTTCAAAGGTGCTAGGTCGGCAAATGAGCGTGCGCACGGTTTCTATCAGATGATCCCGCGGAATCGCCGCATCCCAGTCCTTGACGTTGAGCGTGGCCGCCTCCTCCCGGTCGTAGCCGAGCATGCGCAGGAAGGACTTGTTGAACAGCACGAGGTTCCCGTCCCCGTCCAGAACGTGAATTCCGTCACTCGCGGTCTCCAGAAGGGTCTGCAGTCCCTTGGTGCGTTCGGCGATCTCGCGCTCGAGCACGGTATTGAATTCGAATATCTGATCGGCCTTCCGAAGCCTGCCCGCAACCCAGGACAACAGAAAGCACGTGACCGTGAATATCGCCAACGCCAGAAGATCACCCGACTGCTCGACGTCCAGCGACCTTGTCGGGTCAATATAAAAATAGTCGGCGAGGAGCGCTGACATGACGGTCGCGGCAAGGCCCGCCCGCGTGCCGCCATAGAGGGCGGCCAGGACGACCGCGGGATAGAAGGTCAAGAAGGGGGCTTGAGTCCCCAGGATCTTCAAAAAAACGAGGCGCAGGGCTGCAGCTGCAAGAACGACGGCTATTGCGAAGCCGTAGCGATAGACCGCGTCCATCCGGGGTTGCGCCAACGTCGCTGCCTTGGCAGTGCGCTCCCTGAAAGCGGCGATCGCCGCCACGACCATATAGATGCCACCCAAGTATTGGGCGCCCCGGCCGGTCCAGCCCAGAATGCCGCCAAAGTTGGTCTGGATCATTATCCCGAGATATCCGACCGCCAGCAGCAACTGAGAGCACGTGTACCAGTGCATGAATTTGGCCCAAGCGCTATTAGCCAGCCCCTGCAGCAACGTCGCGATGAGAAAAAGCGTGACGATGGTGCTGCCGAGCAAGAACTGCCGCTCCGGAGTGCCCCCTTTCCCTTGCTCGAAGAAGACCGGTGTCCAATGCAAACGCGTCGCAAGCAGGACAAAGCCGACCGAGGCGGCGGTCAGAGCGCAGGCGCCGGAGAGCCAGCAGCCGCGTGCCCGCAAGACTCCACCCCCGCGGAAAAGGAATGCCGCACCCAGCAGTTGGAGGAGCGCCGCCTCCCAGATGCAGATGTTGTGGATGGTTACGACCGTATTGGCATCCAGAGCGAGGCCGTGAGCGGCGGCCATGGAGCCAATGACCCCGGCAACTCCCGATGCGCCCCAGATCATGGCGCCACATCCGATCAGCAGCAGCCCGGGTGCGCCATGGAACAGAAAACTGCGGGCGAAGAGAAAGGCGACGACGAACCCCGCCAGGGCCAAGAAAACGAGATTTGAGAATAGAAGCAGGTAGGGGAATTCATGCTCCGTTTGCACGTCCGCAAGCCTGAGCCCGATGAAGGCAAGCAAAAAAAGAGGGATCGGGACCCAGGCACATCTGTGCGGCCCAACCCGGCTCCAGTGTTCTTGCCAGCTATTCATGCCACGACCCAAATTTCGACCGATCTGTGCGGTCGGGCATAAGAGCACCGAGAACTCATACATCAGCCTAATGCCGGCACTCTGATTTGTGTGTTAACGGATCCGATTACCCGTGAAGACGCAGGTGCGTCATCTTGCCTCGCTCCCCGAGGTCCTATGGAGAACAGAGCAGAGGTGCATTGATCTAGGTCAAACTGCGAGATCTTCTGGCCCATTGAGATGTGAGACGACGTGTTGTCGGGGCTTCGTCGATACGGCGCGCGAGATTCTGAGCGGTGACCCCGAGCCTCATCGGGTTCGAACTCTGGGACGGCTCTCGCAAAGGAGCCGAGCAGCGGAGGCGAGAGGGCGTTACGCCACGCGCGAGGCCGTCTCGTATCCGATCGCGACCAAAGCGTCGGGTACGTTGAAAAGAAGAAACGGGGCCGGCTCGGCGGCGGGCCAGGTGCTGAGCGCCGCGGGCGAGCTTTCAAAGCAATCGGAAATGCTGCGCGGCCAAGTCGATCAGTTCCTGGCCGCCATCCGCGCGGCGTAGCGTACGCGGCGGTGCTTCGAGAGGGGGCGGTTCGGGCCGCCCCCTTTCGTTCGGCGGAAAGTGTTGTCGAACAGCGCAGAGTTCTCAGGCATTCTGAGCGAAGGCGCGCTCAACAGTCCGCAGGGCAAATCACGGCGCCGCGGCGATCGCCTTCTCGAAGGCTTTCACCGCCGACGCGGGGCCGTCGGGCGCGGTCCAGACCGCCGAGACCACCGCGAGGAAATCGGCGCCGGCGGCGACCAGGGGTCCGCAATTCTCCGGCGTGATGCCGCCGATCGCGACGCAGGGCACGGTCATGATCTCGGCCCACCATTGCAGGATCTCGAGATCGGCGCGATGGCCGCTCACCTTGGTGGTGGTCGGGAAGAAGGCGCCGAAGGCGACATAGTCCGCGCCGGCCTCGGCGGCCTCCATGGCGAGGTCCCGGCTCGCGTGGCAGGTGACGCCCACGATGCGGTCGGGGCCCATGAGCGCGCGTGCTTCGGCGTAGGGCGTGTCCTGCTGGCCCACATGCACGCCATCGCAACCGGTCTCGGCGGCGAGGTCGGGTCGGTCGTTCAGCAGGAAGGCGACGCCGCGCTCCTGCGCCACCGGCCGGAGTGCGTCGCAGGCGCGCCGGATCGCGTCGTCGTCGACGTCCTTGAGGCGCAGCTGCACGGCAGCAACGTCGCCGGCGTCGAGCGCCTCGGCGAGCCGGTCGCGGAAGTCCCGGGGATCGAGCGCGGCGGGCGTGACGAGGTAGAGACGCGTCCCCTCGGCGGCGGCGATCAAGCCTTGCCCTGGTAGATCTGGATGATGGTGTCCAGCATCTTCAGGGCGTCTTCCTTGGGACGCTGGAAGGTGTTGCGGCCGATGATCGAGCCGTTGGCGCCGCCGTCGCGGATCGCGCGCACCTCGTTGAAGAGGCCGTCGAGGTCCTTGGCCTCTCCGCCGGAGAACACCACGATGCGCCGGCCCGCGAAGCAGGACTGCACGACGTGGCGGACGCGCGCCGCGAGCGTGCGCACGTCGATCTTCTGGGCCTCGTAGACCTTCTTGGCGGCCTCGAGCTCGAGGTGCTCGGTCGGCGGTTTCACCTTGATGATGTGGGCGCCCAAAAGTGCCGCCATGTGCGCGGCATAGGCGCAGATGTCGACCGCGGTCTCGCCGGGCTTGGAGAGGTTGCCGCCGCGCGGATAGGACCAGATCACGACCGCGAGGCCATAGGACTTGGCCTCGCGGGCGAGCTCGGCGATATCGTGCATCATGTCGTAGGCGGCATCGGAGCCCGGATAGATCGTGTAGCCGATGGCGGCGCAGCCGAGGCGCAGCGCATCCTTGACGCCCGCCGTGATCGCCTGGGAGGGCGCTTCCTTGGCGCGCGCCAGACTGTTGGCGCTGTTGAGCTTCAGGATCGTGGGGATGGCGCCCGCGAAGGTGCTGGCGCCTCCCTCCAGGAATCCCAGCGGTGCCGCATAGGCGGAAAGCCCCGCGTCGATCGCGAGTTGATAATGATAGTGCGGATCATAGGCCGGCGGGTTGGGCGCGAAGCTGCGGGCGGGCCCGTGCTCGAAGCCCTGGTCCACCGGCAGGATCACCAGCTTGCCGCTGCCGCCGAGGCGGCCGTGCATGAGGATGCGCGCGAGATTGGCCTTGGTGCCGGGGTTGTCGCTCTCGTAGCCGTCGAGAATGCGTTTGACCTGCTCGCTCACTCGCATGGAATTAACCCTCCTGCGCCCGCCGTCAGGCGCCCTATCAGCATCAGCGGGGATATATCAGATGGTGCCGTGGCCGGCAAAGCCGCGCGAGTGGCTTAGGCGGGGCATTTTGCCGCCGCGAGATAAGCCCGCGCCGCGGCCTTCGGGTCGTTTTCGCCCAGGAGATCGAGCGCCTCGGGCCGGTCGCCCGTCTCGATCTCGGCGCCGAGTTCCCGGGCGATCTCCCGCAACGGCACGAGAGCGGCTTCGACGCCCGTGAAGCGCACCCGTTTGAACCCGTGTCGGAGTGCCGCAAGGATGGTACCGGCCTCTTTGCCGCAGTCGAGCACTGTGGTCACGTCGACCTCGGGAAAGTCGGCGCGCGCGGCTGCGATCAGCGCCTTGAACCAGAGCGGACCCGCATAGCCGCCGGCGCCCGCGGCGCTCGCGAGGGTGACGGGAGCCTCGAGCGCGCGGGCCGCGGCGAGGGCGGCGCGGGCATCGCCAAGCGAATGGACGATGATCCGCTTGCCGCTCACGCCCGAGAATCGCTTAGCCGAGCTTGCCGAGGGCGGCGGCGGCTTCGACCATGCGGTTGGAGAAACCCCACTCGTTGTCGTACCAGGAGAGCACCCGGCAGAACCGCTTGCCCAGCACCGTCGTCTGCGTGAGGTCGAAGGTCGAGCTCGCGGGGTTGTGGTTGAAGTCGGAGGAGACCAGCTCCTCCTTGTTCACCGCGAGGATGCCGCGGAACCGGGTGGAGTTGGCGGCGCTCACCATGAGCTCGTTGATCTCCGGCGCCGAGGTGTCGCGGGCCGCGGTGAACTTGAAATCGATCAGCGAGACGTTCGCCGTGGGCACGCGGATCGAGGAGCCGTCGAGCTTGCCCTTGAGAGCCGGCAGGACGAGGCCCAGCGCCTTGGCGGCGCCGGTGGAGGTCGGGATCATCGAGAGCGCGGCGGCGCGCGCGCGGCGGAGATCCTTGTGCAACGTGTCGACGGTCGGCTGATCGCCGGTATAGGAGTGGATCGTCGTCATGAAGCCGTGCTCGATGCCGACGCCTTCGTTGAGCACATAGGCGACCGGCGCCAGGCAGTTGGTGGTGCAGGAGCCGTTCGAGATCACCGTGTGCTGCGCGGCGAGCTGGTCGCTGTTGACGCCCAGCACCAGCGTGAAGTCGACGCCGTCGGCGGGCGCCGACACGATGACGCGCTTGGCGCCGGCTTCGAGGTGCTTCGCCGCCGCCTCCCGCTTGGTGAAGATGCCCGTGCATTCGAGCGCCACGTCGACCTTGAGGTCCTTCCACGGCAGCTTCGCGGGATCGCGCTCGGCCGAGACGGCGATGTGTCCGCGGCCCAGATCCATCCAGTTGCCGCCGGTCTTGATCTCGCCGGGGAAGGGACCGTGGACGCTGTCGTGCTTCAGAAGGTGCGCGTTGGCCGCGACCGAGCCGAGGTCGTTGATGGCGACGCATTGGACATCGTCGCGCCGGGATTCGTGAAGCGCGCGCAGCACCAGCCGCCCGATGCGGCCGAATCCGTTGATCGCGATGCGTGTGGTCATGAGATCCTCCAAACCGACGTCAGTTCTTGAAGCAACTTACCGCGTGCGCGCAGCTTGCGTCCTTCGACGCGCTTCGCTTGCTCAGGATGAGGAGCATCTAGTGCCGTGGCGATCAAGGTCCTCATCCTGAGCAAGCGACCGTTAGGGAGCGCGTCGAAGGACGCACGGCGCTTGTTCGTCCTTCTAAATCCTACTCAACGCCGCCTCGGCGACCTTCTCGGCCGTGATGCCGAAGTGGCGGAACAAATCCTCGGCGGGCGCGGAGGCGCCGAAGCCGGTCATGCCGACGATCGCGCCGCCCGCGCCGACATAGCGTTCCCAACCGAAGGGCGATGCCGCCTCCACCGCGACGCGGGGTGCCGTGCCGAGCACGCTCGCGCGATAGGCGGGGTCTTGGGCATCGAACAATTCCCAGCACGGGAGCGAGACCACGGCGGCGGCCACACCCTTCGCTTTCAGGAGATCGCGCGCGGTCATCGCCAAGGCAACTTCCGAGCCTGTGGCAACCAATGTCACGCGCCGCGCGCCGTCGGCCTCCGCCAGCACGTAGCCGCCGCGAGCCGAGCGGTTTTCACCAGTGTCGCGCCGCAGCGCCGGCAGGGCTTGGCGGGTGAGCGCGATGACCGAGGGCGTCTTGGGCGCCGCAAGCGCGAGCTCCCAGCACTCCGCGGTCTCCACGGCATCCGCCGGCCGGAACACGCGTAGGCCTGGAACCGCGCGCAACGCCGCGAGCTGCTCCACCGGCTGATGAGTGGGCCCATCCTCGCCGAGGCCGATGGAGTCGTGGGTCATCACATAGATGACGCGCACGCCCATCAGGGCAGAGAGCCGGATCGCCGGCCGGAAATAGTCCGTGAAGATCAGGAACGTTCCGCCATAGGGTACGACGCCGCCATGGAGCGCCAAGCCGTTCATGGCGGCGGCCATGCCGTGCTCGCGCACGCCGTAGTGGATGTAGCTGCCGCCGTAGTTCTTGGAGGTGAGGAGCGCTTGGCTTTTGACCTTGGTGTTGTTGGACGGCGTCAGATCGGCGGAGCCGCCGATCAGCTCGGGGATCACCGGCGCCAGCGCGTCGAGCACGCCGCCGGAGGCTTGGCGCGTCGCGAGCTTCGGCGCGTCGGCCGCGAATTTTTCTTTGACGGCGGCGAGCGCGGCGCGCCACCCGCTCGGCAGCTCGCCCGACTGGCGCCGCTCGAACTCGTGCCTCAGATCCGCCGGCGCCTTGGCGAGACGCTCGCGCCAGGCGCTCGAGGCCGCGGCCCCGCGCGCGCCGACGGCGTGCCAGCGCATCCGGATCGCTTCGGGGATCTCGAAGGGCGGGTAGGGCCAGCCGAGGCGCTTGCGCGCGCCCTCGATCTCGGCCGCGCCCAGCGCCGAGCCATGGGCGGCGGCGGTGCCGGCCTTGGTGGGGGCGCCAAACGCGATCGTGGTGCGGCACGCGATGAGGGAGGGGCGGTCGCTCGCCCGCGCGACCTCGAGCGCCGCCGCCATCGCGTCGGTGTCGTGGCCGTCGGCCGCCGAGACGTCCCAGCCCGAGGCCTCGAAGCGTGCGAGCTGATCGTCGGAGACCGTGAGGCCGGTGGGCCCGTCGATGGAGATCGAATTGTCGTCCCAGAGCACGATGAGCTTGCGGAGCTTCAGATGGCCCGCGAGCGAGATCGCCTCGTGGCTGATGCCCTCCATCAGGCAGCCGTCGCCGGCGATCACATAGGTGTGGTGGTCGACCAGCCCGTCGCCGAACCGCGCGTTCATGATCCGCTCGGCGAGCGCCATGCCGACGGCGTTGCCGAGCCCCTGGCCGAGCGGCCCGGTAGTGGTCTCGATCCCCGGCGCGTGGCCGTATTCCGGATGGCCCGCGGTGCGGCTGCCGAGCTGGCGGAAGCGCTTCAGCTCGTCGAGCGTCATCTCCGCATAGCCCGTGAGGTGCAGGAGCGAATAGAGCAGCATCGAGCCGTGTCCGGCCGAGAGCACGAAGCGGTCGCGGTCGGGCCAGGCGGGGTCGCGCGGATCGAACTTCAGGAACTTGGAAAACAGCACCGTCGCCACATCCGCCATGCCCATGGGCATGCCGGGATGGCCGCTGTTGGCTTTCTCGACGGCGTCCATGGCGAGCGCCCGGATGGCGTCCGCCATCTCGCGGAGCTCGCGGTCCCTCGGTGCCGGCAGGGGCGGAGCGTCGGCACTCGGCGATTGCAGGGCGGTCATCGGTGATTAATGAAGCGGCAGTCGCGCACGAGCCGCACCTTGCCGGGGGCGGCGTTCTCCGTCAATCGTCCTCTGGTGCCTCGGCGAGTCGCCAGAGTGGCGGCGCGATGGCACACTGGATCGCCCATGAAACTCCCGATCCAGATCACGATCGACGAGGCGCCCGCGCGCGAGGACCGCAAGGTGATCGAGCGTGCGATCGACGATTTCAACGCCCGCACCGTGCCCTATTCGCAAGATCGCTTTGCGATCTTGATGCGCGATGCCGACGGTGCGCTCGCTGGCGGGCTCGATGGTATCCTCTATTGGGAATGGTTGTTCGTCGACAATCTCTGGGTGCACGACGCGCTCAAGGGCCAGGGATACGGCCGCGATCTCCTGGCGCGGGCGGAGCGGCGCGCGCTCGAGCGTGGCTGCCACTCGGCCTGGCTCGACACCTTCCAGGCGCTCGGCTTCTACGAGAAGTGCGGCTACGGCGTGTTCGGGACCCTCGAGGACTATCCGCGGGGACAGACACGCTATTTCCTACGCAAGCGGCTCGCCGCGCATTGACTGTCCGTTCGGCGCGCGCGTAAGGTGACCCCGAGTCGGGGGAAGCGCCGAACACGCCATGAGCGATCTCAGCAGGGTGGTCGAAGCCGCCAAGCGCCTCGAGCGGGCGGTGCTACGTGTCGAGGCAGCGATGGAGCACGCGAGCGGCGCGGAGGATCGGGCGGGACTCGAACGGGCGCTCGCCGACGCCAAGGCCCAATATGCCTCGCTGAGCCAGGTGACCCAGACCGTCGCGAGCCGCCTCGATCAGGCGATCGGCCGGCTCGACCGGGTGCTGGAGGGCTGATGCCCGAGATCCACCTCACGGTGAACGGCCGGAGCTATCCGGTCTCCTGCGAAGACGGGCAGGAGAGCCGCATCAAGGAGCTCGCGCAGTACGTCGACCGCAAGACCACGGAGTTCGTGGGGAAGCTCGGGCAGATCGGCGAGGCGCGGCTGCTGGTGCTGGCGGCGCTGGTGATCACGGACGAGCTCGCCGATGCGCACGCGGCGCTGCGCCGCCAATCCGCGGCCGACGGCAACGGCGTCGACACCTCGGCGCTCGCCCAGGGCCTCGAGGAGCTCGCAAGGCGAATTGAGACGATTGCAGTTCGCCTCGAAACACCCCACATTGGTTCTTAGGATGGGGCTGCCTGGTGCGTTAGGCCGCACAAACCCCGGGGCCGATTACGACACCTCGGGAACTGTCCCTGCCGGAGCCCTGGTTCCGGTATACGGTGCCCACCTGCGAAAGCGGGCCTAGAGGGTTCGTCAATGCCGACGGCCGAGGCGGCTCCATCCGGTTTCCTCGCCCTGCTGTGAGCCCCGAGACGATCGCCGCCGAGAAGGCGGCGCTGCGCAAGATCATGCGCGCTCGCCGTGCGGCGCTGACGCCGGAGATGCGTGCGGCCGCGAGCCTCGCAGTGCGCAACCGGCTGATCGCGTGGATCGCCGCGACGCCAGTGGCGCGAGGCAGCGTGATCTCCGGATACTGGCCGATCCGTGACGAACTCGATCCGCGTCCCGCGATGCAGGCGCTCGCCGAGCAGGGCTTTCGCACCGCGTTGCCGATCTCCCTCGCGCGCGGAGAGCCGCTTGCCTTCCGCGCGTGGTCGCCCGGCGACCCGCTCGCGCCCGACATCATGCGAATCCAGGCGCCGCTCTCGAGCGCACCCGAGGTGGTGCCGTCGCTGGTGCTGGTCCCGATGCTCGCCTTCGACCGCGCCTACCATCGGCTGGGCTACGGCGCCGGTTTCTACGACCGGACTCTGGCGACGCTGCGCGCGAGGGGCACGCCCCTCGCCGTGGGTCTCGCCTTCAGTGTGCAGGAGGTCGAGCAAGTGCCGGTCGACGAGGCCGACGCGCCGCTCGATGCCGTGGTGACGGAGATTGGGCTCATAATCCTGTGAGCGCTGGCAGACCCCTCTCCCGCGATGAGCGGGAGAGGAAGGGGCCCGCCGCGAGAGCGGCGGGAAGGTGAGGGGTGTCGATTGGAAGTGCTCGTTCACACCGACCCTCACCCTCCCAGCGCTTCACGCTGGGTCCCTCCCTCTCCCACTTCGTGGGCGAGGGGCTGGCGAGAGCTTGTGCGAGAAATGCGTTAGAGTAGCAAAAGCGTGCACGAGGTTGGCATGAGACTCCTGGTTTGTGGCGACGTGATGGGGCGGTCGGGGCGCGAGGCGGTGAAGGCGCAGGTGCCCCGGCTCCGGCGCGAGCTCGGGCTCGATTTCGTGGTGGTGAACGGCGAGAACGCCGCCGGCGGGTTCGGCATCACCGACAAGCTCTGCGCCGAGCTCTACGCCGCCGGCGCGGACGTCATCACCACCGGCAATCACGTCTGGGACCAGCGGGAGCTGCTGGGCTACATCGATGGCGACCCGCGGCTGCTGCGGCCGCTCAATCTGCCGGCGGGCACGCCGGGCGTGGGCGCGCGGGTGTTCGAGCTCGGCGACGGCCGGCGCGTGCTGGTGCTGAACCCGATGGCGCGGCTCTTCATGGATGCGATCGATTGCCCCTTCGCGGCGGTCGAACGCGAGCTGGGGCTCCATCCGCTCGGCGACGTGCAGGCGGTGGTGATCGATTTCCACGGCGAGGCCACCTCGGAGAAGATGGCGATGGGACATTTCGCCGACGGCCGCGCTTCCGTGGTGGTGGGCACGCACTCCCACGTGCCGACGGCGGACGCGCGGATCCTGCCGAAAGGCACGGCCTATCAGACCGACTGCGGCATGTGCGGCGACTACGATTCTGTCATCGGCATGCAGAAGGAGACGGCGGTGGCGCGTTTCGTGAACAAGATCCCCGGCGAGCGGCTCAAGGCCGCGGACGGCGAGGGGACGCTCTGCGCGGTCTTCGTGGAGACCGACGACGCCACGGGCCTCGCGCGCCGCGTGGAGCCGGTGCGGTTGGGCGGCAAGCTCGCCGAGCACCTGCCGCGCGTCGCCGCCGCGGTCGGTTGAGCGCGGAGCCGTCTCGCATGGGCAATCCGTTCGTCGGCACCTGGACGTTGCGATCGACCGAGCGCAAGAGCCTCGACACGGGTGAATCGACGCCACTCTGGGGCGCGCATCCCACGGGCACGCTCATCTACACGGCGGACGGCCGCATGAGCGCGCTGGTCCTGGCCGAGGGCCGCAAGGCACCCGCCGGCGCCGCGCTCACCGAGGCCGAGGCCTTCTCGCTCTTCCGCAGCATGGTGGCTTACGCCGGGCGCTACACGGTCGAGCCCGATCGCGTGATCCACCACGTCGAGCAATCCTGGAATCAGGCCTGGACCGGGACGGACGTCGTGCGCTTCTACAAGTTCGACGGCAACCGCCTCACGCTCACCACGGCGCCGGCGCCCAATCCGCGCGACGGCAAGATGAGCGTCTCCACCTTGGTCTGGGAGCGGCCTTCCTGACGGCGGCTTTCGCGGAAGCCCGCACCGCTTTATAGTCGTTCCAGAAAGAACGAGGAGCGTCCCTTGCCGCTCGACAGCGCCTATTCCGTCTGCCCGCACGACTGTCCGAGCACCTGCGCGCTGGAGGTGGAGCGCATCGACGAGCGGACCATCGGGCGCATCCACGGCGCGCGCGACAATCCCTACACGGCCGGCGTCGTCTGCGCAAAGGTCGCGCGCTACGCCGAGCGCCAGCATCATCCGCTGCGCTTGTCGACGCCGTTGCTGCGCGTGGGCGAGAAGGGCGCGGGGCTCGATGCCTATAAGCCGATCTCCTGGGACGCGGCGCTCGATCGCGTCGCGGAAGAGTTCACGCGCGCCGCCCAGCGCTACGGCAGCGAGACCGTGTGGCCCTATTTCTACGCGGGCACCATGGGGCTGGTGCAGCGCGACGGCATCAACCGGCTGCGCCATGCGATGAAATACGCGCGCCAGCATTCGACCTTCTGCGTGACGCTGTCGGATGCCGGCTGGAACGCCGGCGCCGGGGCCAAGCGCGGCGTGAGCCCGCTGGAGATTCCGGAGTCCGATCTGGTGATCGTGTGGGGCGGCAATCCCGTCTCGACGCAGGTCAACGTGATGACCCACATCACGAAGGCTCGGCGCGAGCGCGGCGCGCCTTTCGTGGTGGTGGATCCCTACCGCACGCCGACCGCCGAGACCGCGGACATCCACCTGATGCCGAAGCCTGGCACGGACGGCGCGCTCGCCTGCGCGGTGATGCATGTGCTCTTCAAGGAAGGCTACGCCGACCGCGCCTATCTCGCGAAATACACGGCGGGCGAGGCGGAGCTCGAGGCGCATCTTGAGACGCGGAGCCCCGCCTGGGCCTCGGGCATCACCGGCATTCCCGAGGCGGAGATCGTGGAGTTCGCGCGGCTCTACGGCCGCACCAAGCGGAGCTATCTCCGGGTCGGCTACGGCTTCTCGCGCTCGCGCAACGGCTCGGCGCAGCTCTTCGCGGTGACGTGCCTGCCGGCGGTGACCGGCGCCTGGCAATACAAGGGCGGCGGCGCGCTCTATGCGAATGCCGGCATTTACGTCATCGATCGCACGGTGATCGAGGGCCTCGACGTGCTCGATCCGAAGACGCGCATCTTCGATCAGTCGCGGATCGGCGCGGTGCTGGCGGGCGACAAGCGCGACCTCGGTGACGGCCCACCGGTGACGGCGATGCTGGTCCAGAACACCAATCCTATGGTGGTGGCGCCGGAGACGCTGCGTGTGCGCGAGGGCTTCTTGCGATCGGACCTCTTCACCTGCGTCCACGAGCAGTTCATGACGGAGACGGCGGCGATGGCCGACGTCGTGCTGCCCGCCACCACCTTCCTCGAGCACGACGACATCTACACCGGCGGCGGCCACGTCTACCTGCAGATCGCGCGCAAGGTGGTCGAACCCTACGCCGAGGCGCGCACGAACCACTACGTGATCTGCGAGCTCGCGCGGCGGCTCGGCGCCGAGCACCGCGGATTCGCCATGACCGAGATGGAGATCATCGCGGAAAGCCTGCGGATCTCCGGACTGCCGGGGCCGGATGCTTTCTATCAGGGACGCTGGATCGACCGGTCGCTGCCCTTCGAGACCGCGCACTTCCTCGACGGCTTCGGGCACGCGGACAAGCGGTTCCATTTCAAGGCCGACTGGGCATCGCTCGGGCCGCTGCACCAGGAATTGCCGGCGCTGCCCGATCACGTCGACATCATCGACAAGGCCGATGCCGAGCATCCCTTCCGGATGATGGCGCCGCCCGCGCGCTCGTTCCTGAACAGCAGCTTCAACAACACGCCCTCGAGCGTCGGCCGCGAAGGCAAGCCCTCGGTGCTGATCCACCCCGACGATCTCCGAGCGCTCGGGCTTGCCGCCGGCGAGCGCGTGCGGCTCGGCAATCGCCTCGGCAGCGTGGTCGTCCACGCCAAGTCCTTCGACGGTCTCCAGCGCGGCGTGCTGGTGGTCGAGGGCATCTGGCCGAACCATGCCTACGAGGGAGGCCTCGGCATCAACGTCCTGATCTCCGCCGACCCCGGCCGACCCAACGGCGGCGGCGTGTTCCACGACACCGCGGTCTGGGCGCGCGCGGCTTAGCGTCAAACAGGAGACTCGCATGTCCGAGACGATCCTCTACGGCACGCAGGGCAGCCCCTACGTGCGCAGCGCGCAGCTGGCTCTGGAGGAAAAGGGAGCCGTCTACGATTTCTCGGCTGTTCCATTCGGCACATGGGGTCAGATGCCGCATGTCGCGCGGCATCCCTTCGGCAGAGTGCCCGCCTTCGAGCACCAGGGCTTCGCGCTCTACGAGACGCAGGCGATCATGCGGTACGCCGATGCGGTCTTCCCGGGACCGTCGCTGCAGCCCACGGACCCGCGGCAAGCCGGGCGCATGAACCAGATCATCGGCATCGTCGATTGCTACGTGTTTCCGAACATCAGCGTCGGCATCTCGTTCCAGCGGTTGATCGCCAAGCGTGTCGGCATGACGGCGGACGAGGCCAAAGTCGAGGCGTCTTTGCCCAAGGCCCGCGTCTGCCTGGAGGCGCTGGACCAGATTCTAGACGGCAACCGATACCTCGCGGGCGATGCGCTGAGCCTCGCCGATCTGATGCTGGCGCCGCACTATTTCTGGTTCGCGCTCACCGCCGAGGGCCGCGATCTTCTGGGACCCCACGAGGGTCTGCGCCGCTGGTGGCAGGCGATGGAGACCCGCGAGAGCATCAAGAAGACGGAGCCGAAACTAGGTTAGGTATGGGTGCGTCCTTCGACGCGGGCCTACGCCCCTTGCTCAGGATGAGGGGAGGTGGTGAGTGCACAAGGAGAGCCCGTCATCCTGAGCAAGCGAGCGGCGCGAGCGCGTCGAAGGACGACAACACAACCCAGCCACTCGTGATGCGCCAGCTAGCCAACGCTACCCCCTCCATCCCATATTGAGGGTATGGCGGACGAGAAGAAGGGCTCGGAGAGCCGGCTTCCCGCCGAGTCAAAGCAGGCGGAGGTCGAAGCGTTCCTGAAGCAGGTGGCGGCGATGCCGGCGGTGCGGCCGGCCTCGGGCCGCGGACGGTTGATCTTTGCCCTCGACGCGACGGCGAGCCGCGAGCCCGCCTGGGACCACGCCTGCCGGCTCCAGGGCGAGATGTTCGAGGCGACCGCGAGCCTTGGCGGCCTCGACGTGCAGCTGGTGTTCTATCGAGGCTTCGGCGAATGCAAGGCGAGCCGCTGGCTCTCGCGGGCGCAGGACCTGCATGCGGCGATGCGCAAGGTCAGCTGCGTCGGCGGCGAGACGCAGATCGCGCGCGTGCTCAAGCATGCCATCGACGAGGCGAAAGCAGGCCACGTCAATGCCCTGGTCTTCGTGGGCGACGCCATGGAGGAGCCGCTGGACGCGCTCACCCGGCTCGCGGGTGAGTTGGCGCTCCTCAACGTGCCCGCTTTCGTGTTCCACGAGGGCGCCAATCCCGTGGCGGGCCACGCCTTCAAGGAGCTCGCGCGCCTCTCCCGCGGCGCCTATTGCCCCTTCGACAACGCCAGTGCCCAGCAGCTGAAGGAGCTCTTGGGCGCGGTGGCGGTGTTCGCCGCCGGCGGGCGCAAGGCGCTCGCGGATTACAGCCGCAAGACCGGCGGCGCCACCCTGCTGATCACGCGCCAGATGGGCGGTGCCTGATGCCACTCTATCTGGTCGGCGGCATCTTGCTTCTCGTCCTGCTGCTGGCGGCGGGCAGGGCCTTCGTGGCGCTTCCTCCCGCGGTCATCGTGCGGTTCCTGATGTGGCTTGGCGTGTTCGCGGCGATCGCGGTCGCGGTGCTGCTGATCGAGAGCGGCCGCTTCTTGCCGGTGGTGATCGCGCTGGGCGGCGCGGCGCCGTTTCTCGCGCGGGCGAAGACGGTCTGGCGACGCTGGGCGGGCGGCGGCGGCGGTCCGCGCGGCCAGGTCTCGGAAGTCGAGACCGACTATCTCCGCATGAGCCTCGATCACGAGACCGGCACCATGACCGGCACGGTGCGCAAGGGCCGGTTCCAGGGGCGGCGGCTGGAGGAGCTCGACAATGCGTCGCTGATCGCGCTTTGGCGCGAGGTGCGCGCCGAGGATCCGCCGTCGGTCAGCCTGGTCGAAAGCTACCTCGACCGGTTCATGCCGGACTGGCGCGAGGCGGCGAAGGAGGCGGGCGGCTCCGAAGGCACCTCGCATGCGGCGGGCACCGCCATGACGCCGGACGAAGCCTTGGCGATCCTGGGCCTGAAGCGCGGCGCCGGCGCCGCCGAGATCAAGGAAGCGCATCACCGCCTCATGATGAAGATCCATCCGGACCAGGGCGGCTCCGACGCGCTGGCGGCGCAGGTTAACCGTGCCAAGGATGTCCTCTTAGGGACATGAGGCGCCCGGGCTGGCCTTGAGCGGAGAGTTCGGGGTATAAGGCGCCGCCGTCGCGTGTCCCGCCCCTGAAATTCGCTGGCGAATTTCAGGGATAAGCGGGCCACGATTTGTTAAACCTAGTGCGATACAGCATCCGAAGTTCGCTTGCGAACTTAGGAAGCATCGCGCTAGGGGGAACAAGCGGATGGGGCACTCCGTTGTCCCCGCGCCCGGCATGTGCCGCAACGGCCGAAGGCAAGGCCCCATGACTGCTCCCGTTCGCAAGGCTGTATTTCCGGTTGCCGGTCTCGGCACGCGCTTCCTGCCGGCGACCAAGGCGATGCCGAAGGAGATGCTGCCGGTGGTGGACAAGCCGCTGATCCAGTACGCGGTGGAAGAGGCGCGGGCGGCGGGTATCGAGCAATTCATCTTCGTGACCGGGCGCGGCAAGGCCGCGCTCGAGGACCACTTCGATCATTCCTACGAGCTCGAGAGCACTTTGCGCGAGCGCGGCAAGAACGCCGAGATCGTCGAGATCAACGCCTGGATGCCGCAAGCCGGCCAGCTCGCCTATACGCGCCAGCAGCGCCCGCTCGGCCTCGGCCACGCCGTCTGGTGCGCGCGCGATCTCGTGGGCGACGAGCCCTTCGCGGTGCTGCTCGCGGACGACCTGATCCTCGCGCGCACGCCCTGTCTCAAGCAGATGGTGGAGGCGCGTGCCAAGGTGGGCGGCAATCTGATCGCGGTCATGGACGTGCCGCGCGCGCACACCAAGCGCTACGGCATCCTCGATACGGTGGCGGAGGACGGCCCGCTGGTGCGCGCCAAGGGCGTGGTGGAGAAGCCCGCGCCGGACGCGGCGCCCTCGACGCTCGCGGTGATCGGCCGCTATATCCTCGAGCCCGAGGTGTTCGAGCATCTCGGCCGCATCGGGCGCGGCGCCGGCAACGAGATCCAGCTCACCGACGCCCTCGCGCGGATGATCGGCGGCAAGACCGCGTTCCACGGTTTCCGCTTCGAGGGCCGCCGCTTCGACTGCGGCGACAAGGTGGGATTCCTCGAGGCGACCATTGCGTACGCGCTGGCGCGGCCGGACCTGGCCGACGAGGTCCGGCGCATCCTGCGGGACCATCGCGACGACCCCGCGGACGAGCCGGCCGGCGAGGCGCCGCCTCGGCAACGCCGCCAACGATCCTGAGCTCCGGAGCATCCATGGCCAATGACGGCGGCCGCGCAAGCGGCCATCGCTTCGATCCGACCATCCTGCGCGAGTACGACATCCGCGGCACCGTCGGCACCACGCTCTTCGAGGCCGACGCCCGGGCGCTCGGCCGCGCCTTCGCCGTGTGCGTTGCCGAGGTCGGCGGCAAGAGCATCGCGGTCGGGCGCGATGGACGCCTGAGCTCGCCCGCGCTCGAGCAGGCGCTGGTGCAGGGCCTGGCCGAGAGCGGCATCGACGTGGTGCGCATCGGACTGGGTCCGACGCCGATGCTCTACTACGCCGCCTACACGCTCGGCGTCGACGGCGGGATCATGGTGACGGGCTCGCACAATCCCGCGGACTACAACGGCTTCAAGCTGGTGCTGCAGAAGCGGTCGTTCTACGGCGCCGATATCCAGCGCCTCGGCGAGATCGCCGCCCGCGGCGCGTTTCGGACCGGGGACGGCAAAGCCTCGACGGTGCAGCTGCTGGAGAAATACGTCGACCGGCTCGCCATCGACTATGACGGCAAGCGGCCGCTGACGGTGGTGTGGGACGCCGGCAACGGCGCCACCGGCGAGGCGCTGGTGCGCCTGACGAAGAAGGTGCCGGGCCGGCATATCCTGCTCAACGAAGAGATCGACGGGCGCTTCCCCGCCCATCATCCCGATCCCACCGAGGCCAAGAACCTGGCGCAGCTGCAGGAGGGCGTGAAACAGCACAGCGCCGATCTCGGCATCGCCTTCGACGGTGACGGCGACCGCATCGGCGTGGTCGACGCGCAGGGCCGGATCCTCTGGGGCGATCAGCTGATGACCGTGCTCGCGGCGGACGTGATCCGCGCCATGCCCGGCGCCACCATCATCGCGGACGTGAAGGCGAGCCAGGTGCTGTTCGACGAGATCGCGCGGGTCGGAGGCAAGCCGCTGATGTGGCGCACCGGCCATTCCATCATCAAATCGAAGATGGCCGAGATCGGCGCGCCGCTCGCGGGCGAGATGAGCGGCCACATCTTCTATGCCGATCGCTACTACGGCTACGACGACGCGCTCTATGCGGCGATCCGCCTCCTGGGCATCCTCGGCCGCAGCGAGGCGAGCCTGGCTCAGCTGCGCGACCGCTTGCCGGCGGTGGTGAACACGCCGGAGCTGCGCTTTCCTTGCGAGGAGGCGCGCAAATTCGCGGTGGTGGGCGAGGTGCGCGACCGCCTCAAACAGGCCGGCGCCGAGATGACCGACATCGACGGCGTGCGCGTCAAGACCAAGGACGGCTGGTGGCTGCTCCGCGCCTCCAACACCCAGGCCGTGTTGGTCGCCCGCGCCGAGGCCCGCGACGCCGCGGCCCTCGACCGCTTGAAACACGAGCTCGCCGGTCAGCTCAAGGCCAGCGGCGTCGAGCCGCCGACGTTTTAGCGGATTGCGCCTCAACGGTGCTGTCTGGGCTGCGTGGCACAAAAGTGTCAGAAATCTTTACAGTGCGGTCTCGGTCTCGAAGGCATTGACCTAACGTAAATCGGGTAATTGGGCAGGGTTTTTGCATGTGTAAGTATGGTGTTGGGCCGATGAGCATCGGTATTCAACATAAGTGAAGAGTTGGGCAGCGGAGATCAATCGATGCGTGTATTCACAGGCCTTAGCAGAGGGGCCATCGCCGCCGCAGCGCTCGCGGTTGTCTGGGCGCAGCCGGCATCGGCCACCTTCATCACGTCGGCGGGCCCTGGTGGGGGACCAGTTCAATATCGACACTGCCAACAGCAATGTCTCGTCCTTTACCGGCCAGGTAGACAGTCAAACGATCACCGTGACCACGACCGGGAATGTCGATACCGGCTCCGGTTTCGCGACCATCAAGCCGATCAGCGATGGCTCTCTTACGGACCTGATATTCACGCCTGCAGGCCCCACCCTGTTCGGCGATTTTTCATTCCGTGGCCAGCTGCTTGATGCCGCCGTCGGCACGGTGACCGTGACGGTGACGGACAATCAAGGCGATCCCGCTCAGACCTTTACTTTCACCGGGCTTGGATCCAATGCGGACTTCGCCAGCATCGGTATCGAGGCGGTGTTGGGGAGCGGCGAGACGATCAAGACGGTCGAGATTGCTAGCACCTTCAAAGAGGTCAAGCAGATCGAGTTCTCGTTGGCCGACGTTCCTGAGCCCGCGTCGCTGCTGCTCTTGGGGACTGGGCTCCTCGCCCTTGGCCTGGTTCGGCGCAAACGGGCATGAGGCGCGTTCCCTCGAACTAGGACACTTTATATCTGAAACCCAGACGTTTTCGGGTGGTTGCGGATAGCGCCGCCTGAACTCGCTATTGCGCTAGTCTCCGGCGTCGCGGACGGGCACTCGCTTGCTCATGTGCACGATGACGCCGCCGCTGAACGGCTCCTCCCGGTCGGCGCGATAGCCGAGCTTCTCGTAGAGCCGCACATTCGCGGCGAACATCTTGTTCGTGTAGAGCCGGATCTCCCTATGGCCTTGCGACGCGGCCACCGCTTCGGCGTGCGCCATCAGCCGGCGGCCGAGACCTCTTCCCTGAAAGGCGGGCGACACCGCGACATTCTCGATCAGGAGATGGTCGGCTGCCGGGATCGTCTCGATCAAGGCGGCGAGCTTGTCGTCCAGATGCAGAAGGTCGATGCGGTGGTTCCGCACGGCGGCGTCGTAATCCGCCGTCATCGGCTTGGGCTCACGGCCGATCAGCGGTACCCACTTGGCGTAGGCCTCCCGCGTCAGCGCGCGAATGGCGGGAGCGTCCGCCGCGGCGGCTCGCCGAAACTCCGGTGCAGGGGAGGAAGCCGAGCCGCTCAGTTCTGCGCGACGTGCAGCGAGCTCGGCGCGACCAGCGCGCAATCGTGGTGCTTCTTGTGCAGAGCCTGGCAGGCGTGCTCGGCGTCTTTCTCGCTGAAGCCGCCGATGCGCGCGCGGTAGTAGCGATCCTTCTCGACGGTGCCGGGTTTCGTCACGCTGACCGAGTGACCCTTGGCGCTCGGCAACTCCGCGAGCGCCGCGTGGGCCGCCTTCTCGGCCGCGCCTTGCTGAGCGAAGGCACCGACCTGGATGCCCCAGCGGCCGGTCTCCACCTCGCCGCGCGAGGCCTTGGTGGTCGACGCCTCGGCCGTGCCGATCGGCGACAGGTGGCGCAGGACCCGTTTGGCCCGCGCGCCGAAGCTCTGGGATTCGAAGGCGCCGTCGCCGCTGCTGAAGGCCTGCGCCGCCGCCGGCGGCGGGGGCGCCGAGGCGACCAGGGTGGTCGTCGTGTCGGGCGCGGTCCTGGAGAACCCGTCGTTCAGAAGCGCCGCCATCCTGAGGTCGCGCGCATGCGCGCTCTCGCCGCCCATCACCACGCCGATAAGCCGGTGGTTGTTGCGCACGGCGGATGCCGCGAGATTGAAGCCCGAGGCCCGGATATAGCCGGTCTTGATGCCGTCCATTCCGTCGAATTGGTCCATCAGGTGGTTATGCGTGGTGATCACCTCGCCGCGGAAGACGAACTCGCGCGTCGCGAAGTAGGGGTACATGTCGGGGAAGTCGTGATAGAGCGCGCGCGCGAGCTTGGCGAGATCGCGGGCCGTGGTGACCTGGTCGGGGTCGGGCAGGCCCGAGGCGTTCTGGAAGACGGTGTGCGTCATGCCGAGCGCGCGCGCCTTGGCCGTCATGCGCTGCGCGAAGATCTCCTCGCTGCCCGCGAGCCACTCGCCGGCGACCACCGCGGCGTCGTTCGCCGAGCGGGTCACCAGACCGAGGATCACGTCGCGGACGGAGATGGTCTCGCCCGGGCTGAGGTCGAGCTTGGTGGGCGACTGCGAAGCGGCGTGCTCGGAAACGGGCAGCTGCGTGTCGAGGTGGATGCGCCCTTTGTCGAGCGCCTCGAAGATCAGGTAGAGCGTCATCATCTTGGTCAGCGAGGCCGGAAAATGCGGCGAATCCGCGTTGGACTCGCTGATCACCGTTCCGGTCTCGGCGTCGATGACGATGGAGGTATAGGCCTGCCGGCCGCTCGCATGAACGTGAGTCTTGCGACTCGCGTCGGCGGATGCCATCGGCCATGCCGCCATGATGAACGCCAACAGCGCGACGACGGCATAGGCTCGCGCGTCGCGCAACCCACCTAGTCCCCGAACGACACCCACGCCCACCCTCCGCCAAGGTTCGGCCACAATCCGAACACAGCAAGGTTAAGGAACTCTAGCAATTATGTCCATGATTTCCCGAGGCTTTGCGCGAAATCCTTTCGCGACCGGCTTGAATCCGTTGGGCAATTTTGCCTGGTGCGGCGGGGTCTGGTCATGCTGCAGTGCAACCATGGGAGCGGGTATGCGACAGCCGGGCGCTTGCAAAATGCGCGACCGATTGATACTTAGATCATGCTGCAATGCAGCATAGAGGGTCGCTGAGGATTGCGCGAAAAGGCCGCGGTTGGCGGTATGTTTTTTCAGGGAGCTGATCGCGATGGCAAAGAAATCTGGCAAGAAGACCGTGGCCGCGGCTGCGGCGGCGCCGAAGCTGCCGGCCCCGGCCCCGACCTGGCCGACGGTCCGCGGCGCCGCGGAGGGCATCCGCATGGGCTACGATGATCTGGCGACTCAGGGCAAGGACACCTTGTCCGCTCTCGTAGCCGCCAACGCCGCGTTGAGCGAGGCGCTCGAGCGCATGAGCCTCGAGCTGGTGAGCCTCGCGCGGGCCGCGGTGGAAAGCGCCGCAGCCACGAGTGCCGGTTTGGTCGACGCAAAGTCCCTCGAGGACGTGGTCGCCCTGCAATACGATTTCACCAAGGGATGCGTGGAGCGCCTGATCGTGGGCGGCGCGCGACTCTCCGAGCTCGGCCTCAGAGCCGCCAGCGAGATGTACGAGCCCCTGGGAGCGCGCGCGGAGAAGGCGATTGACGCGTTGAAGAAGCCGCTCGCGGCGTGATCCTGTCGGCGCATACGCCGGCAGCTATCGGTTTGCGGCCATACAGGCATGGGTCGCGCTTTCTGGCCCGGCGGAAGCCTCCGCCGGGCCCTTCTTTTGCCCGATTTATGCCGGCGTTAACGGGTCTCGCAGCATTCTCACACCGTGGTGCCCGGCTCTGGCGCGGAGGTCACAAGTGCGAGAGGCCGGGAAAGCCCTTCCCCCCGGACGCGCGATGCCAATATCATGGGGGAATGGCGTGCCCATCGGTTCGAGCTCCATGAGCGATCCTGAAAAACGCAATGGCGAGGGACCAACGACCGGCGTCATCGTCAAGGCGAAGCCCAAGACGAAGAAACCGTCGATGTACAAGGTCCTCATGCTCAACGACGACTACACGCCCATGGAGTTCGTCGTGCACATCCTGGAGCGCTTCTTTGCCAAGACGCGCGAGGAGGCGACCCGGATCATGCTGCACGTACACCGCCGCGGGGTCGGGATCTGCGGCGTCTACACGTACGAGGTGGCGGAGACCAAAGTGACTCAGGTGATGGACTTCGCCCGGCAGCATCAACACCCGCTGCAATGCACGTTGGAAAAGGAATAGAGTCGGGCGGGCGGCGGTACTTTCGCATCAGCAAAAGGACTACGCGTTCATGCTTTCGCGGAATCTCGAGAAGACCCTCCATCGCGCCCTCGGCTATGCCAACGAGCGCCGGCACGAATACGCGACGCTCGAGCATCTTCTTCTGGCGCTCACCGAGGACCAGGACGCGGTCGCGGTCCTGCGCGCGTGCACGGTCGATCTGGAGAAGCTCCGGCGCGACATCCTCGCCTATGTCGACAACGAGCTCGCCAACCTGATCTCCTCGCACGGCGACGACGCGAAGCCGACCGCGAGCTTCCAGCGCGTGCTGCAGCGCGCGGCGATCCACGTGCAGTCCTCCGGCCGCGAGGAGGTGACCGGCGCCAACGTGCTGGTGGCGATGTTCGCGGAGCGCGAGAGCCACGCCGTCTATTTCCTGCAAGAGCAGGACATGACGCGCTTCGACGCCGTCAATTACATCTCCCACGGGATCGCCAAGGCGCCGGGCCGCTCCGAGACGCGCCGCGTTCAGGGCGCCGATGAGGAGGAGCGGCTGGAGAAGCCCTCCAAGCGCACCCACGACGCGCTCGACGCCTATTGCGTCAACCTCAACAAGAAGGCCAAGAGCGGCAAGATCGACCCGCTGATCGGCCGCGAGCCCGAGGTCGAGCGCACCATCCAGATCCTGTGCCGGCGCTCCAAGAACAACCCGCTCTACGTCGGCGATCCCGGCGTCGGCAAGACCGCGATCGCCGAGGGCCTGGCGCGCCGGATCGTGCAGCGCGAGGTGCCGGATGTGCTGCTGAACGCGCAGATCTTCGCCCTCGACATGGGCGCGCTGCTCGCGGGTACGCGCTATCGCGGCGATTTCGAGGAGCGTTTGAAGGCGGTGCTGTCGGAGCTCGAGGCGATGCCGGGCGCCATTCTCTTCATCGACGAGATCCACACGGTGATCGGCGCCGGCGCCACTTCGGGCGGCGCGATGGACGCCTCCAACCTGCTGAAGCCCGCGCTCGCCAGCGGCAACATCCGCTGCATCGGCTCCACCACCTACAAGGAATACCGGAACTACTTCGAGAAGGACCGCGCGCTGGTGCGGCGCTTCCAGAAGATCGACGTGAACGAGCCCACGGTCGAGGACTCCGTCAAGATCCTGCGCGGCCTCAAGCCCTATTACGAGCGGCATCACAAGGTGCGCTACACCGCGGACGCGATCCGCGCGGCGGTGGAGCTGTCGTTCCGCTACATCAACGACCGCAAGCTGCCGGACAAGGCGATCGACGTGATCGACGAGGTGGGTGCCGCGCAGATGCTGCTGCCCGAGAGCCGGCGCCGCAAGACCATCACGACGCGCGAGATCGAGGCGGTGGTGGCGACCATGGCGCGCATACCCCCCAAGAGCGTCTCGCGTGACGACAAGGAAGTGCTCAAGAACCTCGTGCGCGACCTCAAGACCATGGTGTTTGGCCAGGACAAGGCGATCGACGCGCTCACCTCCGCGATCAAGCTCGCCCGCGCCGGCTTGCGCGAGCCCGAGAAGCCGATCGGCAGCTATCTCTTCTCGGGTCCCACCGGAGTCGGCAAGACCGAGGTCGCGCGCCAGCTCGCGCGCACCATGGGGATCGAGATCACCCGCTTCGACATGTCGGAGTATATGGAGCGCCACACGGTCTCGCGGCTGATCGGCGCGCCGCCGGGCTATGTCGGCTTCGACCAGGGCGGCTTGCTCACCGACGCGATCGACCAGCATCCGCACTCGGTGCTGCTGCTGGACGAGATCGAGAAGGCGCATCCCGACCTCTTCAACATCCTCCTGCAGGTGATGGATTACGGGAAGCTCACGGACCACAACGGCAAGACCGTGGATTTCCGCAACGTGATCCTGATCATGACCACCAACGCCGGCGCCGCCGATCTCGCCAAGGCCGCGATCGGATTCGGCAGCGAAGTGCGGGTGGGCGACGACGAGGAGGCGATCAACCGGCTCTTCACGCCGGAGTTCCGCAACCGGCTCGACGCCATCATCTCGTTCGCGGCGCTGACACAAGAGACGATCGGCCGCGTGGTCGACAAGTTCATCCTCCAGCTCGAGGAGCAGCTCGCCGACCGCAACGTCACCATCGAGCTCGACGCCGAGGCGCGGAAGTGGCTGGGCGAGAAGGGCTACGACAAGCTCTTCGGCGCGCGGCCGCTGGCTCGCATCATCCAGGAGCACATCAAGAAGCCGCTCGCCGAGGAGCTGCTGTTCGGCAAGCTCGTCAAAGGCGGCGTCGTCCACGTCCAGGTCAAGGACGGCAAGCTCACCTTCCGATTCGAGGAAGCTCCGCCCCAGCCGTCTCGGAAAGAGCCGGAGTTCGTGGAGTAGCCCTCACCCTCCCGTCGCTTCGCGCCGGGTCCCTCCCTCTCCCACTTCGTGGGCGAGGGGCAAGCAAGCGCTCAATCCAAATGGTCCCTCTCCCGTGAAACGGGAGAGGGCGGGACCCATGGCGTAGCCATGGGAGGGTGAGGGCTGCTAAGAAGGCTTCATGCCCCTCGCCGATTTCCTCCGCGGCATTCGCGTCGTCGACGTGAGCCAGTTCATTCCGGGGCCGCAGGCGGCGTTGCATCTCTGCGATCTCGGCGCGGAGGTGGTGAAGGTCGAGCCGCCCGGCGGCGAGCCGATGCGGAATTTTCCGCCGCTCGATCCCGACGGCGTCGGGGCACCCTACAAGCTCATGAACCGCGGCAAGACCGTGGTGGAGCTCGATCTCAAGTCCGAGGCCGGCAAGAGTGCGTTCGCTGAGCTCATCGCGGCCGCCGACGTGTTGGTGGAGAGCTACCGTCCCGGTGTGCTCGACCGGCTGGGCTTCGATCGGAAAAATCTCGAGCGCCTGAACGCGGGCCTTGTGCACGTGGCGCTCACGGGCTTCGGCCAGACCGGGCCCTATCGCGCACGCGCCGGGCACGACATCAACTATATGGCGCTCGCGGGCGGGCTCGCGGCGTCGGGGACGGAGGAGCGGCCGGTCGCCGCTTATCCCCCGACCGCCGATCACGCGAGCGCGCTGCAAGCGGCGCTTGGCGTCGTGGCGGCGCTGTTCCGGCGCCGGGAGAGCGGGCGCGGCGCCTTCATCGACGTCAGCCTCGCCGAGACCGTGCTCGCCTGGCAGGCGATCCCGATGACGCTGGCGCGCCGCGCCGGGCAAGAGCCGCACCGCGGCGCGCAGATCCTGAACGGCGGCACCGCGCGCTATCACGTCTACCGCACGGCCGACGACAAGTTCATCACCCTCGGCGCGGTCGAGCAGAAATTCTGGGCCGCGTTCTGCCGCGCGGTCGGGCGGGACGCGTGGATCGCGCGGTATGACGAGCCGATGCCGCAGACCGCGCTCATCGCGGAAGTCGCGGCGCTCATCGAGAGCCGGCCGCTGGCGCATTGGGAGCGGGCGATCGAGCCCGCGGATTGCTGCTTCCATCCCGTGGTGGAGCTGGCGGAGCTGCCCGACCATCCGCAGATCGCCGCGCGCCGGCTCGTGCACCGCGCGAGCGACGATCCCGCGCTCATCGAGACTCTCTTTCCCGCCTGGGTCGATGGTCAACCGCCGCTACCGCGCGCGGAGCTGCGCTTTTCGGACGCGACTGAGCTTCTCAAGCGTTGGCAGCGGCGCGAATCAGCCCCCTCACCCGACCCTCTCCCCGAGGGGAGAGGAGAGGGTGAGGGGGTGCTCTAAGTCTTCAAAAATTGAGTCAGCGCGCCTCGAAGAGCTCGATGGCGTTGCCCGAGGGGTCCTCGCAGAGGATCTGCTTGCCGCCAGGGCCTTCCAGGATCTCATTGCGGAATTTGACGCCGCGCTCGCGCAGGCTTGCCACTAGGCCCGCGAGGTCCTCGACCTCCAGCACAAAGCGGTTCCAGCCGCCGGGCTCGGGCTTGCGGCCGTCCGGCATCGGCTTCGAGGCGGAGGCCGCCGGACCCGCGAGCCAGAGCGTGAGGTCGCCCGCCGCGCGCGAGGATCGCCATGGCGGGGCCGAACTGCTGCTTGAGCTCGAAGCCGAGGCTCCCCGTATAGAACGCGACCGCCTGGCTCACGTCCTTCACGATGTATCGGATCGACGCCATCCCTGCCTCCGTCATGCCGCCGGCACGGTGCCTTCGACGATGATCCGGTGCATCACCCGCCGGGATCCCGCGGGATAGTCCGCGTTCGCCTTGTGCATGGTGCAGCGGTTGTCCCAGATCACGATGTCGCCGCGGCGCCATTTGTGCCGGTATTGATATTTGTCCTGGATCGCGTGCCGGGTCAGCCCGTCCAGCAGGCGGTCGCTCTCGGTGCGCTCGAGCCCGACGATGTGCGACATGCGGTTGGGGTTCATGTAGAGCGCTTGGCGATGCGTCTCGGGATGCCGGCGCACCAGGGGGTGGACAACGTCCGGCAACTGCGCGGCTTCGTCGGTCCGGAGCGTCGCGATCGCAGTGCCCTTGCGCGGCGAGTCGTATTTGTGCACGACCTCGAGGGCGGCAATCCGCTGCTTCATCTCCGGTGAGAGATCGTCATAGGCCCTGTACATGTTGGTGAACTGCGTGTCGCCGCCGGTCTCCGGCACCTCGACGCCATAGAGCATGGTGAGGGAGCAGGGCACCGCCTTGTAGCTGTCGTCGCTGTGCCAGTGCGCGCCCACCACCAGGCGCTTGCCGTCGCCTACGACGTCGCGATCCTCGCTGGAGAGGATCATGATCTCGGGGATCTCGGCATGCCGCGAGGCGATCCGCACCTGCGGCAGCGGTCGCCCGAAGCCGCGCATGGCCGCGAGATAGGTTTCGGGCGTCAAGGATTGTCCGCGGATGCAGAGCACGAGGTTCTCGAGGAGCGCCCGGTGGAGCGCGTCTGCGGTCGCGCCGTCGAGCGGGCGGTTGAGATCGATGCCCTCGGCGGCGATGCCGAGCGCGCCGCCGAGCTTTGCGAGGGTGAGGGTCACGGCGTGCCTCGGCGAAGCGGAGCACGCGGCGGACACACCCCCCTCCCCCTCAAGGGGGGAGGGGAAATTGAGTGAGCGCCAATATCTCCGCCTCTCCCCTTGAGGGGGAGGGTAGGGAGGGGGGAATGGCTGGGCATGAACTGCATATGCCGTGAATTAATCCACGTGTGGATGGCGGCGCCAAGGGTGTCTATCGATCCCGGCCCGTGCGGTCGCTGAGGAAGACGACGGTCATCAGGCCTCCAGCGAGCAGCACCGTGACGAGCACGCCGATGGCGAGCGCCACCTCGCCTTGGACCGTCACCTCGCTGTCGCCGCTCGACGCCCACAGCACCGCGCCCGCCGCCGCGAGGACGGCGACCACGGCCACGATGGCAAGACTCCGATAGGCCTGGCGATCGAACATGGCGCGGCGTCCAAACGTATCCACGGAGATCGTCGCGAGCCGGCTATGGCCCCTCGCACCGGAACGGCGACAGCTCCTGGGTCAACTCGTCTATCTCGGCCGCGACCGCCTCGCGCTCGCGCTCCAGAAAATTCTCGATGGCCCGGGCGAAGCCGCGGTCGCGCACCCAATGGGCGCTGTAGGTCGGCGTCGGAAGATAGCCGCGCTGGATCTTGTGCGTTCCCTGCGCGCCCGCCTCGACCCGCGCCAAGCCGCGCTCGATCGCGAAGTCGATCGCGCGGTAGTAGCAGACCTCGAAGTGGAGGAACGGATAATCGCCGATGGTGCCCCAGTTCCGGCCGAAGAGCGTGTCGGAACCCAGCAGGTTGAGCGCGCCCGCGACATAGCGCTTGCCCTCGCGTGCCATCACCAGCACCACGCGGTCGGCGAGCCGCTGGTGCAGGAGATCGAAGAATCCGCGCGTGAGATAGGCGCCGCCCCAGCGATGGTCGGTGGTCGCGCGGTAGAACCGGTAGAACGCGTCCCAGTGCCGAGGCTCGAGCGCGCTCCCCGTGAGCGTCTCGATCTCGAGGCCTTGGGTCAGGGCATCGCGCCGCTCGCGGCGGATCTGCTTGCGTTTGCGGGAATTGAGCGCGGCAAGAAAATCCTCGAAGCTGGCGTAACCGCGGTTCTCCCAATGGTATTGCTGGCCCGAGCGCTGCAGGAAACCGGCGGCGCCGAGCTGCTCCCACTCGCCGCGCTTGGGGAACGTGACGTGGAGCGAGGACACCTTGTGCGCGCGCGCAACCTCGATGAGGGCCGCGATCAGCGTCTCCACCGTGTCCGGCGGCGCGTCGGGCCGGACCAGCAGCCGCGGCCCCGTCACCGGCGTGAATGGCACCGCCGCCTGCAGCTTCGGATAATAGCTGCCGCCGGCGCGCTCGTAAGCCTGCGCCCAGCCGTGGTCGAAGACGTATTCGCCCCGGGAATGGCTTTTCAGATAAAGCGGCACCGCCGCGAGCAGGCGGCCGTCGGCATCCTCGACCAGCACATGCTGCGGCAGCCAGCCGGTCTTGGCGGTGGCGGAGCCGCTCGCCTCCAGCGCCTCCAGGAAGGCGTGGGAGAGAAAGGGGTTGTCGCTGCCGGCGCAGGCGTCCCACGCCGCCGCCGGCACCTCGGCGAGGCTCTCGACGATGCGGACGCGGGCGGGACCGCCGCCGTCGGGCATGGCGCTCAGCGCACCTCGAAGATGCCGTCGACCTCAACCGCGAGGTTGAACGGCAGGACGTTGACGCCGACCGCCGTGCGCGCGTGGCGGCCCTGATCGCCCAGCACCTCCACCATCAGATTGGAGCAGCCGTTCACCACCTGCGGCTGCTCGGAGAAATCGTCGGTGGAGTTGACGAAGCCGCCGAGGCGCACGCAGCGCACCACGCGGTCGAGGTCGCCGCCGACCGCGTTCTTGAGGTGCGCGAAGATGTTGAGGCCGCAGAGCCGGGCCGCCTGCTGGCCCTGTTCGATCGAGATCTCGCGGCCGAGCTTGCCCGCGAAGCGGCGCTCGCCCATCCAGACCGGCAACTGGCCCGCGACGAACAGGAGATCGCCGCTCCTGACGAAGGGCACATAGTTGCCAGCGACTTCGCCGGCCTTCGGCAGTTCGATGCCGAGCTCCTTGATACGTGCCTCGATCCGACTCGGCATGATGCGGCCTCTTTCCTTGGCGTCTCGCGATCGACCGAGCATAGCGGCGCGGCGCCGCGCGATCCAGCGCGCCCCGAATCCGCCGCAATCTTGCGCTAGGGAGGCGGGCATGTCTCCACGCCCCGCTTTTCCCGCGCAGGTCCGTCGGTGGCTCTCGGCGGCGCTCGCCGCCTCGGTGCTGCTGCTCCTCTCCACCGCAGCTTTTGCGCGTGTGCTCGGCGACACCGGTGTCGCCTACAGCGCCGACCGAGCCCTCAGCGTGAACGGGCAGCACTTCAACGGCGTGGTCTACGCCATTCCGGGATTCCAGCGGCACGAGCAGACCATGGGCGGCCTCCCGCAGATCGCCATCTTCAATCTCGACGCGGGGCGCGGCTATTACATCGTGCCGTCGGTGCGCACCTACATCGACTTCCCGATCGACCTGGCCGTGCGCGAGCTCGGCATGCCCGACGTGCTCGGCGCGCCCGTCGGCACCGAGCGGCAGGGCGGCGTCGCCACGACGAAGTACCGCGTCAACCATCGCGCGTCCGACGGGACGCGCATCGAAGGCTTCGTGTGGCTCACGGCGAGCGGCATCCCCATGCGCGGCGAGGGCGCCGTGACCGAGGCGAGCGGCAAGCGTACGCCTGTGAGCTGGACGCTCTCCAACCTGCACATCGCGCCCCAGGACCCCGGCCTATTCCAGCCGCCCGACAGCTTTTATCGCCTACCGGCGGCGGCGCTGCCGGGGATACTCGGCGGCAGCGGCGGGAATTGATCGGAACAGACCGAAGCATCCCCCTCACCCAGCTTCGGCTAAGCTCGCTTCGCTCACTAAGCCTCCGCAACCCTCTGCCCAACGGGGAGAGGAGAGGGTGAGGGGGCATCCTGCTTGGAAGCTCATCGAGGAGACGCAGATGAAGTTGCACCCGCTCGGCTCCCTCCCGCCCGTGAGCGCGCTCACCCTGGGTGGCGGCGGCATCGGCATGCTCTGGGGTGCGACCACCGACGAGGAATGCATCGCGACCGTGCGCGCCGCCGTCGATGCGGGGATCACCCTGCTCGACCTCGCGCCACGCTACGGCGACGGCAAGGCCGAGAGCATCGTGGGC
>DATNIT010000276.1:0-6560 GCA_035604335.1 Allostellaceae bacterium | reverse complement strand
TTGCTCGCACGCCGAAGCGCGCGCGAGCCGGTCTCGCGCATCCTGGGATATCGCGAGTTCTGGAGCCTGCGGTTCGAGCTCTCGGCCGCCGCGCTCGACCCGCGCCCCGACAGCGAGACGCTCGTCGAGTCGGTGCTCGCGGCGCTCGGCGCTCGCGGGCGTGCCTTTCGCATTTTGGATTTTGGCACCGGCAGCGGGTGCTTGTTGCTAGCGCTTCTCTCGGAGCTGCCGAACGCGATCGGGACGGGCATCGACTGCTCAGAAGGCGCCCTCGAGACGGCGCGACGGAATGCCGCGGCGCTTGGCCTCGCGGGCAGAGCGCGGTTCGTGCGCGGAAATTGGGGCGACGGCCTCACCGGCAAGTGGGACGTGATCCTCGCAAATCCACCCTACATCCCCTCGCACGAGCTCCCAGGGCTGATGCCGGAGGTGGCGCTCTACGAGCCAAGGCCGGCGCTCGACGGCGGTGCGGACGGGCTCGAGGCCTATCGAGCGCTGGCGCCGGCGATTGCCCGGCTGCTGGCGCCAACCGGCATCGCCGCCCTTGAGGTGGGCGCCGGCCAGGCCACGGCAGCCGCGGGGATAATGGCTAAGGCGGGGCTTGCATTGCGAACCATCCGGCACGATCTTAGTGGCGTGGACCGGTGCCTCGTGCTAGGGCGAGATTGAGGCCCATTGGCCGCCCTGAGCAAAAAGTTGTTGGAATGTTAACCGGTTCCGACTAGCTTTGGGCCATGACGGTGGAGCCGGAGGCTCCCAGCGCCGAGGGCGCCAGACAGATTTCCTCTTGACCAAGAACCGGCGTGAATTCGCGCGACAGCGGAGGAGCGCCCAGTGTGGCCACGTCCAGGGCGTGGCATTTCAACCAAGCGGGGGATGATGTCCTACCAAGACTTCAAGGGCATGATGAGACAAGGCCAGGGCAAGCGGAACCGGGGCCGACACAATGGCGGCGGCCATCATCAGCAGCAGCAGCAGCAAGGCAACCGGCCGCGGCCGCCTCACCGCGTCCAAGTATTCGAAAGCAGCGGACCGAGCGTTAAGATTCGCGGCAACGCGTACCAGGTCTTCGAGCGCTACATCGCGCTCGCGCGCGAAGCGGCATCGGCAGGCGATCGAATCGCCGCCGAGAATCTCTACCAACATGCCGAGCATTATTTCCGTGTGATGAACGCGGACGGGAACGGCCAGGGCCAGATGGTGCCGCCGCGGCCGATGACTCCTGCGGACACCGAGATGACTCAGCCGGAACCCGAGCCCGAAGCCGCAGCGCAGCCCGCTGCCGCTCCACCGCTGCCCGAGTCGGAGCCGCCGCCGCAAATCTGAGCGGCACGCTGACGTCGTAGCATCGCGATCTCCCGCTCGGGGCACATGCCCACGGGCGGCGGTGGGTCTTGCGCCGTGGTTGATTCGCCCCATATCCCCTTCTGAAAGCGGACCGCGCTGCCGCTTGTTGGGGCGTGGTCCTGCGGTTCACGCGGAGCGGGGTCGTCATGGATTTCGAGAAATACACGGAGCGCGCGAAAGGATTCGTGCAAGCCGCGCAGGGTCTGGCGCAAAGACGCGGTCATCAGCAAATCACGCCCGAGCATCTTTTGAAGGCGCTGCTCGAGGACAAGGAAGGGCTCTGCGCCAATCTGATCCGCGCGGCCGGCGGTGACCCCGCCGCGGCGGGGAGCGCGGTCGATGCCGCGCTGCAGAAGGTGCCGCGGGTCGAGGGCAGCGGCGCGGGCCAGACTTACCTGGCGCCGGAGATGGCGCGCCTCTTCGAGCAAGCCGAGAAGATCGCGGAAAAGGCCGGCGACAGCTTCGTCACCGTGGAGCGGCTGCTGCTTGCGATGACCATGGCGCGCGAGAGCGCCGCCGCAAAGGCGCTGGCGCAAGCGGGCGTCAATCCGCAGAGCTTGAACCACGCGATCGAGCAGATCCGCAAAGGCCGCAAGGCCGACAGCGCCACAGCGGAGGAAGGTTACGATGCGCTCAAGAAGTACTCGCGCGATCTGACGGCCGCCGCGCGCGAGGGCAAGCTCGATCCGGTTATCGGCCGCGACGAGGAGATCCGTCGCACCATTCAGGTGCTGTCGCGCCGGACCAAGAACAACCCCGTGCTGATCGGCGAGCCTGGCGTGGGCAAGACCGCGATCGTCGAAGGTTTGGCGCTCCGGATCGTCCATGGAGACGTGCCGGAAAGCCTCAAGGAAAAGCGCTTGCTGGCGCTCGATCTGGGCGCGCTGGTGGCGGGCGCCAAGTTCCGCGGCGAGTTCGAGGAGCGACTGAAGGCCGTGCTGCAGGAGATCACCTCGGCGGCTGGCGAGGTCATCGTCTTCATCGACGAGTTGCACACGCTCGTGGGAGCCGGCAAGGCCGAGGGCGCGATGGACGCCTCGAACATGCTGAAGCCGGCGCTCGCCCGCGGCGAGTTGCACTGCGTCGGCGCCACGACGCTCGACGAATACCGCAAGCACATCGAGAAGGACGCGGCGCTCGCTCGGCGATTCCAGCCGGTATTCGTGAGCGAGCCCACTGTCGAGGATACGATCTCGATCCTTCGCGGCATCAAGGAGAAGTACGAGCTGCACCACGGCGTGCGCATCACCGATGGCGCGATCGTCGCCGCGGCGACGCTCTCTAACCGTTACATCACCGATCGGTTCCTGCCGGACAAGGCGATCGATCTCATGGATGAGGCTGCTGCGCGCCTGCGAATGGAGGTGGAATCGAAGCCCGAGGAAGTCGACGAGCTCGACCGCCGGATCATTCAGCTGAAGATAGAGCGCGAGGCACTCAAGAAAGAGGCCGATTCCGCCTCTAAGGACCGGCTGAAGAAGCTCGATACCGAGCTTAAGGATCTCGAGAAGAAATCGGCGGAGCTGACGGCCCAGTGGCGCGCCGAGAAAGATAAGTTGGCGGGCGCCCAGAAGCTGAAGGAGCAGCTCGATCAGGCGCGGGCGGAGCTCGACCGCGTGCAGCGCGCGGGCGATTGGACGCGGGCGGGCGAGCTCACCTACGCGATCATTCCGGAGCTGACGCGCAAGCTCAAGGAGGCCGAGGCCGCCGAAAGCCACCGCATGATCGAGGAAGCGGTGACGGACGCACACATCGCGGGCGTGGTCTCGCGCTGGACCGGCATCCCCGTCGACAAGATGCTGCAGGGCGAGCGCGCGAAGCTCCTCAAGATGGAAGACAACATCAAGCGGCGCGTGGTGGGCCAGGATGAAGCCGTGATCGCCGTCTCGAACGCGATCCGCCGCGCCCGCGCCGGGCTCCAGGATCCCGGCCGGCCGATCGGCTCGTTCCTGTTCCTGGGTCCGACGGGCGTCGGCAAGACCGAGCTCACCAAGGCGCTGGCGGAGTTCCTGTTCGACGACGAGAGCGCGCTGGTGCGTATCGACATGTCCGAGTACATGGAGAAGCACGCGGTTGCTCGCCTGATCGGCGCCCCTCCGGGCTATGTCGGCTACGAGGAGGGCGGCGCCCTCACCGAGGCAGTGCGGCGGCGGCCCTATCAGGTGATCTTATTCGACGAGGTCGAGAAGGCTCACCCCGACGTCTTCAACGTGCTTCTGCAGGTGCTGGACGACGGTCGCCTCACCGATGGCCAGGGCCGCACGGTCGATTTCCGCAATACCCTGATCGTGCTCACGTCGAATCTCGGCGGCGAGATTCTCGCAAGTTTGCCCGAGGGCAAGGAGACCGCCTCGGTGCGGAACGAGGTGATGGAACTGGTACGGGGGGCGTTCCGGCCGGAGTTCCTGAACCGGCTCGACGAGATCCTGCTGTTCCGGCGGCTGAGCCGGAAGGACATGGCGGGGATCGTCGACATCCAGCTCGCCCGTCTCCAGAAGCTGCTGAGCGATCGCAAGATCACCCTGAAGCTCGGCGACGGCGCGAAGCGCTGGCTCGCGGATCAGGGTTACGATCCCGTCTATGGCGCGCGGCCGCTGAAGCGCGTCATCCAGCGCGAGCTGCAGAACTCGCTGGCCGGTCTCATCCTCGAGGGGCGGATCGTCGACGGCGAGACCGTCAAGGTGACGGCCGGCGAGGGCGGACTCGCGATCGCCGGCCAGATGGCCAAAGCGGCGGAGTAGCGCGCCCGGAAGAGCGCGGCGGCTCGCGGGCGGATTGCTCACGACCGATCCAGCGGCCATGATGTCTTCTCTGGCAAGCGGGGGAGGCGACGGTGCTCAACGGAAAGATCGCGTGGGTGACAGGCGGTGGCACCGGCATCGGCCGCGCGGGCGCCGAACAGCTGGCGGCCTCCGGCGCGACTGTGATCCTGAGTGGCCGGCGGCCGGCCGAGCTCGAGGACGTCAAGCGGGCGATCGCCGCGAAGGGCGGTACCGCGGAGGTCTTGCCGTTGGACGTCACCGACAAAGCCGCCGTGGCGAAAGTCGGCGCCGAGATCATCAAGCGGCACGGCCGCGTCGACATTCTCGTCAATAGCGCCGGCATGAACGTGCCGCAACGGTTCTGGAAAAATCTGACGCCGGACAGCTTTGAGTCGGTGGTAACCGCCAATCTTCAAGGCTCGCTCAACACCATCGTCGCCGTGCTGCCGGCGATGCGAGAGCGGAAGGACGGGCTGGTGATCAACATCTCGTCCTGGGCCGGGCGATTCGATCCCTATCTCACGGGGCCGGCATACAACGCGTCCAAGCATGGGGTGGTCGCCATGACGCTCTCCTTGAACATGGAGGAATGCGTCAACGGTATCCGCGCTTGTGTGATTTGCCCCGGCGAGGTGGCGACGCCGATCATGAAGAAACGGCCGGTGCCGCCGAGCGAAGCGGAAATGGCGCGCATGCTGCAAGCGGAAGACCTCGGGCGGACGATCCGCTTCGTCGCGGAGATGCCGCCGCGCGTCTGCCTCAACGAGATCGTGATCAGTCCGACCTGGAACCGGATGTGGCTAGGCGGCGAGGACATCACGCCGAAGCGATGAGCCCCGGGCGTCTTCGCTCAGTTGTGCGCGGCGGCGACCAGAATATCCTGACGCAGAGCCAACAACTGACGATCGAGCTCGTCCGCGCCCGTGCGGAAGGCGTTCAACTCGTGTCCCCCGAGTTTGCGGCCGGGCATCATCTTGATGGAGAGCGGGTTCACCTGGGCGCTGTTGATGCGCACCTCGTAATGGAGGTGCGGCCCGGTGGCTCGACCCGTGGCGCCCACGTAACCGATCACCTGGCCCTGGCGCACGCGAACTCCCGGCCTGATGCCGCTCGCGAAGCGGCTCATGTGAGCGTAGGCGGTCTCGTAGGTGGCGTTGTGCCGGAGCAAGACGAGGTTGCCATAGCCGGCATCGGCCGTTGCTTTCTCCACCACGCCGTCGCCCGCGGCCATGATCGGCGTGCCGGTTGCCGCGCCGAAGTCCACGCCGCGGTGCATCAGGCTGTAGCCGAGGATCGGGTGCATCCGCATGCCGAAGCCGGAGGTCAGGCGCGCGCCGTCGATCGGCGTCTTCAGCAGCGCCTTCTTGACGCTTTGGCCTTGGCTGTTGAAGTAGTCGACGACGTGGGTGCCGGGCTCGACGTAGCGATAAATGCGCAGCGTCTTTCCCGAGAGCGTCATCGACGCATAGACGAGGTCGCCGGTGGCGACGGTCTTGCCGCCTCGCTCGGTGATGCGCTCGTAGAGGAGCTCGAAGCTATCGCCGGGCTGCACTTCGCGCTGAAAATCGACGTCGTAGCTGAAGGCGTGCACCATCTCGGAGAGTAGGGGCAGCGGCACGCCGGCATCGACGGCCGCTTCGTACAGGCTGGTCTTGATGACGCCGATGGCGTAGCGCGGCACGCGCGCGAGGGCGCGCGGCTCGGCGGATGACGCGAAATGTCCATCGGCTCGGCGCGTTGCCTGCACCATGCGGTCGAGCCCGGCGGGGAGCCGGATGGCCTCCAGGCCAACTCGGCCGAAGTCGAGGGTGATTTCCTGATCCACTTTGAGCTCGCGCGGGTTCCAGAAGCGCTGGATCGCGCTCACGGCGTCCTGCGCGTCTCCGGGCAGCACGCCCGTGCGCACCAGGAGACTGGCGAGCGTGTCGCCGGATCTCACATGGACGATCTCGGTTCTCGTGTCGGCGGGAGCGACGGCCTCGAGCGTCTGGGCGCGCACCAGGCTGGACGCCAAGCTCAAGATCGCAATCAAGCAAACGGAAAGCGCGTGTTGAGCCCTCAAATCCCCCTCACCCGACGCAGGACGGTCACCAACGGTTCCCTTGTGTTACCGCTGGTTGCGCGCGCCCGAGAGCAATGACAGAAGAGCTATTGACCGTCAATCCAGAGCCCCGCCACGGCGAGGGATTCGCGCTGTCGCGTCAGCGGCTTGGACGGGATGACAAAATGATGAATTTTAGATTTGACAGGCCCTATCGAGGAGCCTATAAGCGCCCCCTCCTCGGCGACCCCTTGGGGTCATCGAGGCGTGCTCATTGACATAGTGGATAAGAGGGAAGGGATGTGCAGGCGGTGGTGCTTATCGGCACTACTGAGTGCGCATCTAGGTTTAAGGAATGTCAATTCCGGACCTGATGCGGCGTGAGTGTGGTGCTGGGGTCGGCCTGTTGA
>DATNIT010000275.1:0-9707 GCA_035604335.1 Allostellaceae bacterium | reverse complement strand
CCCCGCGGCGCCCGCCGCGCCGTCGACCCCGACATCGATACGCGGCAGTAGGGCGGGCGGCTCATGAAATTCATCCTGCTCCAACGCGACATCGGTCTGATCAATCGGCTGGGGCCCGTGCTGACCGTGGTGGTGTGCGTGATGGCCTCGGTCGTTCCCGCGCATCTCCCGGCCTTCACCGCGGCGACGCCGTTCTTCGCGCTGATGGCCATCTATTACTGGACGCTGCATCGCCCGGACCTGCTGCCCTTCGCGGTGGTGTTTGCGGCTGGGTTGTTGGCCGACCTGCTCGAGGGCGCGCCGTTGGGCATGTCGTCCCTGGTGCTGCTGCTCGCCTATGGCTTGGTGCTGAGCCAGAGGGAGCACCTGGTGATGCGCCGCTTCACCGTGGTCTGGCTGGGGTTCCTGGCGGTCGCGGCGGCAGCGGCGGTGGTTCAGTGGGGCGTGGTGAGCCTCTTCTATGGTATGGTGTTGGACGTGCGGGCGTTCCTGTTCCAGGGCGTGCTCACGGTCGCGGTCTACCCCGTGGTGAGCTACCTGCTCACGCGGGTCCAACGCACGCTCCTGATGCGGGCCTGAGAATGGTGCAACAACGGGACAACAGGCGGCTCAAGCTGTGGACGCGGCGGGCGGCGCTCGTCGCCGGCGGTCAGGGCGTGTTGTTGGCGCTGCTCGCGGGACGTCTCTACCAGCTGCAGATCGTCGAGCAGGACAAGTATGCGACGCTGGCGGACGAGCAGCGCATCAACCTTCGCCTGCTGGCGCCGCCGAGGGGCCGCATCGTCGACCGCTTCGGCGTGCCGCTCGCGACCAACCGCCAGAATTACCGCGTCACGCTGATCGCCGACCAAGTCGCCAATGTCGATGCCACCCTCGATGCCGTGGCGGTGTTGATTCCCGTGAGCGAGTCCGATCGCCGTCGCGTGCTGCGCGAAATCAAACGCAAGCACAGCTTCGTGCCCATCTCGATCCGCGAGAACCTCAGCTGGGACGACATGGCGCGCATCGAGGTGAACACGCCGGACTTGGTGGGCGTGTCGATCGAGCAGGGCCTGACCCGCGACTATCCGCTGGGCGACATGGCCTCGCACGTGATTGGATACGTGGCGCCCGTGGCGGAGAAGGAGCTGACCGGCGATCCCCTCCTGGAGCTGCCGGATTTCCGCATCGGCAAGAACGGCGTCGAGAAAGAGCACGACCTGGCTCTGCGCGGCAACGCCGGCACCGCCCAGGTCGAGGTCAACGCCTACGGCCGCGTCATGCGCGAGATCTCCCGCGACGACGGCAGCCCCGGCAAGGAGATCGTGCTGACCCTCGACGCGGATATCCAGGAATTCGCGGCCCAGCGCTGCATTGCCGAGGGTAGCGTCGCCTGCGTCGTGATGGACGCGCCCACCGGCGAGATCATGGCGATGGTCTCGACCCCCGGCTACGACCCCGCCGCCTTCTCGGCGGGTCTCAGCTCCGCGCAGTGGAACGCACTGCTGCAGGATCAGCTCAACCCGCTCAGCAACAAGACCGTCAGCGGCACCTACGCGCCGGGCTCCACCTTCAAGCCGATGGTGGCGCTGGCGGCGCTCGAGTCCGGCATCTCGCCGGACACCCGCGTCACCTGCCCCGGGCATTTCCAGCTCGGCGATTCCGTCTGGCATTGCTGGCGCCCGCAGGGCCACGGCACGCTCGACATGCACGGCGGCATCATGCACTCCTGCGACGTCTATTTCTACGAGATGGCGCGCCGGCTCGGCATCGACAAATTCGCGGCGATGGCGAAGCGCTTCGGTATGGGCTCGACGCTCGGCATCGACATTCCCGGCGAGAAACAGGGGTTGATCCCGACCCGCGACTGGAAACTCGCGACCTACGGGATTCCCTGGCAGCCTGGCGAGAACATCAGCTGCGGCATCGGCCAGAGCTACATCACGACGACCCCATTGCAGCTCGCGACCATGGTCTCGCGCCTGGTGACCGGCAAGCGCATCGTGCCGCGCTTGACCCGCGACGCCGGCATCATGCGGGCGGACCAGCGGCTCGTGGATCCCGCTTTCGCGGCGATGGGCGTGCCGCAGAAAGACCTCAACGTCGTCCTCGACGGCATGAACTCGGTGGTGAACGAGCAGGGTGGCACTGCGTACATGGAACGCATCAAGGACCCCGCTATGGCGATGGGCGGCAAGTCCGGCACGGCCCAAGTGCGCCACATCACCCAGGCCGAGCACGAGCACGGCGTGCCCAAGGCGAAGCAAGTGCCGTGGATCGAGCGCGACCACGCCCTCTTCGTCTCCTTCGCGCCGGTGAGCTCGCCGCGCTACGTCTGCGCTGTCGTGGTGGAGCACGGCGGCGAGAGCGCCGGCGGCGGCTCGGTGGTGGCGGCGCCGATCTGCGCCGACATCCTGGTGGAGCTGCAGAGGCGCGATTCCGCGCGCCGCGTCCCCGACGCCCACTTCGCCGCCGACCGGCTCTCGACTCGGAGCTGAGTCTGTCACGCCATGAGCATATCGCACCTCGACCTCGGCCGGCCGCGCGAGCTCTCGCTCCCGGAGAAGATCTGGAGCATCAACTGGGGCCTGGTGCTGCTGGTGAGCCTGCTCGCGTGCGTGGGGTTCGGCACGCTCTATTCCGCCGCCAACGGCAGTTGGGAGCCATGGGCCAGCAAGCAGATCGTGCGCTATGGCGTCGCGCTCGCGGTCATGCTGGTCTGCGCCCTAGTTGACCTCCGGTTCTGGTACAAGGCCGCCTTCCCGATCTGGTGGGTCTCCTTCGCGCTGCTGGTGGCGGTCGAGGTCAAAGGCTTCATCGGCATGGGCGCACAGCGCTGGATCGACCTCGGCGTCATCCAGTTGCAGCCGTCGGAGATCATGAAGGTCGCGGTCGTCCTGATGCTCGCGCGTAGTTTCCATGGGCGAAGCGTCGAGGAAATGGGCCGCATCCGCACGCTGATCTGGCCGGCGGCCGGCATCCTGGTTCCGGCGGTGCTCGTGCTGAAGCAGCCGGATCTCGGCACCGCGCTGATGCTCGTGCTGGGCGGTGCCGTCATGTTCTTTCTCGCGGGCGTGCGGATCTGGATGTTCGGCATCGTGTTCGCGGCTGCGGGCGGTGCGGCGCCCTTGGCCTGGAGATTCCTGCGCCCCTACCAGAAGGCGCGCCTCGTGAGCTTCCTCGATCCCGAGAGCGATCCCCAGGGCACCGGATACCACAGCCTGCAGTCCAAGATCGCCATCGGCTCGGGCGGCAGCACCGGCAAGGGCTTTCTCGAGGGGACCCAGAGCCACCTCAACTTCCTGCCGGAGAAGCAGACCGACTTCATCTTCACCATGCTGGCGGAGGAATGGGGCCTGGTCGGCGGCTTGGCGCTCTTGGCGCTCTACACGCTGGTCATCATCTACGGGTACGCCATCGCCTTCCGCAGCCGCAGCCATTTCGGTCGCCTGCTGGCGCTCGGCATCGTGGTGAACCTGTTCCTCTACGTGTTCATCAACACCGCCATGGTGATGGGCCTCATCCCCGTCGTGGGCGTGCCGCTGCCGCTGATCTCCTACGGCGGCACCGCGATGCTGACGGTGATGTTCGGCTTCGGCTTGCTGATGAGCGTCTACGTGCACCGCGACGCCCGCATCGGCCGCCCCGGCGACGGCGAGGGCTGAGCCTCGGGCCCGCTTTCCCAGGCCGAAACCCCGGCTCGACAACCCCCGGCGGCCTTGCTATACACCCCGCCTTCCCCGGGGCGGGTGCATAGCTCAGTTGGTAGAGCAGCTGACTCTTAATCAGCGGGTCGCAGGTTCGAGTCCTGCTGCACCCACCACCCTGCTTCGCGCTTGGCAGGATTGCGCCGCGGTCGGTTGCGAGCAAGTTGCCCGCCGAAGCAGCGCAGCGGAACCGCGGTCGGACAAAGCCAGGCACAGCGAAGACCTCGGTTGGTGAGATCGCGTTCGTGAGCCGCGAGCGCGTCAGGTCAGGTATTCGCAGCGGAAGCCGTCGCCCCAACGCTTCAGGTAACCGACGGACGGCGACGGGAAATGCATCGTGCAGCAGAGCGTTTCGGTATCGCAATAGCGCTCGAGAAAGCCGCGGCGGGTCCGGATCGCGTGCTGCGCGTCCACATCGGCGCGGGTGAACAGCTCGGGATAGCGCGCCTGTAGCGGCGAGTGGATGAGATCGCCGGTAAAGACCGCGGCGTCTCCCCTGCGACCCACCGCGACGGCGAAATGATCGGGCGTGTGGCCGGGAGTCGGGACCAGCCGGACGTGGTCGTTGAGCGCGTGGTCGCTGGTCACCAACTCGGCCTTCTCGGCCTCGATGATCGGCAACACGCTGTCCTCCATCGCCGAGAGCGGCGTCTTGCGGTGGACGCCGTCCCAGTACTCGTATTCCTTCTTCGAGAACAGGTAGCGCGCGTTCGGGAAGGTGGGGACCCAGCGGCCGTTCTCCAGCCGCGTGTTCCAGCCGACGTGGTCGCCGTGCAGGTGGGTGCACATGACGAAATCGATGTCTTCGACCCCGACGCCGGCTGCCTTCAGCGCGTTCATCCAGTTCGGGTCGTTCTTGCGGTGCCAAGCCGGCCGGTGCCCATGGTTCTTGTCGTTGCCGATGCAGGCATCGACCAGCACCGTGTGGTGCGGCGTCTTGACGACGTAGGATTGGAAGCAAAAGACGACGTGGCCGGTCTTCGGGTCGAGCCCCGCCGGCGCGAGCCACGAGCGGTTCTCGTCCAGCAGCTCGGGCGTCAGGCTCGGCAAAAACTCGCGTATCGGCGTGAACCCGTATTCCTGTTCGACGATGCGATGGATCGTCATGTCCTGAACGCCGTACCGCATGCGCATCCCATCCTCCCAAGCTCGACCGTTCGAGCCGATGCTAGCCCGGATTGGTCGCGCAGGGGTAGGTGCCACCGCGGCCCCGAGAGTGGCAGCGGCCCTGCTCCGATCCTCCGAGAATGCTCCTAACCGATGGTCAGGACCGGCTGCCCCAGCACGGCGCTTCGTGGCGAGACACCGAGACCAGGGCCTTCCGGCGCGATCATCGTCCCGCCGACTCTCCGAGGGGCGCCGTCGGCCAGCGCCACCGTGACATAGCTATTGCAATCGCTGACGCTGAACCGGAACGCCTCCGGCGTGCTGTGCGCGAGGTGTGTGATCGCCGCGGTCACGATGTCGCCGCCGCCGCTGTCCTCGATGGTCATGGCGATACCCATCGCCACGCAGAGGTCGCGAAGCTGTCGGGCATTGGTAAGGCCGCCGACCTTGCTGAGCTTGATGTTGATCACGTCCGTCGCGCTGTCGGCATGAGCCCGCAGGAGCGCGGGCACCCCATCGATGATCTCGTCGAGAATCATCGGATGCCGAGCGCGGCGCCTGACGCTGAGGCACTCCTCATAGCTCAGACACGGCTGCTCGATGTAGAGGTCGAGGTCTTCCACGCCGCGCATGACGCGTATGGCTTGATGAGGCAGCCAGCCACCGTTCGCGTCGGCGACCAGGATTTCGCCGGGCTCGAGCGACTGGTGCACGGCACGAATCCTCGCGATATCGAGATCGGGATTGCCGCCGACTTTCAGTTGGAATTGGCGATACCCTTGGGCACGAAAGTAGGCGACTTTGTCCGCCATCTGCTCGGGCGTCCCCTGCGAGATCGCGCGGTAAAGCTTGACGCCATCGCCGTGGCATCCGCCGAGCAAGGTGGACACAGGCAATCCGGCCGAGAGGCCCAGAAGGTCCCAGCAGGCGATGTCGAGGGCGGATTTGACGTAAGGATGGCCCTTGAGGTGCGAGTCCATCAGTCGGTTGATCACGCCGAGCCGGGTCGGGTCCTGGCCGATGAGATGCGGCCCGAGCTCGGCGAGGCCAGCGCGCACGCCCGCCGCGTAGGCCGGCAGATAGGCCGAGCCCAGCGGGGCGATCTCGCCATGGCCGACGAGGCCGGCATCGGTTTCGATCCTCACGACTGTCGAATCGTAAGCGCGGATGGATTTGCCGCCCGACCAGCTGTACCCGCCCTCGGCCAGAGGCAGCTCCACTCGGTGGACGGTGATCCGCGTAATCTTCATTGGAACCCCCGGTGGTTAGACGATTTCGACTCGCACGAAGATAAACCCCGTCACCACCGCGTCCAGAGCCGGTAAGAGCCGGTGCGTCGCTTTAATCCAACGACGGCTGTTTTCCGAGGAACAAACTTGAAATAGAGTGCCGGCGTGGGCGAGCGCGTGCATTCCGCGGCGCATCTACTAGGGTTAAGAAGGGTCGGGCTCGATTGAACATGAAGGACACATTGCCGGAATTCGATCTCGTACTCACGAGAACCCGACGGGCACAGGTCGCGGAGCTGCTTCGAGACGCGATCTTCTCAGGCAAGATCGCACCCGGGACCCAGCTTGTGGAGATGAAGCTCGCGCGCCGTCTGGGCGTCAGCCGCGGATCCGTGCGCGAGGCCATACTCGAGCTCGTCGAGCAGGGGTTGCTGGTCAGCAAGCCCTACGCGGGAACCTTTGTCACCCGCATCGAGGAGAAGGCGCTCAGCGAGTTGTTCTCGCTGCGCAAGGTGCTGGACCGCTACGCCTTCACCCTGCTCTGGCCGCATCGCGACGAGGCCTATCGTGCGGAGTTCACCGCGCGCAACCGCGCGATCGCCGAGGCGATGGAGACCGGCCAGCGCACGGCCGCGATCAAGGCCGAGATGCACTTCCACAGTTACCCCTATGAGTTTTGCGGCGACGGCATGCTGCTCGAGGTCTGGCAGCAGCTCGCGCACCGCATCCAGCTCTGCTTCACGGTGAGCCAGACCGTGGTGTTCGGTCTGCCTTTCACCAAGGAGAACCAGCGCTACCTCTCGGGGGCGCTCGGCAACAACCTCGCGGCGATGCTGGCGCAAATCGATCGCCACCTCGATCTCGGATTCGAGGCGGTGCAGCGGGCGTTGAAGAGCAGCGCGCAGGAAACGCGCGAGACCGAGGCGGCGGGGGTGCAGGCACGCCCGCGCCGCTCTGCGCGCTCGGGCGAGCGCAGGATCGCCGCCTCCGACTAGGCGCGACCACACGGCGGCGCGGTCCGCCGCTTCTTGTCAATTGTCGGACAATCGACTACGGTCGTAGGCAGTGACCTGGGGTGACACTGCGCTTTCGCGGGCGCCCCGGCTTGGGGAATCGACGCACACAAACGGGAGGAACCCAATGACGAGGAAATCCACGCATTCCGGTGGCGCGCCGCTCTCGCGCCGTCAGGCGCTCAAGACCATTGGCGCCGCCGGCGCGCTGACGGCGGCGGCAAGCCTGCCGTTCGCGCCGCAAGCGCGCGCCCAAGCGGGTGTCACGCTTCGCTGGTGGTCGCCGCAATCGGCGCCGGCGCAGCTCGCCGCCTACAAGCTTCAGATCGCGCAGTTCGAGGCGGCACATCCCGGCGTGAAGGTGAACTTCGAGCCGACCTCGGACGAAGGCTATCCCGCCCAGATGGCTGCGGCCTACGCCAGCGGCGAGGTCCCGGACATCGTCACGCATATCCCGTCCTTCGCGGTGGCGAGCTACTTCGACAAGGGCCTCGTCGAGCCGTTCGGCGACGTGATCAAGATGATCGGTCCCGAGAAGTATTATCCCAACGCCAACAAGACCTATGAGATCAAGCCCGGTACCTTCACGGGCACCGGCATCGGCAACACCGCAGCCGACAATTTCTGGGTCCGCAAGGACCTGATGGAGAAGGCCGGCATCGGCCAGATCCCGCGCACTTGGGACGAGACGCGCGCGGCGCTGCAGAAGATGCAAGGCGGCGGAATCTATGGTGCACCGCTGCCGTTCGGGCGAAACAGCGCCACGGCCTTCGTCCTGACAACGCTGGTCCATGGCGCCGGCGGTCAATTCTTCACGCCAGACCTGCAGGTGGCGATCGTCGGCCCGGAGATGGAGCACGCGCTCGAGTTCTACAAGTCGCTGCGCGAGCTCTGCCCGCCCGGCGCCACCAACTACAGCTGGGGCGAGATGATCACGGGCTTCGTCAGCGGTGCGTGCGCGACCGGCTATTATGCGGGACGCGTGCTCGCGAACGTGAACAGCCAGAATCCCTCCATCGCCGACAAAATCACCTGCACGCTCTATCCGACCATCTCCAAGGATGTGCCGCAGGCGTCCGTCAACGACTTCCCGAGCGTGTTCATCCCGAAGGGCACGAAGAACCTCGACTTGGCGAAGAAGTTCTCGGCGTTCCTGTTCGAGCCCGAGGGCTACATCAAGCAGCTTCTCGCGGCACCCGGTCACGTGCTGCCGGTGCTCAAGACCATCGGCGAGAACCCGACCTACTTGGCCGATCCCATCATCAAGAAGTATCCGAAGGAGGTCGAGCTGATGACGGTCTCGGCTGCTGCCGGCTACAACCTCGGCTTCGAGAGCGCGAAGCACAAGCCGAACACCAAGTCGGTCGACATCATCGCGAGCGAGGCGCTCTCCGAGATGGTGCAGCGAGTCGCGCTCAATAACGAGAACGCGAAGACGGTGATCGGCGATACCGCCAAGAAGCTCGAAGCGATCATGAAGAGCTGATCCGCTCCAGTTCCCCCGCCGCGGCAATGCGCGGCGGGGGCTCGGAGCCGCATGGGCTAAAGCCCGGTGCCGGCGGACGATGGGTAGCGGAGAGGAGCAGGTCTAGGCCAAATGACGGTGGCAGTTCTCGGCGGCCCGACCAGGGCGCGGACGTTCAGCCTTCAGCGTCAATACGCCCTGCTGGGCATGCTACTCATCGCGCCGACGATCCTCGTGTTCTGCGCCGTCATCGTCTATCCCCTGATCTACGCGATCTACCTGTCGCTGTTCTCGATCTATACGCCGACCCTTCAGGGGCACTGGGTGGGGCTCGATAACTTCCGGCAGATGTTCGGCTCCGGCGAGTTCTGGACGACGCTGCAGACGAACGTGATCTGGACGGTGGGCACGCTGACCCTGCAGGTCGTATTTGGCGTCGGCACGGCTCTGCTGCTCAATCAGAACATCTGGTTCCGATCCTTGGCCCGCAGCCTGGTCTTGTTTCCCTATTTCGTGTCGACGGTGGTCGCGGTCCTGGTCTGGCGTTGGATGTTCAACGACGTCTATGGAATCTTGAATCACGTCCTGCTGCAGGCCGGCGTGGTCGACCTGCCCGTCGACTGGTTGGGGCGCATGCCCAACGCGATGGCGAGCGTCATCCTGATCGGGGCGTGGAAATACTTCCCGTTCGTGGTGATCGCGGTCCTCGCCCGCCTGCAGACCATCCCGCCGCAGCTCTATGAAGCCGCCACCATCGACGGCGCGGGCGTCTGGGGGCGCTTCTGGGACGTGACGCTGCCTCAGCTGCGCGAGGTGCTCGTGGTGATCGTCCTGCTGCGGACGATCTGGGACTTCAAGGAGTTCGACCTCATCTATCTGCTGACCGGCGGCGGCCCCGTGACCTCGACCCAGACTCTGCCGCTGCTCGTCTACAAACAGGCGTTTGGCCTCAATGCGATGGGAACGGCGTCGACCTACGCGATCGGCATGCTGCTCGTGCTGCTCACGTTCATGGCTCTGTACTTGAGCCGCGTGGGCCATGAGAAGGAGCAGACGTGACCGAGCACGGCACGAAGTCGGTCGGCGCGACCATCGTGGCGTGGACCGTCGTCCTCGCGACGATATTCCCGCTGCTCTGGATGGCGATCACCTCGATCAAGCCGCAGCAAGAGCTGTTCAGAATGCCGCCGATGTTCCTACCCGAGAA
>DATNIT010000274.1:0-10870 GCA_035604335.1 Allostellaceae bacterium | reverse complement strand
ACGGCGTCGATCCCATAGCCTATCTCGCCGACATCTTCGCCCGCCTCGTCGAAGGTCACCCGATCAATCGCCTCGACGAGTTGCTTCCGTGGAACTGGGCCGCGGCTCACCAAGCCAAAAGGGCCGCGTAACACCGCTTACGGACAAGGGACGTTTGGGATTTTTGATTGGCCGAGGAAAACGCCCAAAGACCCTCCGCTGCGCGATTTGTCGGAGGCGGTTCACCATCAATCGTCGAGGAAGACTCCCCGTTTTCTGTTCACACGCTTGTCGCCAACGGGGCTATGAGCGCCGAAAATGGAGCAAGCCAAAATACTGCAATTGCTTGATGCGGATTTAGCAAACGCGCACATGGCCGCTCTGATAAACGAGGTCGTGGACAAAAAGCTCCGCGAAGCGGGGATCATCCTAGACTCTCCGCCTCGAAAGCCGGCGAAACCGCTGCTCAGAGTTGTGGCTGCCAAGCAACCGGAAGACCAAGGCGAGCCACGCAGTTGACGGATCCCAATTTCTGACAACGGGTCCCTCGCTGTGGCGTCGTCGAGGATCGCGTCGGTCGGCAGCTTCTTGATTTTCGTGTTCTCGTCGCCGAGCGCTTCCGCCGGCAAGTGTCTGGCGCGTCAATGGCCGCCCTTCACTTTCCATTTGGAGCAGGGTCGTGTCGCGGCAGTGCTTGGAATTTGAAGGCGGCGTAATCTCCTGAGGTCGTGGTCGAGTAGCTCGGCCATTCGGCTTCGCCCTCACAGATCCGGGCAGGCGGCTTTCCCGCACCCGGCTCTTCCCGGAAGTCACCCGCATGAGGCCGCTCGTGGGGTCCAGGGGTGACCACGAGTGGCTGTTGCGAATGGTGGCGCACAGGATCGCCGATCCCCGAGTGCTGCGGCTAATCCGGCAGTGGCTCGAGGCCGGCATCCTCGAGAGCGATGAGTGGCACGAGACGGACAGGGGAATGCCGCAAGGAGCGGGCATCAGTCCGCTCCTGGCCAATATCTTCCTGCATTACGGACTCGATCTTTGGGTCCATCAATGGCGCCGCCGACATGCGCGCGGTCGGGGCTCGATCGTGCGCTATGCCGACGACTTCGTGGTGGGCTTCGAGAGTGTGGTCGATGCGCGGCGGATGATGGCCGACCTCAAGGAACGACTGGCCAAATTCGGTCTGTCGCTCCATGAGGACAAGACGCGACCGATCGAGTTCAGCCGATTGCCGGCCCTGACCCGACGGCAATGCGGCGAGCGGCACCCTGAGACCTTCACCTTGCTGGGCTTCACCCACTACTGCGGGTGGACGCGGGATGGCCGGTACATCGTGAAGCACACGACACAGAGCAAGCGCCTGACGCGCAAGCTGAAGGCGCTGCGCCAGGAGGTGTGGCGGGTCATGCACGCGCCGTTGGCCGAGCAGCATCGTTGGGACGCCAGCGTCCTGCGCGGGCACTACGGCTACTACGCCATGCCGCACAATTACCGGGCGCTCAACGGCTTCCGACAAGAGGTTCGGCGCATCTGGTTCAACTGCCTCCGGCGGCGGCGCCAGACAAGCCGACGCATGAGTTGGGAGATGTTCGACGCTCTGACCGCGCGCTTCCCTCTGCGCGTACCGCAGATCACTCATCCCTGGACGGCGCGTAATAGCATGCCGCGGGTTATCCTTGGGAAGAGCCGGGTGCGGGAAAGCCGCATGCCCGGATCTGTGAGGGCGAAAGCCGAATGGCTGAGCTACTCGACCGCTAACCCTTCTCAATGCTGCCGTCCTCGAGGAAGCGCACGAAGTTCGCCTCTCATATCCAAAGATGATGATCGCGCTTGTACGGTCGGTTACGGAAGACCGCCGGTTGATACGCGATTCAAGAAAGGGCAATCCGAAAATCTTAGTCGCCGCCGGGCAACGTCGGTTCCGCCCGAGAAGCAGCTGCGGGCGCACGTACGAGAACATTCCTTCCGTCCACTCGTCACTACAGCGCATCGCTCGCTCTGTCCTACCACCATGGGCAGCGAATCACATCATGCAGCCCAGAGCGAGGGTTTTTTCAGCAAGCTGCTCTAATTCAGGGCAAGCGATGTGTGGTACAGGTCAGCTCCTTGGTAATGTCGGTCTTCTCGCACAGCACGACGATGTGCTCGATCGGACCGACGATCCAGACGTAGGTTCCATGCTCATTGGCCGATGACGACGCGATCAGATCCGATGACCCCTGGAGGGTCGGCGGGCCCGGAGGCAATCGCGGCTCGCCGGTGGGCCGGATGGTCGGCGCCGTTGGCCCCTTCTCGCTCACCTGCGCGGACGCAGGCATTGCGGGAGAAAGGATCTGGAGCACCGCGAACGCGGTGATGAAAGCGATAGGCCAGCGCATATCGTGCTTCTCCTTCCAGGGCGACGCTCATTCGCAACCATTTTGGCCCCGCACGGAACTATTGCGCTAGTCTAACAGGCGATAGCCGCCGGAGAGCCTGTGTCGCCGTCATCGCCGCGTACACACCGACGAGGTCTCAATGCCGCGCAACCTCGCGCCACGCAATGTTGACGCTCTCGAGCGCGGCTTCAGCCGATACTCTAAGAATCGAACACGCCATCCAAGAATGGCGCCTTACGACGCGATCCACAAGTGACGAGGCCGGCGGCGCGCACGATCCGGCTGCGACGCTTGCTGTCTTCGAACCGAACTCACCGCCGAAAACGGTGTTGCCTTCATCAGCAGGGGTGGCCGGTACCGGGTTCGAATAGGACCGGAAGCGCTGGCGGGGCGCCACCGGGGCAATAATCGACCAAAATATTTGGGCCAGTTTGTAGCGCTGAGTCCTCAAAGACCGAATATTGAAACTGCACACCCGCGCTGTAGGTATACGTAATCATGCCCGAACTACTGATCGAGTAGGTTCCCGTCGTTCCTAGCGGATCGGTCGGGTCAACCGGGTCACTAGGGCCCAGCTTGTAATCGGTTAGGCCGCCGGCCGAATGCGCTTCCTGATTTCTCCAGGGCGGGCCGCCGTTGGGAACGCAGGCCGTTTTACCCTCAACGAGGGTCGACACTAGGCCTTGTGTATTTAACTGCTGATAGGTCCCACCTGACGTACAGTTACCGGCCAATGCGGGACCAGCGACGACCGCCACTGACACCGAAAGGGCAAGGATCGCTGATTTCATGGCTGCAACTTCCTCCCACCAACACGTCGATAGTTGAGGCGTCTCACATTTCGCACCGAGATCCGCGGATAATGCCGGCATTGAGAGCGGGACGCAATAAACGGACCAAATTCAAAGAATAATCAATTTCAATGGCTTGTCCGCCACGCTCGAACGGCGCTGTAAAATTTTCCGACGGTCGGACAAGCTGGCCTCATCCGGCGCACTCACTTTTCGGTCAGGACGATCTCGGAGCCAAGCTCACCGCGGAACAGCCGCGTGAGGTAAAGCTCGACGCACTGATCGTCCGGCGCCTCGCGCTTGAGCGCGGCGAACAGTGCCTCGGCCTCAGGCGCGCTCGCCTCGAGCAGGGCGAAGGCCGAGCCGTAGCGCGCCAGGAAATCCTGGCGCGGGTCGTCTTCGTGCAGCGGCTCCCACACGCCGATGCCCTTGGTCTTGCCCTTGACGACGACCGCGCCCAGGGGCCGGAACGCGATCCCGGGGCACCCCTCGCGCGTCGCCTCGCTGACGCAGATGCGCGTCCCGAACTGCTTGTTGACGCCTTCGAGGCGCGCCGCCGTGTTGACCGCATCGCCGATGGCGCTGTAGTCGAAGCGCGTCCACGAGCCGAAATTGCCGACCACCGCCGCGCCCGTGTGGATGCCGATGCGCGTATGGCCGAACGGCACGCCTTGCGCCTTCTTCTCGGCGCTGAAGCGATCTGCGAACCGGTCGATCTCGAGGGCGCAGCGAACGGCGCGCTCGGCGTGGTCGTGCTGGTCCACCGGCGCATTGAAGATCACGAAGATCGCGTCGCCCTCATATTTGCAGATCGTGCCGTCGTACTTCAGCACGATGTCGGTGAGGCCGCTGAAATAGTCGTTCAGCGTGCGTGCGAGCTCGCGCGACTCGAGCGCCTCGGACAGGGTCGTGAAGTTCGCGAGATCGGTGAAAAGAAAGGACATGACGCGGCGTTCGCCCTCGAGCGACATCCGGCTCGGGTCGCGGATCAGTGCGTCGACAACCTTCGGCGAGACGTAGCGGCCGAAGGCGCCGGTGATGAACTCGCGCTGCTGCCGCGCCTCGCGGCCGCTCAGCGCCTCCATTGCCCAATGCGCGATCGCCAGCGACATGGTCGGAGCGATGAGCCCGATCATCGCGCCCTGATAATGAAAGATCGCGCCCGCTCCGATCCAGAGCGCCACCAGGACCACTGTCCCGGCGCCGATCCTGACCACCATCGAGCCGCCGAAGGCCGGAAGCATGGCGCCGATAGCGGCACAGCAGAACACGATCAGGAGATTGCGCCACCAGCCGACTGACGGGGAATGCCGCCCTTCGAGGAACTGCGCGAGACCGTGCGCATGGATGAACACGCCCGGCATCATGCCCTGATCGCCTTCGAACACCGTCGCAAACGGCGTGCGGTGGCGGTCCGTCAAGGTGAGGTCGGTGCCAATGAGGATGATCTTGTTCTTGAACCAGTCCGCAGGGAGCGCCGCGACGAGGTCGGCCGCGTATTCGCGGAACGCCGGCACGTCAAGCGACGGGCGGCCATGCCAGGCGATTTCGACGAGCGTCGCCGGCGTCTCGACCCCTGCCGCGGCCGCCAAGGCGCGCGCGAAGCCCGGAACGTAGTGTCCGTCGGCAGCGGCGTGGCCCGGATAGACCCAACGCGCCGTGTCGAATTGGTCGGTTGCGAGGGTCGCGAGGGCGCGCTCGCGCGGCGGCACGAAATCGTCGAGATAGGCCCGCTGCTCCTCCGAGACGACGCCGGCGTTGTCGGTGTAGCTAACTAAGAGCGGAACGATCAGCTCGCGCAGCGTCTCGCGCAGACGTTCGTCCTTGGCCGGCTCGGTCGGCTGATCGAACAGCACGTCGAGGCCGATCGCGCGCGGCCCGCGCGCGGCGAGCGTCTTCAAGAGATCCGCCAGGTATTGCCGGTCAATCGGCGAGCGATAGGGAAATTGCTTGAGCGTGTCCTCGGTAATGCCGACGATCACGATATCGGCGCTTTGCGGCTCGGAGCCCGGCAGAGCCGCGGTCTCCCAATCGCCGAGAAAGCGGTTCGCGTTGGTGAGGAACGCGATGTGGTCGACGCCGAGCGTGGCCACAACCGTCGCCGCGAACGCGACGATGAACGGGATGAGCGCCTGACGCAATGTCTGCGAGCGTATCCGCTGCGGACGATGCGCGATCGCCTCGGCGGTCATCGCTGCGTTCGCAGCAATGCCTCCGCTTGCGCCTCGCATCCTTGATGCGCGAGCCACGCGGCCTCCATCGGCACGCTGGGGAGGTCGGACGGCACAAGATTCACCGTCACCGCGGCTTCCTCAGACCCGTCGAATGATACGTAATAGATCGCATCGCCGCGGATCGCCGACGAGATCGGCATGACGAGGCGATCCGATGCCTCGGGCCAGTTCAGTTCCGCTATCCAGCTCCGGTCGGCCGCCGTGATCACCACGGTCGGCGTCCGCACGGTCGCGGGGCGCCAGAACACGGCCGGCGCTCCGTTGGGCAGGCAGACGTTTCCGCTGCGGCTGATGTCAAGCACCCACGGATCGGGAAGACGCGCCACCGCCGATCCCGCGCGCGTCGCGCCGACTTCGACCGTGCGCGCCTGCTGCTGCGTGACGAGCGCGTTCAAGGCGGTCGACAAGTCGCTTCCGCCTGAGGCGGCGGCGGGCGTCTTGTCATAAGGACCGCTCAGCTTGAGCGTCACACCATTGACGGCGATGAGGGTCACGTGCTGCCCTTCGACGAGCACGAGCGGCTTCGCCGAATCGATCTTCTCGCCCGGATGGAGGGCGATGCCGCGCGCGGCGACGACCACCATCTCTTCCGCGCCGGCCCGCGCCGGAAGCCACGCCAGACCGAGGACGAGGAGGGCAACCCCGCAGTGTGCGCTCACACTCATATCTGCCCCCGTGCGGTTTGTTCCTTCGATGGCGTCGGCGGCGCGGCCGCGGCCCGGTCGATCGACCCGGCATCGCCGATGAGCGAGAACGCCGCCCAAAAATAAGGATGGGACGTGGCCGGCTGCGCCATCAGCGCGAGCTGCGACTGGCGCAGCGACTGCGCGAGCCCGGAACCCGGGTCGCGCGCTTTGATCTCGAACAACCCGGTCATCAGCTTCACCGTCGCCAGCGACGGCACTTCCCAGTGGCTGGCGAGCACAGCGCGCGCTCCCGACGTGAAGAAGGCGTCGGCGAGCCCCGACAAGGCCTCGCCGCCGAAATGCTCGCCCCCTTCCGCCGTGTTGCAGGCCGACAGTACGACGAGGTCGGCATTGACCTTCATCGCGGCGATCTCGCTCGCCTCTAGCAGTCCGTCGTCATCCGTGGAGCGTGCCGGTGTCGCCGGCGGCGACAGGACCAGGCTCGGCTCGGCCTGGCAATGGAGCTCGCCGGGCAGCAGCCCGTGGGTCGCGAAATAGAGCACCCGATACTGGTCGATAGTCCGGGCGCGGAGATTGAGTTCGGTGGCATTGGCACCGAGCAACAGGTCCTCGTCGCCGCCGCCGAGGAGATGGGCAATGGTTTTGACCTCCACCGCCGTCTCCTTCAGCGGCGACAAGGCGCGGATCAGCTCCGCCGGTATCGGACCGTTCTCGCGGCAGCGTCCGGCGAGGACGCCGAGCGCGCTCGGACCGGAGGCATCCGGTCGAGGCGCGGCGCCAGTGAAGTCGGGATCCGCGACCGCGAGAATGGGCTTCTGCGCCGGCTGCCGGCGCGCCGCGACATCGCGCAGCGCGAGAAAGGCGCGGGCGGAAGGAATCTGGCTGATCGCCACGCGCCGCACCAGCCACGCCGTTTCGGCCCCTGCGTTCGGGCGCGCGGTCACCAGCAGGGACAGCGGCAGGCTCGCGAGCGCGCCGCTCGGCTCCACCACGAGACGGTCGATCCCGCGCAGCATCGGCTCCAGCGGCCCGAGAATGCGCCGGTACAACTCGTATGACGACGCAGCATCGAAATCCTGCAGCCGGCCGAGCCGCGGCACGAAGGCGCTGCGCAGTTCGGCCACGTCCTTTTCGAGCGCCGGCTGCGTCGTCTCGAGCGGCCGCATCGTCAGAGCGTCAGCGGTGACGAGAAGCGCGAACGCGCCGCTGTTGCCGACGATGTAGGAAAGATAGGCTTCGCCCGGCTGAAGCTGCTTCTGGACATCGGCAAGCTCCGCAGGACCGGGATCGGACAAGGTGGCGTAGTCGGGGTATTCGAGCCGAACGCGCTGCGACAACTGGGCGTAAAGGTCGGATGCCGCCTTCATCTCCGCGACCAGCCTGCTCTCGCGCGCTGGGTCGCGCCGGGCGTCGGGCTTCGCCGTCTCCGCCGCCACCGCGATGCGAAGCGCATCGCGGTGGCGCTGCGCCTCGGCCGTATCGCGAAGAAGATCCGCCAGCGCCGGAGTGTCGGCGGCGCGCCGGGCGGCCGCGCGGGCGATCGTCTGGCCCTCGACCGTGGAGCCGATCAGCTGGCTTGCGCGAAAAGCCTCGGCCTCGAGCTTGGCGCGCTCGCCCTGATCGCGCTCCGCTACCACCGCCGCGGCGGTGAGAAAGGGGATAATCTGGTCGGGGATGATGGTTGCGCGAGCTACCTCGTCGCGGGCGAGAATGGCGAAGGCGGGACGAAACGCGGCGACTGCAGCAGGATAGAGCTGCTGATCGGTATAGAATTGTCCAAGCCGCAGCTCGCCGAAGGCGGTCGGCGCGGTATCGCCGAAGAGCTTTTGCTCCATTGCCACCGACTCGCGGAATTCTCGTTCGGCAGGAACGACGCGTTCGCTGCGTGCGTCAATCTCCGCCATCATTGCCACAGCTTCCGGTCGCCACCAGAGCGGCAGACTCGGTTCATCATTGATGATCTGGAGCGCCTCCGTCGCCGCAGCAAGGGCCGTCGACATGTCGCCGAGGCGTAGCGCCATCGCCGCCTCAATGCGAAGGCTGACCGTTAGCTCGCCGCGATTCCACACGGATGGCGCCGAAGTTCTATCGTTGCCCGACACGAAGCCCTTAAGTTCGGCTCGCCGCATTTGCGTTGCCGCGCGCGCATATTTCAGCGCATCAGCGAAATGGCGCTGGTTCGCCGCATCGAGCGCCTGGTATGAGGCAAGCCGCGCGCGCGCGGCTACCTCAGACGAAGCATTGACAATCGGCTCTGCGCGGCGGAATAAGCCAGCGGCTTCGTTGAAACGCCCCTGATTGCTGACCTGAAGCGCGAGCTCCATCAGAATTTCGCCTGCACCAATCCCATTGTCGCCGAAGAGCTGAGATTGGATCGCGAGCGCGCGCCGATAGGCCGCCTCAGCGGCGGCATAGTTGCGCGCGGCGGCATTGGCTCGCCCGAGCTCGGCGAGCGTCTTGTAGGCCGCGACGTCGGCACCCCCGTCGCGCGCTACGGTCCCCGGGAATTTCCCTTCGACCAGCCTAATTGCCGCCTCTGTCTCTGCGGCGGAGACCGGCCGGTTGGCAAGTGACGCGATTGCCGCTTGCAGCACAGGCAGCAGCGCCGGCAAGCCTTCGGCCTCGTAGACCGCGCCGCCGGCCACTGTCACAAGCGCGATTCGCGGCCAGCCGACGCTTTGCAGCACGCAAAAGAAGAGCAGATTGTCGCGCTCGGGCGTCAGGGCCTGACCCTGCTCGCATTGGCTTGGCACCGCGCCGCCAAGCGCGCCCGGCGCGGAGCGGGCGACAACAAGGATCGCCGCTTCTCGCGTTGGCCCATTTTCGGGTAGCGCTTCCGGCAGCTTCATCACCCATAGCTTGCCGGTGTTCGCGGCCTCGTTGCCGCAAGCAATGGTGAGATCTTGGGGCTTACCCGCCGTAAGCTGTATTACGGGAGGCTTGTTCCACCGGCACGTCTCGCCGGCAAGTGTCTGGCCGAGCGGCGCATCCTCCGGCGACGCCGCGTGCCCCAACGGGCCGCCGAGGAACAAGCTCAGCGCCGCTGCAGCGAGAGACCGTAGGAGGCTGAGCCTCATTGCCAGTAGGCCTCGTTGCCCCAGTTGGAATATGTGAGCTCAATCGGCTGCACGCTTTGCGGCGTGTCGGTGGGCCTCGGCTCAGGCAGCATCTCGCATACGAATGTATTTGTATTGGTGCAGCGAGTCGACCAGCGACCATTGCGCGGAACGCCGGGCTCGCCGGCAAGGGAAGAGAAAATGCCGGAGGAGAGATCCTCTCCCTCGTGAGCCGCTCCGTTCCCCACACCGGCATCAGGAGACGACTGCGTGTTGGTCATCGCTTCGAGCGGGCCCACAGTCGTGCTGCTGGGCGCAGCGCCGCTCGCGCTACTCGCGGGCTCATTCGTGGGGCCCGTGGGCGCCGTCGTCAGGCCCGTCGTGTCGGCCGATGACGACGAGGTGTTCCCCGTTAGGAGCGCCATTTGCGCAGCCGCTTGCGCGTCCGAGAGCACGGGCGGCGACGGCGGCGACGGCGACGGCGACGGCGACGGCGGCGGCGTGTCGTGCAAGGAAGTGACGCCGGACACGACGCCTTGGCCAGTCGCATTCCCGATCCATGCGAGGCCAGCCGTGCCGCTGTTCAGCGCTATCGGCGAGGCGACGGTGATTAAGATGTCGCCGCTCGCGTCGCCGACGCTAGCATGCCCGGCGTCGCCATTGCCGATCTGCGCGTAGGCGAAGGCGCCGGTGTCGCCGCCGTTGAGCGACGCGCTTCCCAACGCGCCATTGATCGTCACCGTGATCGCGCCCGATGCGCTCATGCCGCTCGCGCCGACCGCGCCATCATTGTCCGTCCATCCGCCGTTGCCGATTTGTGCGAAAGCGTCGCCCCTCATAAACAGCGCCCCGCTGGACGTGGAGGTGCCGATCAAGACGATGAGATTGCCGGAATCGGTGATCGCGCCGCCGGTGAGGAGTGCGTCCAAATTGGTCGCATCGCCGCCATTGCCGATCTGCGCATAGGAATTGGAACCGGCCCCAGTGAGGGTCAGCGTGCCGGTCGCCGTTACGCTGATGTCGCCGCTGAAGGTCGACGACGCCGCAAACGAGCTCGACGCGGCCTCGAACCCGCCGTTCCCGATCTGCGCATAGGCATCGGCACCGACGCCGGCGGCAAGGGCTACCATAGTGCCCGCCACGGTGATGGCGCCCGTATCGGCGATCGTCGCCGCCGCTACCCGGTCACTGTAGGCGCCGCCGTTGCCGATCTGCGCATAGGCGTCGCTACCGCCCCCTACGAGGCTCAGCGCGCCGGTCGCCATCACGGCGATGTCGCCGCTATAGGTCAGCGAGCCCGCGTGCGCGCCGAAACTGGCGTCGAGCCCGCCGTGGCCGATCTGGGCATAGGCGCCGGAGCCGGACCCGGCGGCCAGCGTCACGACATTCCCCGTCACGTCGATGGCGCCATTATCGGCGAAGACCGCCGCCGCACCCAGGGACGCGAAAGCGTTCGCGAAGGCGCCGCCATGGCCGATCTGGGCGTAAGCGTTAGGCGCGCCGGCCGCGGTCAGGGTCACGTCGCCGCCCGCGGTCACGGTGATGGCGCCGCTCTCGCTGCCGATGGTCTGAAACCCGCCATGGCCGATCTGCGCGAAGGGCGCGCCGATGCAGGATGCGACGCAGCCGGCGGTGCCGGCGGCGAGGGTCACATCGCCGCTGGTCGCGACCGTGACGGCGCCGGTGGCGCCGGCCCCGGCGAAGCCGATCTGGGCGAAGCCCCCATGGGCGCTGTTGCTGCCTTGGAGCGTCACGTTGGCGGCGGCGATGGTGGTGGTCCCGCCGGCG
>DATNIT010000273.1:0-22278 GCA_035604335.1 Allostellaceae bacterium | reverse complement strand
GGAAAAGGCCGACTGGCTGCCCGATTTCAACATCGCCTACCGCATGGGCGTCGACGGCATCTCGTTGTTCTTCGTGCTGCTCTCCACATTCCTGACGCCGATCTGCGTGGTGGCGAGCTGGGTCGCCGTCACCAAGCGGGTGCGGGAATACATGATCGCCTTCCTGGTGCTCGAGACGATGATGGTCGGCACGTTCTGCGCGCTCGATTTCGTCGTGTTCTACATGTTCTTCGAGGGCGTGCTGATCCCGATGTTCCTCATCATCGGCGTGTGGGGTGGGCCGCGCCGCGTCTATTCCGCCTTCAAGTTCTTCCTCTACACGCTGTTGGGCTCGGTGCTGATGCTGCTGGCGATCCTGGCGATCTATTTCGCCACCGGCACCACCGACATCACTGAGGCGCTGGCCTACAACTTCCCGTCCCATCTCCAGAATTGGCTGTGGCTCGCCTTCTTCGCCTCCTTCGCGGTCAAGGTGCCGATGTGGCCGGTGCACACCTGGCTGCCGGACGCCCACGTCGAGGCGCCCACCGCGGGCTCGGTCATCCTGGCGGGCGTGCTCCTGAAGATGGGCGGTTACGGCTTCATCCGCTTCTCGCTGCCGATGATGCCGGACGCTTCCGAGACGTTCGCCCCGCTGGTGTTCGGGCTCAGCGTCGTCGCGATCATCTACACGTCCCTGGTGGCGCTCGCCCAGGACGACATGAAGAAGCTCATCGCTTATTCGTCGGTGGCGCACATGGGCATCGTCACCCTCGGAATCTTCACGGTGACGGCGGAGGGGCTCCAGGGCGCGATGATCCAGATGCTCAGCCACGGCGTGGTCTCGGCGGCGCTCTTCCTCTGCGTCGGCGTGGTCTACGACCGCTTGCACACCCGGGAGATCGCGCGCTACGGCGGCCTGGTCCACAACATGCCGAAATACGCGTTTTGCTTCATGGTGTTCACGCTCGCCTCGGTGGGCCTCCCCGGAACCAGCGGCTTCGTCGGCGAGTTCCTGGCGCTGGTGGGCGCCTTCGAGGCCGGGCAGACCAGCCGGGCCAGCACCTGGGTCGTCTTTCTGGCGACCACCGGCATCATCCTGAGCGCCGCCTACATGCTCTATCTCTATCGCCGCGTCATCTTCGAGAAGATCACGCGCGAGGACGTGCGCAAGATGGTCGATCTGCATTGGCGCGAGATCCTGGTGTTCGCGCCGATGATCGCGGTGGTGCTCTGGATGGGCATCTATCCCAACTCGTTCCTGAAGCCGATGCAGCCGGCGCTCCAGCGCGTGATCGAGCGCGTGCCTGCGGCGGCGAGCCTCGCGCCGGCGCCGCACTTGGCCGAGCGCTAGGCCGGGACAGGAGACAAAAGAAATGCCCGTCGCCGCCTTGCCCAGTTTCCTTCCCGCGTTGCCCGAGATTTTTCTCGGGACGTCGGCGCTGGCGCTGCTGATGCTGGGCGTGTTCCGAGGAGAGCGCAGCGCGACGCTGGTGTCCTGGCTCTCGGTCGCCGCCATCGTGATCGCGATCGTCCTGGTGCTGAAGTTCGGCGTCGCGCGCCAGGTCGCTCTCAACGGCATGTTCATCACCGACGGCTTCGGCGCCTTCATGAAGATCATCTCGCTCGTCGGCTCGGCTCTCTCCATACTGCTGGCGCTCGATTACAACCAGCGCCAAGGCATCGCGCGCTTCGAGTTCCCGGTCCTCATCGTGCTCGCCACCGCCGGCATGATGATGATGATCTCGGCCTACGACCTGATATCGCTCTACGTCGGGCTCGAGCTGCAGAGCCTCGCGCTTTACGTGGTCGCGAGCTTCGACCGGGATTCCGTGCGCTCGACCGAGGCGGGCCTCAAGTATTTCGTCCTCGGTGCGCTCGCCTCGGGCATGCTGCTGTTCGGAGCGTCAATGGTCTATGGCTTCGCCGGCGCCACCGGCTTCGAGGCGCTGCAGCACGCCTTCCAGAGCGGCGGGGCGCGCTCGATCGGGCTCCTGTTCGGCATCGTCTTCATCGTGGTGGGCCTTGCGTTCAAGGTCTCGGCGGTGCCGTTCCATATGTGGACGCCCGACGTCTACGAGGGCGCGCCTACGCCGGTGACGGCGTTCTTCTCGGTCGCGCCCAAGACCGCCGCGGTGGCGCTCTTCGTGCGCGTCATGGTGGATCCCTTCGGCCATTTGTTCGGCGACTGGTGGCAGGTGATCTGGGCGATCTCCGTCGCCTCGATGGTCCTGGGGGCGCTCGCCGCGATCAATCAGCAGAACATCAAGCGCCTGATGGCCTACAGCTCGATCGCCAACGTCGGCTACGCGCTCATCGGGCTCGCCACCGGCGGCGACGCGGGCGTGCGCGGGATCCTGTTCTATATGGCGATCTATGCGCTGATGACCATCGGCGCCTTCGGTTGCATCCTGTGCATGCGCCGGCAGGGCCGCATGGTCGAGGACATTCCCGACCTCAGCGGGCTCGCGCGCACACAGCCGGGGCTCGCGCTGGCGATGGGCATCTTCATGTTCTCCCTCGCGGGCATCCCGCCGCTGGCCGGCTTCCTCGCCAAGTTCTACATCTTTCTCGCGGCCATCGATGCCGGGTTCTACGGTCTCGCGGTGATCGGCGTGCTCGCCAGCGTGGTCGGCGCCTACTACTACGTGCGGATCGTGAAGGTCATGTATTTCGACGAGCCCGCGCCCGCGTTCGATCGGCCCGTGAACCCCGTGGTGGGCACGGTGCTCGCGATCGCGGCGGTCCTGGTGCTGCTGTTCTTCGTCTATCCGGCGCCGCTCGCGGACAGCGCGGCCGCGGCGGCGGCGACGCTCTTCACGGGATGATGCCGAGCTCGTCGCAGCCGTCCCTGCGCCTGCTGCGCTACGACACGCTCGGCAGCACCAACGACGAAGCCAAGCGGCTCGCCGAAGCGGGCGCGGACGACTGGACCGTGGTGTGGGCGCGCCAGCAGTCCGCCGGCCGCGGTCGCGGCGCCAGTACCTTCGTCTCGCCGCCGGGCAACCTCTACGTCAGCCTGATCTTGCGTCCTACGTGCTCCGCGGCGTCTGCGGCTCAGCTCGGCTTCGCGGCGGCGCTGGCGGTGGGCGAGGCGGTCTTTGCCCGACTGCCGCCAGGCCGGGACCTCCGCTACAAGTGGCCGAACGACGTGCTGGTGGACGGCGGCAAGGTCTCCGGCATCCTGCTCGAATCTTCCGCGGCGCACGACGGGAGCCTCGCCTGGCTGGTGGCCGGAATCGGCGTCAACGTCGCGAGCCATCCGGCCGAGACCGCGTGGCCCGCGACGTCTCTGGGGGCGCTGGGCGCCGGCCCGGTCGGCATCGAGGATCTCCTGCGCGGCATCGTCGCGGGGTTTCGAGAGGAAACGGCGCGCTGGCTCGGCGAGGGTTTCGCACCCATCCGGCGGGCTTGGCTGGCCCGCGCCTATGGACTCGGCGGAACCGTGGGCGTGCGGTTGCCGCGCGAGAGCTTCAGCGGCCGCTTCGTCGACCTCGACCGGGACGGCGTGCTGCTGGTCGAGACCGCAGCCGGCCCGCGGCGGATTTCCGCCGGCGAGATCTTCCCGGCCGCCGCATGACCGGACGGAGCGGCAAGCTGCTCGCCATCAACGCCAACAACACGAACACCGTGTTCGCGGTCTGGGACGGCGATGCGCTTCGCGGCTCATGGCGCGCGTCGACCGATCCCAAGCGCACCGCCGACGAGTACGTCGTGTGGCTCGATCATTTGCTCGGGCTGGAGAAGCTGAGCCGCAAGCAGCTCACCGGCGCGATCATCGGTAGCGTGGTGCCGGAGGCTAATTTCAATCTCCTCACCTTGTGCCGGCGCTATTGCCACAACGAGCCCTTGATGGTGGGCGATGACGGCGTCGACATCGGCGCGCGGGCACTGGTGGACCGGCCGGAGGAGGTGGGGGCGGACCGACTGGTCAACACGGTGGCGGCGCACGATCGCTACAAGGGCCCGCTGATCGTGGTCGATTTCGGCACCGCCACGACCTTCGACGTGGTGGATCGCGCGGGCAACTACTGCGGCGGCGCGATCGCGCCGGGCGTCAACCTGTCGCTGACGGCCCTGCATATGGCCGCGGCGAAGCTGCCGAGCGTCCGGATCCGGCGGACGGAGCGGACGATCGGCAAGAACACCGTGGATTGCATGCAGTCCGGGATCTACTGGGGCTATGTCGGCCTCATCGAAGGGATCGTCACCCGGATCAAGCGGGAATTCGGGGAGCCCATGGGCGTCATCGCCACCGGCGGGCTGGCGCCGGTCTTCGACGGCGTGACAGACGTCATCGAGCGCGTCGATCCCGACTTGACGCTCTGGGGGCTCCGGATCATCTATCGCCGAAACGCCAAGTGAGCTCGCCCAAGACGAGAGCGTTGCCGGAGGCCCTGAACCGTCCCGACGAGCTGGTGTTCCTGCCCCTGGGCGGCGCCGGCGAGATCGGAATGAACCTGAGCCTCTACGGGTATGCCGGGCGCTGGCTGATGATCGATTGCGGCATCTCCTTCGCCGACGACACCATGCCGGGGATCGAGGTCATCATGCCGGACCCCGCCTTCATCGAGGAGCGGCGGGACGCGCTCGTGGGTATCGTGGTGACCCACGCCCACGAGGATCATCTGGGCGCCATCCAGTATCTCTGGCCGCGGTTCAAGACCACGGTCTACGCGACGCCCTTCACCGCGAACCTGCTGCGGCAGAAACTGGTGGAGACGAAGCTCGAGAGCACGGTGCCCATCGTGGAAATACCCATGTCGGGCAAGTTCTCGATCGCCCCGTTCGAGCTCGAGCTCATCACGCTCACGCATTCGATTCCCGAGCCGAACGCGGTGGTGGTGCGCACGCCCGTGGGCACCGTGCTCCATACCGGCGATTGGAAGCTCGACCCCGATCCGCTGGTGGGACCCACGGCGGACGAGGCGGCTTTGCGGCGCCTCGGCGAGGAGGGCGTGCTCGCCCTGGTCTGCGATTCCACCAATGCTCTGCGTCCCGGCGTGTCGGGCTCGGAGGCGGCGGTCGGCCGCTCGCTCGAGACGCTGGTGGGCCAGTGCCGCAACCGCGTTGCCGTGGCGTGCTTTGCCAGCAACGTGGCGCGGCTGACGTCGATCGCCGCCGCGGCGGCGGCGCATGATCGGCAGGTGGCGCTGGTCGGGCGCTCGCTCTGGCGGATCGAGCAGGCGGCGCGGGAAACCGGTTATCTGAACGGCGTGCCGCGGTTCCTGACCGAGGAGGAAGCCGGATATCTCCCTCGCGACAAAGCGCTGCTGATCTGCACGGGAAGCCAGGGCGAGCCGCGATCGGCGCTCTCGCGCATCGCCGACGACGAGCACGCGCACATCGTGCTGGAGGCCGGAGACGCCGTGATCTTCTCTTCGCGCATCATCCCCGGCAACGAGCGGTCGATCAACCGGCTGCACAACAAGCTCACGCACCTCGGCGTCGAGATCCTGACGGAGCAGGACCATTTCGTGCACGTGTCCGGCCATCCCGCCCAGGAGGAGCTGCAGCGGATGTACCAGATGGTTCGGCCGAAGGTGGCGGTGCCCGTGCACGGCGAGGCGCGCCATTTGCGCGCCCACATGAGCCTCGCGGAGGCCTGCCAGGTGCAGCAGGCGATCCTCGCGCTCAACGGCGACATGGTGCGGCTGGGGCCGCTCCCGGCCGCCGTGGTGGGTCAGGTCCAGACTGGCCGGCTCGCCCTCGACGGCAAGCAGCTGGTGTCGCTCGACAGCGAGAGCTGGAAGAACCGCAAGCGCATCACCTTCAATGGCGCGGCGGTCGCGACCGTGGTGCTCGACCGCAACGGCACGTTGCTCGCGGATCCCCGGGTGACCCTGCAAGGCGTCGGCGATCCCGACGCCGAGGAGCTCGCGTCGCTGGGCGCCGATGTCGGGCGCGCCGTCGAGGGACTGAGTCCACGGGAGCGGCGGGATGACGCGGCGGTCAGCGAGGCCGCGCGGCTCGCCGTTCGCCGGCGGCTCAAGGCCAGCAGTGGCAAGCGGCCGGTGACCGACGTTCACGTCGTGCGCGTGTGACCTATGGAGGCGATGCCATGATCGGACGGCTCAACCACGTGGCGATCGTCGTGCCGAGCTTGGCGGCGGCGTCGGCGCTCTATCGCGACATGCTGGGCGCCGCGGTGTCGGCGCCCCAGCCGCTGCCGGCCCATGGCGTCACGGTCGTGTTCGTGACGCTGCCCAACACCAAGATCGAGCTGCTGGAGCCGCTGGGGCCGGAGTCGCCAGTGCGCGGCTTCCTCGAGCGCAATCCTGCGGGCGGGATGCATCATCTCTGCTACGAGGTCGCGGACATCCGCGCGGCGCGCGACAAGCTGAAGGCCGAGGGCGCCCGCGTGCTCGGCGACGGCGAGCCCAAGCTCGGTGCCCACGAGAAGCCCGTGCTGTTCCTGCATCCCAAGGATTTCTGCGGTACGCTCATCGAACTCGAGCAGGTATGAGCGGCGATGAACTGGTTCACGGGCATCGCCTCTTATGTCGTGATCTGGTGGGTGGTGATCTTCGCGATCCTGCCCTGGGGCATCCAACCCGCGGAGGACGAGATGGGCCGGCGCGCGGGCGCCCCGGCCAATCCGCGCCTCGGCCTCAAGGCCATCGTCACCACGGGCGTCGCGGCGGTACTCTGGGGTATCCTCTATCTCATCGTCTCGTCCGACATCTGGAGCTTCCGGTAATCCCGACATGACCGCGACCTACTGCGATGTGGCGCCCGCCCATCCGATCCATGGGCCCTATCATGACCGCGAATACGGCTTCCCCTCGCGGGACGACAGCGTGCTGTTCGAGCGGCTGGTGCTCGAGATCAATCAGGCCGGGCTCTCCTGGCTCACGATCCTCAACAAGCGTGCGGCCTTCCGGAAGGCCTATCGGGAGTTCGACGTCGACGCGGTCGCGGGCTTCGGCGCGCGCGACGTGAAGCGGCTGCTCGGCGACGCCGGCATCATCCGCAACCGCCTCAAGGTCGAGGCGGCGATCGAGAATGCCCGCCGGCTACAGGCGATCCGGGAGGCGCATGGCTCCTTCGCGGCGTGGCTCGACGGGCACCACCCGCTTTCCAAGCCGCAGTGGGTCAAGCTCTTCAAGGAGACCTTCCGCTTCACCGGCGGGGAGATCGTGGGCGAGTTCCTGATGAGCCTCGGCTATCTCGGCGGCGCCCATGTAGCGCGCTGCCCCGTCTATACGCAGATCCTGGCCCTGGATCCGCCCTGGCATCGGGGGCGATCGGCCCGCCTGGGGCGGTAAATCCACAAAAAAATGGGCAAGACCGCTGCCGGTCTTGCCGATTTTCTCCCGTCCCGATTGCCTATTTTTCAGACCTTGGTTCGTCCCCCAACGACCGCTTCGCGGCACATTCCTCCCCAAACTTGGGCCAAGGCGCAACTTTATTGCGCGCCGTTTTGATCGAATGGAAGTCTACGCAAGAAAGTGCGGCGGGTCACGCAGTTTTTACGCATCTGGTTCTTCTTTTTGCAGAATTTCCATTATTGAGGCAGTACTGCGTACCGCACCACGAACAGAACGGCCAGTACGACAATCGCTGGTTTGGCCTCGGCGAAGCGGCCGGACAACAGCTTCACGGCGGCGTAGGCGATGAACCCCAGCGCGATGCCGTTCGCGATCGAGAAGGTGAAAGGCATGGCGAGTGCCGTCACCACCGCGGGCGCGTACTCTGTCACGTCCTCCCAATCGATCTCCGATAGGCCGCGAGCCATGAGGCCGACGAAGAGCAGGGCAGGGGCCGTGGCGTAGGCCGGCACCGTCTGCGCCAGTGGCGACAGGAAGAGGCTCACGAGGAACAGAAGGGCCACCACCACGCCCACCAGCCCCGTGCGCCCGCCCGCCCGCGCGCACGCCCGCCGCGCTCTCGATGTAGCTGGTCACTGGCCGAAATACCGCTCGAGCATGGATGTCCCCCTGGCTGAACCCCGTGCCGGCCGCAGTCTGGCGCCGGCGCCCCGAGTCGGGCCAAGGCCTGTGTTAGACTGCATCCATGCTTCGACCCTCAGGGATCTGCGCCGTGACGCTGCTCTGGGCGGCAACCGCGGCGGCCGCGCCAGGACCCGCGCAACCGCCGCCGGGAGGCGCCAGCGTCTCCGCCGACGGACACGTCGTGGTGTCGTCCAAGGCCTGCGCGGAAGTCGTGGCGCACGTGCCCGACGCGGGCGTCGCCTATACGCCCGGCGTCGACGTCAACGGCAATGCGGTGGCGCCGGCTGATTTGCCCGACACCGCGTCGCCGATCGCCGCGGACAACTTTCCGATCTTCCTGACCCTCGATCTCAGGAAGAAGTTCCGGGTGCCCGACACCGCGAAGCTCTTCAAGTTCGAGGCGGTGGTCGGCCTGATCGCGATCCAGGGCAACCAGGTCTTCTTCAACGGCCAGCCCATCGCCCCCGGCGAGGCGAGCTTGCTCGCCGCGGCGTGTCGGGCGCACGGGTTCTAGTGGATGAAGTCTGATATTTGAATCCCGGCGCACCAATTGAGTGCACCGTCACGGTAACCAGTAGCCACGTAACTCCAGAGAAACGAGCGCTACAAAGGCGACGGTCCGAGGAGCTCCCAGCCGTGGCGCTGTAGTATGTCTGCCAATTCGCGCTCATTCATCGATCCGAATTTGCGGCCAGTCCGCTGCTGCTCTTCGATCAACCCGCCTGCCCGGGCCGGCGTATAGAGAAACAGCACGCGCCCGGTCTCCGCGCCGGTGCTCTTCCAGGCATGCGGCACGCCACGTGGCATGAAGGCGCAGGTACCGGGGCCGCGGACCGTGACCTGATCGCCGATCTTGACGGTGACCTCGCCGCCGAGGACATAGGCCACCTCGTCGCTGCCGCGATGCAAGTGGAACGTGCTCTCTGTCCCGGCTGGAACGGTCTCCTCTCGAACATCATGATGCTGTTGCCGGTCTCGCCGCCCCTCCCGGGGCTACGGCGATGCTTGGCGTGTCCATCGCTGATTTCTCCTGCTCATGCCAGCTTGGGCTCTACCGTCCGAGGATCGTCGACATCGACCTCGATCGTCTCGCCGGGAAAAGGCGTCACGGCCAATTGCGTCGCGCCCTCCGGAGACTGAAGGCGGTGCCAGGCACCCTTTGGAATGACGGCGATCATTCCGGCGCGAAGCTCGAACGACTTGGGCGGCCCGTCGTCGCAGACCATCTCCAGGGTCGCACTGCCGTCGAGGATGTGAACCAGCTCGTCGCCGGTGAGATGCCGTTCCCAATGGTCCTTCCCCGAGGCTTTAATGGCGAGAAGCAGGCCATCGCGGTAGGACGCCAATTGCGCGACGCTTCCCTTTCGCTCCGCCGCCGTCGACTGCGGGGTCCGCCGGAACATGGTCAGCTTCGCGGCCTCCGCGTTGAGGTCGACGATGCTGGGCTTCTTGCTGTCCATTCTTGCTCCTGGGTCGGCGGCTGCTGGCATCGAAGCGTCACGGCTGGAGGAGAACCGTAGCGCCACAATTTATTTGCAGCGATCTCCGTTTTCGTTCGCCACTGGAACGTTTTTGTAGCACCAAAATTGGTGGTACCGTCCGGCGTCGAGACCTCGAGCGGGCTCTAGAGGAGCGATGTCATGGCTGCTCCGGACAGAGTGGCGATTGCGCGGAGCAAGACGCGGCGTGAGCCGGCAGCCCGCCCGCCACGATCGGGGGGCGGGGCGATGGACTGGGACGATGTCCGGGTGTTCCTCGCGGTCGCTCGGCAGGGCTCGATGCGTGCCGCCGGGCGGGCGCTTGGGCTGAGCCAACCGACCATCGCCCGCCGATTGGCCGCGTTCGAGGCCACTTTCGGCGGGCCGAGCTTGTTCGACCGCCTGCCCGAGGGGCTGCGCCTCAGCGCCGCCGGCGAGCGGCTGGTCCCGGAGGCCGAAGGCGTCGAGGATGCGGTGCTTACGCTGGAGCGGCGGCGCGCAGCGGCCTCGCCGGTGCTGAGCGGCACGGTGCGGGTATCGACCGGCGAATGTGCCGCCGGGTTTCTGGCTCGCTGCCTGTCGGGATCGACCACGACGGCGCTTCCGTCCGGCATCACCCTGGAATTGGTCGACTCGCGACAAACGGCAAACCTCGCGCGCCGCGAAGCCGACATGGCGTTGCGTCACCAGCCGCCGGAAAGCGGCGACTTCTACACCTCCAAGGCAGGCACCTTCGCCTGTGCGGTCTACCGGCGTCGCGGCGCGGATGCCGCTGCGTGGGTCACCTATACCGACGAGCAAGCCCACTATGCGCCCGCGCGCTGGGTCCAGCGGCAGGTCGAGGCGACGGGAACGCCGGTCGCGCTGCGCGCCTCGTCAATGCTGATGCATCTGGAAGCGATCCGCGCCGGGACCGGCCGCGGCGTGCTGCCCTGCTATGTCGGCGACGGGCATCCCCTGCTCGAGCGGCTGACGCCGCCAATCCAAGAGATCGCCGCCGAATACTGGATCATCGTCCACCGCGATCTGCGCCGCGCCGCCTGCGTGCGCGCGGTCATCGATTGGATGAAGGCGCTGTTTGCCGAGCAGAGGGACGTGCTTGGCGGCAGTCGGTAAGGTGCCGCGAGCGCGCGCCTTACCTGAAGAATTCAATGCACCGCGTGTTGATCATCCGCGCCGGCGGCGGCAGCGCCTGCCCGAGACGCCGCGCGGTGCAGTCGGAATTGCGCGGACGTGCGGCCAGGGCCCCGATCGAGACGGCGGCGTGATGTTCATTATTTGAGCAGGCGAGATTGGCCGTCGCATTATGGAGCCGGGGCGGAATCCGAGCGAGTGCACCTCTTGATATGATATGGATCAATGTGCCGCGGTGGGTTGCGGATTCTTATAGTGTAGAAGATGTCGGAATAAGCGCGGCCGGAGTGCGTCAGAGCAGGGGCGGACAACCGGTACGAGAAGCTTAGGGAGGCGCCGAGCGATGGTCGAGGATGTCATCCTCGAAACCGAAAATCTAACCATGGAGTTCCGTGGTTTCGTCGCCGTCAACGGAGTGAATCTTCGGATCCGGCGTGGCACGATTCACGCGCTCATCGGGCCGAACGGCGCCGGCAAGACCACGTGCTTCAACTTGCTCACCAAGTTTCTGACACCGACGGCGGGCCGCATCATCTACAACCGGCGAGAGATCACCCGGACGGCGCCGGCGGATATCGCGCGCCTCGGGCTCGTGCGCTCGTTCCAGATCTCGGCGGTGTTCCCGCACCTCACGGCGCTGCAGAATGTGCGCATTGCGCTGCAACGCGGTCGCGGCAGCTCGTTCGATTTTTGGCGGTCCGAGCGTTCGCTCGACGCCTACAATGGACGCGCGCACGAGCTGCTCGATGCGGTCGGACTCGCCGAATTCGCGTCGACTCCGGCGGTCGAGCTCTCCTATGGCCGCAAGCGCGCGCTCGAGATCGCTACCACTCTGGCGCTCGAGCCCGAGATGATGCTGCTCGATGAGCCGACCGCGGGCATGGGCCACGAGGACATCGACCGCATCGCACAGCTGATCAAACGCGCTTCGCAAAATCGTACCGTCCTCATGGTCGAGCACAATCTGAGCGTGGTGGAGAACCTCTCGCATACCATCACGGTGCTGGCGCGCGGCGAGGTGTTGGCCGAGGGCAGCTATGCCGAGGTGTCCAAGGACCCGGCCGTGATCCAAGCCTATATGGGGGCGGGTCATGCGTGAGGCCGCTGTCGCCCGGCGGGCGCCGGAACCTGTAGCGGCGGAGGCGCCGCTTCTTGCCGTCAAGGGTCTCAATGCCTGGTACGGCGAATCCCATATCCTCCATGGCGTGGACTTCGACGTCTTGCCCGGCGAGGTCGTGACCTTGCTCGGCCGCAACGGCGCCGGCAAGACCACGACCATGAAATCGATCGTGGGCATCGTCACCGACCGCACGGGCTCGATCGCGTTCGACGGCGAGGAGACCATTTCGCTGCTGTCCAATCGCATCGCCCGCCTGGGCATCGCCATTTGCCCCGAGGAGCGCGGCATTTTTGCCAGCCTCGACGTGGCCGAGAATTTGACCTTGCCGCCGGTGGTCCGTGCCGGCGGGTTGTCGATCGAGCGTATCTACGAGCTGTTTCCCAACCTCAGAGAGCGCTCGCGCAGCCAAGGCACGAAACTGTCCGGCGGCGAGCAGCAGATGCTCGCGATCGCGCGCATTCTGCGCACCGGCGCGCGACTTCTGCTGCTCGACGAGCCGACCGAGGGGCTCGCCCCCGTCATAGTCGAGCAGATCGGCCGCACCGTGCGCGAGCTCAAGAAGCTTGGCTTTACGGTGCTGCTGGTGGAGCAGAACTTCCGCTTCGGCGCTACGGTCGCCGATCGGCATTATCTGATGGAACATGGCCGCATCGTCGACATGATTCCGAACGGCGAGCTCGAAGCGAACATGGAGAAACTGCATGCCTATTTGGGCGTGTAATTCGTCCCATAGTGTCGAAACAGAACCATTTGGGGAGTTGACGTCATGAGAGCGCCTCTGGTCTTTGCAATAGTCGCGGCGTTCGTCGCCGGCATCGGAACGGCGCAAGCGCAGATTTCCGTGAAGCTTGGCGTGATGAGCGACATGTCGAGCCTCTATGCCGACATCGGTGGACCCGGCTCGGTCGAAGCCGCCAAGATGGCGGTCGAGGACTTCGATCCCGCCAAGAACGGCATGAAAGTCGAGGTGGTCTCCGCCGACCACCTGAACAAACCCGACGTCGGATCCAATATCGTTCGGCAGTGGATCGACGTCGATCACGTCGATGCCATCATCGATGTCCCGAACTCCGGCGTGGCGCTCGCGACCTCGCAGGTCGTAAAGGAAAAGAACAAAGTCTTTCTGATCTCGGGCGCCGCGAGCTCCGACCTCACGGGTAAGGCGTGCACGCCCAACAACGTGCACTGGACCTACGACACTTGGGCGCTGGCTCACGGCACGGGAGGCGCCATCGTCAAGCAGGGCGGGAAGACTTGGTATTTCATCACGGCCGATTACGCGTTCGGTCAGGCGCTCGAGGCGGATACGGGCGCGGTCGTCAAGGCGGCGGGCGGTCAGGTGCTCGGCTCGGTGCGCGTGCCTCTCAACACGCCGGACTTCTCCTCCTTCCTCCTGCAGGCCCAGGCCTCGAAGGCCCAGGTGATCGGCCTCGCGAACGCGGGCGGCGACACGATCAACTCGATCAAGCAGGCCGCGGAATTCGGCATCGTCAAGGGCGGACAGAGGCTGGCGGGTCTTCTCGTCTTCATCACCGACGTCCACGCGCTGGGATTGGATACGGCGCAGGGCCTCACAATTACCGAGGGCTTCTATTGGGACCTGAACGACAAGACCCGCACCTTCGCCCAACGCATGGCTAAGCGGAACAACGGAAAATATCCGAGCATGGTGGTGGCCGGCGTCTATTCCGCGACGCTGCATTATCTCGAGGCGGTCAAGAAGACCGGCTCGGCGGAGGACGGCGCAAAGGTGGTCGCGGCCATGAAGGAGACATCGTACGACGATCCGCTCTTCGGCCCGACGAAGGTGCGGGTCGACGGCACCGCCGAGCATGACATGTATCTGGTCGAGGTGAAGAAGCCCTCCGAATCGAAAGGGCCCTACGATTACTACAAGATCCTGGCGACCATCCCGGCGGCCGAGGCGTTCCGGCCGCTCGCCGAGGAGAAGGGCGTCTGTCCGCTCGTCAACTAGCGACGGCAGGGCGGTCGGCGACGGCGCGAGCCGCCGCCGACCGCCACCAGGCGATAGGAGGAACGCAACGCCGATGTTCGATCTGCTCGGCATTCCACCGCAGGCCCTTTTCGGTCAACTCCTGATCGGGCTCATCAACGGCTCGTTCTACGCGCTCTTGAGCCTCGGGCTCGCGGTCATATTCGGGCTCCTCAACATCATCAACTTCGCCCATGGCGCGCTCTACATGATCGGCGCGTTCTGCGCCTGGTTCCTCTTGACCAAGCTCGGTCTCGGCTATTGGTGGGCGCTTCTGATTTCGCCGATCGCGGTGGGCGCGTTCGGGATCGCGATCGAGCGCAGCATGCTGCGTTGGCTCTACAGGCTCGACCATCTCTATGGTCTGCTGCTGACCTTCGGCTTGGCCCTCGTCCTCCAGGGCCTGTTCCAGAACGAGTTCGGCTCCTCCGGTCAGCCCTACCAGATACCGCCCTCCCTGACCGGCGCCTTCAATCTCGGCTTCATGTTTCTGCCGGTCTATCGAGGCTGGGTGGTCCTTGCCTCGCTCGTGCTCTGCTTCGGAACCTGGTTCCTGATCGAGCGCACCAAGCTCGGCTCCTATCTGCGGGCGGCGACCGAGAATCCGGCGCTGGTGCAGGCCTTCGGCATCAACGTGCCGCGCATGATCACGCTCACCTACGGCTTCGGCGTCGCGCTCGCCGCCCTCGCCGGCGTCATGGCGGCGCCAATCTATCAGGTGAGCCCGCTGATGGGCGCCGACCTCATCATCGTCGTATTTGCGGTCGTGGTCATCGGAGGCATGGGCTCGATCATGGGCTCGATCCTGACCGGATTTGGTCTCGGGGTGATCGAAGGCCTGACCAAGGTATTCTATCCGGAGGCGTCCAACACCGTCATTTTCATCATCATGGCGATCGTGCTCATGATCAAGCCCGCGGGCCTGTTCGGGAGAGCGCGGTGACGGCGAGCATCAAGGACGCGGTCGGGTTGCCGAGCCGTCCGTCGGCGCTCAACGCGCAGGCGGTCGCGTTCGCGATCATGGTGCTCTTCTTCCTGGTCGCTCCGTTTTTCATTTATCCCGTGTTCCTGATGAAGGTGCTGTGCTTCGCGCTGTTCGCTTGCGCCTTCAATCTCCTGATCGGTTACGTCGGTCTGCTTTCCTTCGGCCACGCCGCTTTCTTCGGCATGGCGGGCTACATCTGCGGGCACGTGGCCAAGGAATGGGGCCTGCCGCCCGAGCTCGCGCTTGCCGCGGGCACGGTCGGCGGCGCGGCGCTCGGACTCGGCGTCGGTCTCATCGCGATCCGCCGGCAAGGCATCTACTTCGCGATGATCACGCTCGCGCTTGCGCAGATGGTGTACTTCTTCTGCCTGCAGGTGAAGTTCACGCACGGCGAGGACGGCATCCAGGGGATCCCGCGCGGGCATCTTCTCGGCCTCGTCGACCTCAATCAGATGATGAGCATGTATTTCGTCGTGCTGATCGTCTTCCTCGCGGGCTTTGTTCTGATCCATCGCGCCATTCACTCGCCCTTCGGCCAAGTGCTGAAGGCGATCCGCGAGAACGAGCAGCGCGCGATTTCCCTGGGCTACAAGGTGGACCAGTACAAGCTGATCGCTTTCGTGCTGTCGACCGCGCTCTCCGGTCTCGCGGGCTCGATGGAGACGCTGGTGTTTCAGCTCGCCGCCCTCACCAATGTGCATTGGAGCATGTCGGGTGAAGTCGTGCTGATGACGCTCGTGGGCGGTCTCGGCACCGTGTTCGGGCCCGTGGTCGGCGCCGCCGTCGTCGTTGCCATGCAGCAGTATCTCGCCAATCTTGGCTCCTGGGTGCTGGTCGCCCAAGGCGCCGTCTTCGTTGTGTGCGTGTTGGCATTCCGCCGCGGCTTGATCGGCGAGCTCGGACGCGCGCTGCGCAAGGCGCTCTAGGTACGGCGACGCAACTCCTCGGACGGCGAGCGCAGGAAGTGGTGCAGTGCGCTCGGTTGGGCGAGACGGTCAGTCGATGCCCAGGGCCCGCCCCGCATTGAAGCCGCCCGGTTCGGCGGTCTCGGCTTCCTGACCCGGCACCGCGGTCGTGCGGTTGATCTTATTTCTGCTTCGGGAGCGGCGCTTTCGGCGTCTTCCACAATTGACTGTAGGCGGAGCCCGCTCCTGACTTCGCCTTCTCGGCCGCGGTCTTCTTGGGCTTCTTGGCTTCCCGGTTCGATCTCATCTGTCCTTTAGCCACGGCTGTCTCCCTTCGTCATGATCGGCGGCGTAGAGCACCAATTGTACTACAGAGAGCGACGGGCGGGGACGAAAGCGTCGGACACCTAGGACGCGACGTCGACGATCTCGGCGCCGCTCCGGTCGAAGCCGCGGTTGGAGCGCAGAAGCTGCCGCGTGTAGGGGTGCGTCACGGTCCCCGCGGCGAGCGCGTCCGCGGTGGTGACTTCGATCACCCCGCCGTGGCTCATCACGGCGATCCGCTCGCAGAGATGCGCGATCACCGCCAGATCATGGCTCACCATGAGCAGCGTCAGTCGATGGTCGCGCCGCAGGCGCGCCAGCAGGTTCAGGATCTCCGCCTGCACCGACACGTCGAGCGCCGAGGTCGGCTCGTCCAGCAGCAGGATGCGCGGCTCCAGGATGAGCGCCCGGGCGATCGCAACGCGCTGGCGCTGGCCACCCGAGAGCTGGTGGGGATAGCGGTAGCGATGCTCGCGTCCGAGCCCGACCTCTTGCAAGACCGCGGAGACGCGCCGGTCGGTATCGCCGAGGTGGTGGATCGCCACCGGCATGCTCAAGGTCTGATCGACCGTCTGGTTCGGATGCAGCGAGCCGTAGGGGTCCTGGAACACCATCTGCACCATCTTGCGCGCGGCCCTGGTGCGGTGCCCCTGCATCTCCCGTCCGTCGAGTGTGACCCTGCCTTCCGCGTGCGGGATGAGGCCGGCGATGGCGCGCAGCACCGTCGACTTGCCGGAGCCGGATTCGCCGACCATTCCGAAGGCCTCGCCCTCGGCCACCTCGAACGAAACGTCGCTTGCCGCCGTGATCCGCCCGGCGCCGCTGCCGTAACGGACGGTGACTTGCTCCAGCAAGATCACGGCGCCGCCCAGGCAGGATCGCGCTGCAACTGCGGCAGCTCGGTGCGCCGCCGGCCGAGCTCGGGCAGGGACGCCAGCAGGCCGCGCGTGTAAGGGTGGCGGGCCTCGGAGAGGCGCGAGGCGACGCAAGTCTCCACCACGCGGCCCGCGTACATCACCAGCACGCGGTCGCAGAACGCGGAGACCAGGTGCAGGTTGTGGCTGATCAGGATCAGCCCCATGCCGCGGCTGCGCACCAGATCGTCCATGATCGCCAGCACCTGGTGCTGCACGGTCACGTCGAGCGCCGAGGTCGGCTCGTCCGCGATCAGGAGATCGGGCCCCGCGATCAGCATCATCGCGATCATCACCCGCTGGCCCATGCCGCCGGAGACCTGGTGCGGATAGAGCCCATAGACCCGCTCGGGGTCGCGGATGTGCACGGCCGCCAGCATCTCCAGCGCCGCCGTCCGCGCGGCCTTCGCGTTGCTGCCGAAATGGCACCGGTGCGTCTCGGCGATCTGATGGCCGACGCTCATGACGGGATCGAGCGAGTATTTCGGGTCCTGCAGGATCATCGCCACGCGCTTGCCGCGCAGCCGGCGGAAACCGCGCTCGTCGAGCCGCAGGAGGTCGGTATCGCCGAGCCGCATCTCGTCGGCCTCGACCCGCCCGGGATGGCCGACCAGGCCCATGACAGCGCGGCCCGTGGTCGATTTGCCCGAGCCGGACTCGCCGACGATGCCGAGCCGCTCGCGGCCCAAGGTGAAGGAGATGCAGCGGACGGCAACGAAGTCCCCCTCGTCGCCGGGGAACGTCACCCGCAGATTTCGCACGGTGAGGAGCGGAGCCTCGCTCATGCCGATCGGGAATCCGCCACGTCGCGCAAGCCGTCGCCCAGCAGGTTGAACCCCAGGCTGGTCACGAAGATCGCGAGCCCCGGGACGGTCGCGACCCACCACTGGTCCAGCAGCACCTGCCGGCCCGACGACACCATCGCGCCCCATTCGGCCGCCGGCGGCTGGGCGCCGAGGCCCAGGAAGCCCAGTCCCGCCGCGGTCAGGATGATGCCGGCCATGTCCAGGGTGAGCCGGATGATCACGGACGGCAGGCAGAGCGGGACGATCTGCGTGAGGATGATGCGCAGATGCGAGGCGCCCTGCAGCTCCGCGGCCTCGATGAACTCCGAGCGCCGGCGCGTGAGGGTCTCCGCGCGCGCGAGCCGCGCGTAGGGCGGCCAGGTCGTGAGCGCGATCGCGATGACGGCGTTCTCGATGCCCGGCCCCAGCGCCGCCGCGAAAGCCAGCGCCAGCACCAGGCGCGGGAACGATAGGAAGATGTCGGTGATGCGCATGAGCACCGCATCGATCCAGCCGCCGAAATACCCCGCGGGCAGGCCGATGCTCAGCCCGATGGGGACCACGATCAGCGAGACCAACGCGACGATGGTCAGCGTGATGCGCGCGCCGAACAGGACGCGCACGAGGATGTCGCGGCCGAGCTCGTCGGTGCCGACCCAATGCGCGGAGGACCATGGCTGCAACCGATCCTCGAGCACCTGCAGGTTCGCCGAGGCGGGATCGGCGATGAGCGGCGCGACGATCGCCATCAGCACCAGCGCCAGCACGATGGCGAGCCCCGTCATGGCGAGCCCATTGCGCCGGAAGGCCATCCAGGCCCGGTACCAACGCCCGAGCCGCGCCTGGCGCCGGCTCGCGGGCGCGGGATCGAGGAGCCAGCCGCGCCAGGCGACAGTGTCGGTCATCGCTGCTCCCGCGCGCGCGGATCGACCAGCGGGTAGAGGAGATCGGACAGCATGTTGAGGCCGATATAGACCACGCCCACCAGCATCGTGCCGCCCAGCACCGCGTTGAGATCGGCGTTGAACAGCGAATTCTTCATATAGAGACCGAGCCCGGGCCAGGCGAAGACGGTCTCTGTCAGCACCGCGCCTTCCAGCAGGCTGCCGAAGGTCAACGCTATCACGGTCACCAGCTGCACCCAGACGTTGCCGAGCGCGTGCACCCACACCACGCGGAACGGCGACAGGCCTTTGGCCAAGGTCGCGAGAATGTACTCCTGCTTCAATTGTCCGAGCATGAAGCTGCGGGTCATCCGCGCGACATAGGCCAGCGACAAGTAGCCGAGGATCGAGGACGGCAGCACCAGATGACTGATGGAGTTCCAGAACACGTCGCTGTCGCCCTCGATCAGACTGTCGACGGTGAGCAGACCAGTGACCGTCGGCACGATGTCGTCGAACCCAATATCGAGGCGGCCCGGCCCCTCCACCCAGCCGAGCTTGGCGTAGAAGGTGAGCAGCCCTATCAGGCCGAGCCAGAACACGGGCATCGAATATCCGAGCAGCGAGGCGAAGCGGATCACCTGATCCTGCCACCGCCCGCGATGGGTGGCCGCGACGACGCCTAAGGGAATGCCCAGCACCACGCCGATGATGAGCGCGAACATCGAGAGCTCGATGGTTGCGGGAAAGACGCGCAGCAGGTCGTCCAGCACGGGCCGCGCCGTGATGACGGAGACGCCGAAATCACCGTGCAGCACTTTCGTGAGATAGCGCCAATACTGCACGGGGATCGGCTGATCGAGGCCGATCTCGATCCGGACGCGGTTGTAGGTCTCGATCGACGCCTTGTCGCCGACGATCGCGAGCACCGGGTCGATCGGAATGACCCGGCCGATGAAGAAGGTGACGCAGGTCAACCCCAGGAAGGTCAACGCCACGGAGAACAGGAGTTTGGCGGCGTGGCGAACGGGCCCGGCGAAACGCCGGGCCCATCCGTCACTCGTTCGTGCCGCCTCAGCGGCGGCGGCCGTCACGGCAGAGAACCGTCACTTCGAGATCGTGCGGTAGTAGTTGAAGTCCGCGAACAGGCCGAGCTTGAACCCCTTGACGTTCGAGCGCAACGCGGTCGGATACGCGTCTTGGAACATCAGGATGAACGATCCGTCGTCGGTCACTTTCTTCTGCAGGTCCTCATACATTGCCTTGCGCTTTTGGGTGTCGGGTTCCTGGGCCGCCGCCAGCGTCTGCTTGGAGAGCTCGGGGATCAGCCAGTGCGTGCGCCACGCCAGCGGCTTGATCTTCGGCGTATCGCTGTCGTCGTCGTTGTGGGCGAAGGTGTCGGCGTTGCTGTGCGGATCGAAGTAGTCCGGCGCCCAGCTGTTGAGCACCATCTGGTGCTTGCGGGCCCGGAAGGCCTGGAGCATCTGCTTTTGCTCGACTTGCACGAGCTTCAGCTTGATGCCGCCCTGGCCCATGGTCTGCTGCACCGACTGCGCCATCTCGGTCCAGGGCGAGGCGTTCGGCGTGGTGAACTCGATCTCGAAGCCGTTGGGATAGCCGGCCTCGGCCAGCAGCGCCTTCGCCTTCGCGACGTCGAGGTGCCACGGGTTATACGGAATGGCGCCCAGGATGCCGATCGGCAGGAAGGTCTCCTGCACGATGAAGCGGCCCTTGAGGAACGTCTTCACCATGCCGTCGTAGTCCACCAGCATCTTCATGGCCTGGCGGACCTTCGGGTTCTTCATGTGCTCCTCGGACAGATTCAGGCCGAGGTAGTAGTTGTCGCCGCCCGGGAAGGATTCGACCCTGATGTCCTTGTTTTCCGACAATGGCGCCAGCTGATCGGGCGTGAGGTTGCGGGCGACGTCGATGTCGCCTTTCTCCAGGAGCAGCCGCTGGGTCGCGGGCTCCGGCACGTGCCGGACCACCACGCGCTTGATGTGCGCGGAGGCGAGACGATAGGTGGGGTTGGCCTCCATGGTGACGGATTCCTCCGCCTTCCACGAGACCAGATTGAAGGCGCCGGACGCCGCCGAATTGGTCTTGAGCCAGGCGTTGCCGAGGTCGCCGTCCTTCTCGTGCGACATCGCCACTTTCTTGTCGACCGCCGAGGCCGCGAAGGTGCTCATGAGGTTCAGCACCAGCGACGGCGCCAGGTCCGCGGTGATCTTGAAGGTGAGCGTATGCGGGTCGGTCGCCTGGACCAGGGTCTTGACGTTGTCCTTGGTCCAGCCGAGCTGGGTGAAGAGGAACGCCGGCGTCTTGTCCAACAGCACGACGCGCTGCATCGACCAAGCCATGTCGTCCGCGGTGACCGGGTCGCCGTTGGCGAACTTCAGGTTCGGGCGGAGCTTGAAGGTGAAGGTCTTGCTGTCCGGCGAGATCGTCCAGCTCTCGGCGACGCCGCCGACGAGTTTGCTCAGGTCCTCGGCCTCGTAGCGCACGAGCCGGTCGTAGATGTTGGTGCCGAGCTCCTGTCCCGAAATCTCGTAGGATTCGCCGGGATCGAAGGTAATGAGATCGCCGAGATCCATAGCCATGACGAAAGTCTGGTTCGGTGTCGCCGCTTGTGCCGCGGGTATCGCGAAGGCCAGCGGAAATACCGCCGCCATCAGAGCGAAGCGTAGTCGGTTCGACATTGTGTTCTCCCCTGTTCAAGAGGCTCGATAATGTCCCATTATCTCGCCGCAGCGCAATACGCCCCTGGGGCTTGTTTTCGGCCGGCAGGCGGGCGCATGGACAGCCCGCCCGCACCTGCCTAAAGTCCGCGCAAGATTTTGGGATTTTGGACAAAACACGCCCAGAAGGGACTGCCGCATGCGCCTTTCCGCCTATTTTCTGCCGTTGATGCGCGAGAACCCCGCTCACGCGGAGATCGTCTCGCACCGGCTCATGCTGCGCGCCGGCATGATCCGGCAATCGAGCGCCGGCATCTATTCGTGGCTGCCGATGGGCTTTCGCGTGCTTCAGAAGGTGGAGCAGATCGTGCGCGAGGAGCAGGACCGGAGCGGGGCGCAGGAAGTGCTCATGCCCACCATCCAGCCGGCTGAACTTTGGAAAGAAAGCGGCCGCTACGACGACTACGGCAAGGAGATGCTGCGCATCCAGGACCGGCACGAGCGCGAGATGCTCTATGGCCCCACCAACGAGGAGCAGATCACCGAGATCTTTCGTGGCTCGGTCAGGAGCTACCGCGACCTCCCGAAGAACCTCTACCACATTCAGTGGAAGTTCCGGGACGAGGTGCGGCCGCGTTTCGGGGTCATGCGCGGGCGCGAATTCCTGATGAAGGATGCCTATTCCTTCGACCTCGACTTCGCCGGTGCCAAGCGCGCCTACAACAAGATGTTCGTGGCCTATCTGCGCACCTTCGCGCGCATGGGGCTCAAGGCCATTCCGATGCGCGCGGAGAGCGGCCCGATCGGCGGCGACATGAGCCACGAGTTCATCATTCTCGCGGAGACCGGGGAGAGCGCCGTCTATTGCGACAAGCGCTGGCTCGAGACGGACATTCTCGGGGTCAACGTCGATTACGACAGCGACCTCGAACCGTTCTTCCAGAAATGGACGCAGCTCTACGCCGCGACCGACGACAAGCACGACCCCAAGGCGTGCCCCATCCCGAAAGAGCAGCTGGTCGAGGCGCGCGGCATCGAGGTCGGCCACATCTTCTATTTCGGTACGAAATACTCGAAGCCGCTCAACGCCACCGTAACGGGGCCGAACGGCGAGACCATCGCGGTGGAGATGGGCTCCTACGGC
>DATNIT010000272.1:0-19020 GCA_035604335.1 Allostellaceae bacterium | reverse complement strand
GCAGGGAGCAGCGCCGCGCAGCCTCCAGAGACGGCCGGGTCGCGCGCCGATTATGGAGCCGCCTTGGAGATCGGTCGCCGCGTCCTTGAGCACTGGACTCGCGGCATCTTCGCGTGCGCCCACGATCTGACCCTCTTCGCCATGGCGAGGACCAATCAGGATTTCGAGACCTTGAAAACCATCGCCAGGAGCACGAGCGTCGAGGAACTTCTCCGATGTCAATGCGACTTCGCGCAGAAAGCGGCGGCTGATTATTCGGCGGAATCGGCGCGGCTCTTCCAGCTGATGACGGATTTTACGGGCAACGCCCTCGCGACGAATCAGCAGGCCGTGACGGCGCATGCGGACGAAAAATCGGCGTGGCAAGTGACGCCATCGGCGCCTCCGCCTGCCTCTCCGCCGGAGCGGGAGCGCCGCGGCGGGTCCCGTCCGCGGCCGATCGCGGCGCGCCAAGCGGCGTCCGACCGAGGCGAATGACCGTCGAACGGCAATCGCAGGAGATCGAATGAAACCCCTCGGCATCGTGATATGCGCGTTTCTCTCCGTGGTGTCGGTGTCCGCCCTTGCGCAGCATCGCGGCGGCGGCGCACCGGGCGGCCCCGCCGGTGGACATTGGAGCGGGCGCGATGGCGGCTGGAGCCGGCACGACGGCTGGCACGGGAGTCTCCGGAGCTTCGATAACGCCCGTTGGGAAGGCGGACATTGGTGGCACGGCACCTACGGCGCCCGGCTCGGCTGGTGGTGGATCGTGGGCCCGGATTGGTACTGGTACCCGGCGGCCGTTTATCCCTACCCCGATCCGTACACGCCGCCGAGCGCCGCGCCTGGTTTCTGGTATTGGTGCGAGGCCTATCACCAATACTATCCTTACGTCGGAGCGTGCCCCACGGGATGGCGGGCGGTCGTGCCGCAGCGATGACGCGGGCGCGCAAAGGCAACGCCGCCCGGCACGTTGGAAGAAGGACCAAACGCCGCTCCGACCCGGCTCGTCACGCCGGATCGAGGTGGTGCTTGCCGATCGGAATGACCGTGCTGGCCTGGGCACCCTTTTCGCCTTCTCCCTCGTGCAGGTGGTATCGGACTTCGTCGCCTTCCGAGAGGTCGTCGAATTTGCCGACCGCCACGGCGTTGCGGTGCATGTAGATCTCTTGCCCGTCGCTCGATTGGATAAAGCCATGATCGGGAAAGAGCCGAGAAATCCGGCCGTGTGCCGGAACCGCGTGGGTCTTCGTGTCGACCCGCATGCGTCGCGCGTAGTCCTCGAGCTGACGGCGTACCGCGTCGAAAGCGTCGCGGACAGCGACGAGGATGTCCTCGTGCGCGTGGTGCTCCGACGGATCGCGATTGACCACGATCTCATGACCCGGCACCGTCAGCATGATGCGGACGTGATAGAGATTGCCCGCACGGTGATGGCGGCCGCTCAGCTCGACCGCCACGCGGCAGCTGACGATATCCGGAAAGAAGCGTTCAAGCTCCTCGACTCGCTCGCGAATTCGCGATTCGACCGCCGGCGGAACCGGCATATCCTGGAACATGATCCTCAGCGGTACTTGCATGTGCGCCTCCCCGTATCGCAGGTAAGCTAAATGGTCCGCGGCTGCGGCACCTTGATCAGGATCAAGAAGCGGCATGCGGCGTCATGTATCATAGCGGCGATCCGGTTCGGGAGAATCCTTGTGCACCAGCCATCGCATTCGTGTCTCGCCATCGAACCGCACCGCCCACGCCGTGCCGCCCAAGCATTTTTCTCGCGGTGAGATCGAATGCTCCGCGCCGCTCTCGTGCTGATGGTATTGCTGGCTGGCCCGGCGCTTGCAGCCACCGGTGGCGATCAGGTCAACACTTCGCACGGAGAAGCCTACTCGCGCGCCTGGTGCAGCGCTTGCCACGCGGTCGGGCGGGGTGAAGCCGCCGCGGAGTCAAGCGCCGTCCCTTCGTTTCAGTCGCTTGCCGACAACCCCGAATTGACGGAAATAGCGCTGCACGCCTTCCTGAACACGCCGCACCGCACCATGCTGAACGTCATTCTCAGCCCGGACCAAGCTGACGACATCGTCACATACATCTTGAGCCTGCGGCACAAATGAACCGAAGGGATGCGCGTCCATGATTGTATGGTCACGCCTGCAAGAGCCGCGGCTGAGGTCGAGCGAGAGACTGGGGAGTCGCCAACATGGCTGCTGATAGCGATCGCTCGACAGCGACCCGCGAAGCCGTGGCTTCCTTTGCGACCAAGCCGGCGTTCCGAGAAGCCGTGGCCAAACTTGTCGAGGCCGGATTCGAGCCCATCGATATCTCCGTGCTGGGGACGCACGAATCGCTGGAGACGGTTGGCAACGTGGCGGGATATCCGGGCACGCCCGCCGAGAGCCTCCGCTCCAGCCTCGCCGACGAGGTGGGCATCCTCGTACCGCTCACGATCGCCGGTATCGCCTTCCTTTCCGGCGGCGCGGTCGCGGCGGCGCTCGCCGCTCTGGTCGGCGCCGGACTCGGCGGAATGGCGCTCAAGGAAGTGCTTGATCGCTATAGCGCCAACCGCCACAGCGCCGACTTCGCCGCCGCTCTGGAGAAGGGCGCGGTCTTGCTGTGGGTGCGAATTGCGTCGCCCGAGCGCGAGGCCACGGCGCTGCGCCTTCTCGAGAAAGCCGGCGGCGGGCACGTTCATGTGCACGTTCGCACCGCCGAGGCCACCAGGCATTAGCCTCGTAACCCGTTCAGACGTGAGCCGGATCGTCAGCGGACTTGCGATTTGCCTTGGTGGCTGACGGACGTTGTGCAACGAAGGGTGAACCGCTCCGGTGGAAAAATCGGACGCGCGAGGACCGGCGCATTTCGCATTTGCCATTCCTTCATGCGCCTTTCTCTCTCCGCCCGTAGCGAATCACCGAGACTTTTTGCAAGGTCACGAGACCGGTCTCGACCATGCCGTCGACGATCGGCAGGAATTCCCTGATCTTCTCGTCGGTATCGACGATGTCGATGACGATGGGAAGATCCTCGGACAGCCGGAGAACGATCTTCAGTTCTTTGCTTGCAGGACCATAGGCCAGCACGCCGCGCGTGACGGTGGCGCCCGCCATCTCCATGGCCCGCGCCTTGAGCACGATCTCATCGTACAAGGGCTTGTTGTCGATCGTATCGTCGTAGCCGACGAAGATGCGGAGTAGGGTCGCCTCACAGTGGGCATGCATAGTGGGACTCCTCGACAGATGCGGGACCGCCAATTGACCTAGATCATGGCGGTTCCGCCATTCAAGCGCCATCAATGGCGTCGAACCCGGCGAAAAGATGTCCGCGCAAAGCATCGAGGAGCTGAGAGTGTGCCTGCGAAGCTATCCCGTCGCTCCCTTCTGCGCGGCTCCGCGTTGACGACCGTGGGCGCCGCCATGATCGAGACCGCGTCGGCCGTCCTTGGACGGGCGGAAGCGGCGACGAGCGGCAGTGCCCCGGTCGTTGGGCCGGACCCGACATCGATCACGCTCTCCGTCAACGGCGCGGTGCGGCAGCTCGCCATCGAGCCGCGGGTGACGTTGGCCGAGGCGTTGCGCGGTCCCCTTGGTCTCACCGGCACCAAGATCGCCTGCAATCGCGGCGCCTGTTCGGCCTGCACGGTCTGGCTCGACGGCATTCCCGTCTGTTGCTGCATGATTTTGGCGATCGATGTGGGCGCCCGAAGGGTCACGACCATCGAAGGCCTTGCGCGCGGCGACGAGCTTCATCCGGTGCAAGCCGCGTTCATCGCCCACGACGCGCTGCAATGCGGCTTCTGCACCCCGGGCATGGTGATGAGCTGCGCGGCTCTCCTTGAACGCACGCGCGATCCGAGCGCCGAAGACGTCCAGGCGGCGATCGGCGGTCATTTCTGCCGCTGCGGCGCGTATCCGAAGGTCGTCGCCGCAACGCTAGCGGCGGCCAAGGCGCAGAAGGGCTGATGATGGCGAACGGCGAAACGCGGTCCGCGAAATTTCCATTCGGAATTGCCGGTGCCGGTTTGGGCGAGGTGGAGCGGGACGTTCCGTCGGACGAACCGCCGCCGTTGCCGCCCAATGCCGAGCTCACGGTGATCGGCCGGCCGATACCGCGACAGAATGGCCGTGAAAAGGTCACGGGCGCGACCCGCTTCACGGTCGATGTCAGCCTGCCGGGCATGCTGCATGGGCGCATCCTGCGCTCGCCGATGCCGCACGCTCAGATCCGCGCGATCGACGTTTCCGCGGCTGCTCGCCACCCGGGCGTCAGCGCGATTCTGGTGGTGGCTCGGCCGGACGATGCGGCGGCGGCAATCGTGCGTTACGTCGGTGCGCCGGTGGCGGCCGTCGCCGCCGTTTCCGTCAGCGCCGCGGAAGAGGCGCTGCGTTTGATTCGGGTCGATTACAAGCCGCTACCCTTCGTCGTAGACCTGGACGCGGCGCGCGAGCCGACCGCGCCGCCCGTCTATGACGCCGCTTCGGCACCGCGAGGCTACGCCGCGGGATTCCCCGCGCCGCGCGGCCTGCCCCTCGCCGGCAACGTGCGCGGCCCTGCGATAAGCAAGCGCGGAGATGCTGCGCAAGGTCTGGCGCAAGCCGACATCGTCGTCGAGGGCGAATACCGGACCCAGGTGCAGACCCATTGCTGCCTCGAACCGCACGCGATCGTCGCCGACTGGCGCGCCGACGGGCTGACCGTTCATATGTCGACGCAGTTCACCGCCGGCGTGCGGCACGAACTGGCGGAGGAATTCGGCCTGCCGCTGTCCCGCGTGCGCGTGATCGTCGACGGCATGGGCGGCGGTTTCGGCTCCAAATCCTCGCTCGGCAGCTATGGCCGGATCGCGGTCGCGATGTCGCGCCAAGCCAAGGCGCCGGTGCGAATCATTTTCGATCGCCAAGAGGAACAGATGGATGCCGGCAACCGGCCGGGCACGTGGCAGCGCTTGCGCATCGGCGCGCGGCGCGATGTTTCACTGACAGCGATCTCATTGGTCAGCTACGGCACGGCCGGCGTGGGGCTCGGCGCCGGCATCGGCAATGTCGCGGAGGCGATGTATGCCTGCCCCAATTTCGAGGCGGCGCAGCACGACGTTTTCATCAATGCGGGACCGGGCTGCGCGATGCGCGCGCCCGGCGCGGTTCCAGGCGCCTGGGCGGTCGAGCAGGCGATCGACGATCTGGCCGGGCTTCTGTCCATCGATCCGCTCGCATTGCGCGACCGCATCGATCCGAGTCCGGTGCGGCGCGAGGAGCGCCGCCGCGGCGCCGAGCGCATCGGCTGGGGACGGCGGCACGCGCCCGGCGCCGATGCCGGCCCGGTGAAGCGTGGCCTTGGCATGGCGCAGTCGCTGTGGGGCGCCAACGTCCAGACCAACGCGGCTTGCGAGGTGCGGGTCATGCGGGACGGCTCGGTCGAAGTGCTGTCGAGCGTGCAGGACATCGGGACGGGCACCGGCACGGTTCTGGCGCAAGTCGTAGCCGAAGTGCTGGGGCTCCGCCCCGAGGCGATTACCGTGCGCATCGGCGATACCGAGTTTCCCGCCGGACCGCCGTCCTATGGAAGCCGCGCGACCGCATCCATCACGCCGCCGGCGCGCACGGCCGCATGGCACGTTCTGCAAGCGTTGTTTCGCGAGGCAGCGCCGGTCCTCGACACCGCCGTCGAGACTCTCGTTGCTCGCGGCGGCCGCATCGAAGTCCGTGGCAAGCCGAGCCACGGCATGAGCTTTGCCGACGCGGCAGCTCATTTGCGCACCGACCGCGTCGGCGCCGTGGCTGCGCGCAGCGACGACTACGGCGGGTTTCGCCGGCGGATGGAGGATGCCGCCCTGGCGCACCAGGATTTGGGCGGCGTTCAATTCGCCGAGGTGGCGGTCGACACCGAAACCGGCATCGTGCGGGTGGAGCGCGTCGTCGCGGTCCAGGATTGCGGGCGGCCGATCAACCCGCTCCAGATCGAAAGCCAGGTACAGGGAGGCGTACTGATGGGCCTGTCCTACGCCCTGTTCGAGAACCGCATCCTCGATCAGCACACCGGCCGCATGGTGAACCCGGATCTGGAACAGTACAAGCTGGCGGGCGCGCGAGAAACGCCGACGATCGACGTCATCGTCCTGGAGAACTATCAGGCCAACAGCGCGACCGATGCCTACGGCATCGCCGAGCCCTCGAACATTGCGACCGCTCCGGCGATCGCCAACGCCGTCTTCAACGCGATCGGGGTGCGGCTTCGTGCCCTGCCGATGACGCCGGCGTCCGTCCTCGCGGCGCTCGGCAAGATTCCGGCGAGGAGCTGACCAAGATGAACCGCTTTGCCTGGGTGAACGCGAGAACGATCTCGGAAGCGGCGTCCGCCTCATCGACGACCGTCGCCGATGCGATGACGATGGAAAACGGCAATGGATCGGTCGTGAAGGCAGGCGGGATGGACCTTCTCGATCTCTTGAAGGAGCATCTGCTGACGCCCGAGACGGTGGTCAACCTGAAGGAGATTAAGGGCCTCGACGCCATTGCCGACGATGAGTCCGGCGGCCTGCGCATCGGGTCGATGGTCACGCTCGCCGATCTCGCGAAACATACAGTCGTGGGGCGGCGCTATCCCGCGTTGGCGGGGGCGGCACGAGCATCGGCAAGCCCGCAAATCCGCAATGTTGCGACGCTGGGCGGCAACCTGCTGCAACGGCCGCGCTGCTGGTATTTCCGCGCCGAGGCATTCCGCTGCTTGCGGAAAGGCGGCGGTCACTGCTTCGCGATAGCCGGAGAGAACCAGTACCACGCGATCTTCGACAACCAGACCTGCGCGATCGTTCACCCATCCACGGCCGCCACGATCCTGGTCGCCTTGAGCGCGACGGTCGAGCTCGCCGATGCCGAGGGCGCCATGCGCCGATTGGCACTCGAGGATTTCTTCGTGCCGCCGGGCAGGGACCTGCAACGGGAGAACGACCTGAAGGCGCAGGAAATCCTGACGGCGATCCTGCTGCCGCCGGTGCCGGCGAGCGTGAGGATGTCGCATCTGAAGCAGGGCGAGACGGACTCCTTCGATTGGCCGCTTGCAGATGTCGCCGTCGTTCTCGATCTCGGTCAGGACGGAACCTGCAAGAGCGCCTCGATCGTTCTTGGTGCTGCGGCGCCGGTGCCGCACCGGGCATCCTCGGCCGAGTCCGTCCTTGTCGGCAGACGGATCGACGAGGCGGTGGCCGCAGCCGCCGGGCGTGCCGCCCTGGCGGGCGCAACGCCGTTTGCGAAGAACGCCTACAAGATGCCGCTGTTCGAGACGCTGGTTCGCCGCGCGATTCTCAGCGCGGTGGACCACGGATGATCCGCATCGAGGAGTGATGATGATGACGCGACGTCAAGCTGGTACTGGCCTTCTCGCAACCGCGGCGATGGCCGCGGCTCCGAGCATCGCCGCCGCGCAGGAACTGAAGCCTCTCGATCTGCCACAGCCGCGAAGCGAAGGCGGCATGGCGTTGACCGCGGCGCTCAAGCTAAGGCGTTCCACCCGCGAATATTCGGATCGCCCGATCCCGGCGCAGACCCTATCCGATCTGCTGTGGGCGGCGTTCGGCATCAATCGGCCCGCGAGCGGCGACCGGACGGCTCCCTATTGGCGCCACGTCATGGTGATGGACATCTATGTCGTGAGGGCTGATGGCACGTGGCTCTACGAGCCGAAGTCACATGCCCTGCAACCTCATCTGGCGGGCGATCTCCGCGCGCAGACGGGCCTTCAGGACTTTGTCGGAACCGCGCCGCTCAACCTCGTCTATGTCGCGCACGGCGAGCGCATGACGGATATCTCGGTCGAGGAGCGCAGGCTCTATGCGTCGGTCGATACCGGCTTCATCGGCCAAAACGTTTATCTGTTCTGCGCCTCCGAAGGGCTCGGGACAGTGTTCCGGGGCGCGGTCGACTATGAAAAGCTCGCTCGCGCGCTGCACCTGCCGGATCAGCAATTCGTGACCTTCGCTCAGACGGTGGGTTATCCACGCACATAGCGACGCGACAGCGGCCGTCTCGCCGATGCAAGGCGCGCCTGAAGCATCATGGCTTCGAACGGCCGCGCTGCAAGGCAAGCTCGAGCGAAGCCTGATCGGGACGTCCCGGCACGCCGAGTACGATCTTGGTGGGCGCCTGTCGCGCCTCGGTCGCTGCAGCCCCCACAAGCAGGGCGGCGGCGAGCGTGGCGCCCGCGATCTTGTTCAGCATGGCAATTCCCTTCGTCGGTCCCGCCGCGTCAACAGGCTCGGCGCGGCGTGAGTAGCGACCGCATCGACAGCGGGGCCTCGAAATGCGATGATTGGCCAAGAGCGCCAGGAGCCGATTCAATGTTCGCACAGATCGAGATCAAGGACCCGATTGAGAAGATCGCCGAGGATTGGGACCTGTTGGCCGACGCGATCATGCCGCATTTCTCGACCTTCCGTGCCGTGGGCCACAATATCTTCGGGCTGCGCCGCCGCCTCATCAGCGCCATGGCGATAGACGACCCGAAGAAGGGCAATATCAGCCATTACGTCGAACTGGGCCCGCGCGGCATCGAGGAGGGCGAGCATCAACCCTGGACCCTGCGCGTGACCACCGCCGGCACGCCGCACCGCGTACTGCACAATTTCGGCTACTGGCACATCAACGACAAGGACGAGCTCTATCTGCCTATCGGCGCCGCCGAGCGCAAGGCCGGCTATTTCTGCATCGTACAGGGCCGGCCCACCGGCAAGGAGACCGACAGCTTCGCCTGGTATTGCGAGAAATGTCTCACCTTGCTCTTCGACTTCGTTGTCGAGACCGGCCAGACCGGGCTCGCCGGCTTCTGGAAGGGCGAGCAGGAGGCCGTGCGCCGCTACAACGGCGACGCGATGCTGCGCACCTGCCCCGAATGCGCCCACATCAATCCGCGCGGCTATTGCTGGAACAAGGCCAAGGACACGCCGGAAGAGGCGGAGGCTCGGCTCTATTGGTGAGCGGGCGACGGCCTGATGGACGCACCTATCCTGCGCTATCTCTTGCCGATCGGTCCGGACAGTCCGACGGTCGGCCGCTGGACCCGCACGCATGACTACGACGTGTGGACCGACTGCCGCGCGGCCGACGCGCCGCCGCTCACCTTGTGGGAGGCGCGCGAGAACGGCGTGCTGCGCATCCCCGACGACGAGACGGTAATGCATGTGGTGAAGGGTGGCACGCCGCACCATGTGGCGCAGCTTTTCGGCTATTGGCGCGCCTGCGACAGCGATCTCGTATGGTTCCGCATCGCGCGCGCCGATTTCGTGCGCTACGCCATCGTGCTGGGCGGCACACCCGAGGCCTACGTGAACGACGCGATTCTTTGGATCTGCCCGTCCTGCGCCACGTCGCTCGGCCGGCGCGACTTCGCGACCGGCCCGCACGGGATCGAGAAATTCTGGCGCGGCGAGGCGGAGTCGGTCACGGCCTTCAATTCGGACCGCGCGCACCGTACCTGCCCAAGTTGCGGCCACGAGCATCCGCCGGCCTATCGCTTCCGCCGCGCCGGGCTCGACGAAGCGGCGCCAGCCGTAGCGTGGTAGCGGCGTGACCCAGTTCCTCTGCACTCTCGCCGAACTTAACGAGGCCACCCCGAAGCAGCTCCGCGTTGGCGACCGCGGCATCGCTGTGGTGCGGATCGGCGACGAGATCTATGCGATCGATGCGCTCTGTCCGCATTGGGCGGGCCCGCTGGGTGAAGGCGAGGTAAGCGCAGCGAGGCGCGAGATTACCTGTCCGTGGCACCGCTTCCGCTTCAGTCTCCGCGATGGACGCTGTGTCGTCGCGACCAAGCGGCCGCCGGTCGCGTGCTTTCCGGTGCGCGTCGAGGACGGCTGCGTCTTTGCCGCAATACCCGCGAAGGAGAGATAGATGACGGCGCTCGATCTCAAAATGGCGGTGGCGGGAGCGAACTGGATCGCGGTCGGCAGCCAGGTCACGCTTGGCATGACCGGCTACTACTCGCCGTTGCCCAAGGGCTCGACCGTGTCGATGGTGGCCGGCGACCCGGGCGAGATCTGCATGGACGCGCCCATGGATGTGGCCGACGGCAAGTATCACTTCGCCTTCACCACGCCGAGCTGGTACGCGGTGACCGCGCTCGAGGGTCGTTACGGCGCCGCGCGCAAGCCGTCGCCGCTCCGCACCATCGCAAATTTCCCGCATGACGACCGGCTGATCTTTGCGGTGAAGCGCGAGACCGGCGTGACGAGCCTCGGCCAGATCGTGAAGGACCGCGTCAAGCTCAAGGCCGCGGTGCCGGGGCCGGGCCGCCATCCCTGCTATTGGGTCGCCGATCTCGTGTTGCGCGAGTATGGCGCCTCGCTCGAGGCGCTCGAAGGATGGGGAGGCAAGCTCGTCTTCGGCAGGCCGCGCAACATGGGCGCACCGGGTGAGCCCGCGGTCAACGGCGAATGGGACGCGGTCTTCGACGAGGCCATCATGAACCGCCGTTGGGAGCAGCTCAGCACCGAGAACGACCTCATCTTCTTATCCATCGACGAACCGGTGCTGCAGCGCTTCACGGCGCGCGGCATGCCGCGCGGCATCATCCCCAAGGGCCGCATGCGCGGCATCGAGCGCGACGTCGCGACGCTCGACCTGTCGGGGCATCTGCTCTTCTGCCGCGAGGATCTGCCGGACGAGGTCGCCTATCTCGCGACGCAGGCGATCGACGAGAAGAAGGCCGCCATCGACCGCCTCTTCCCGCCGCCCTATGCCGCGCTCACGAGCCCCATCGACATGCGCTTCCTAGCCGCGAGCGCGCCCCTCCCGCTGCATCGCGGCGCGGAGAAATACTATCGCGAGAAGGGGTATATCTAATACCCGACTTCATTGGCGCTGATTCGCGATTCACGATCGGGATGGCAGTCGAAGCTCGAAAGGTCCGGCGGAATCCGATAGAGCGTGCGGTGTGATTTAGCCAATCGAGGTAAGGCTCAGCAGCAATCACTGACCCACCTCTGGTTCATTCGAAAAATCTAATTCGTTGTCCGCGGAACCGGAAGCAGGCAAGAGGTTTGTTTAAGGCACTAACGCGAAGTGAGCCCCGCCTGCGCCAGACGACCTACGGAAACTTGATGGTGGTGCCAATTCAGCTGCTGCATTGCGCCGGGTCAGTGCGCGTCGGCACGCGGCGATTTGGGCTGGTTGCGCCCGCGGCGACCTTGCGCGATTTCGACGGTATAGCCGTCCGGATCATAGAGCTGCATCGAGCGCTCCCAGGGCTCGTCATGCGGCGGCTCGTGGATGCGAACGCCACGCGCCTTCAGCCGGCGATAGAGGGAGTCGAGACTGTCGGTACTGAGTTCGACATGGATGGCGGCGTGCTGCGCGTTTGTCGTACTTTTGGCGCCCGGTCGATTGGCGTGACGCGCCATGAGAAGGCCGATCGTGCCACCGCTTTTGCCGCCGACGCGGATCATCGCGAAATCCGGCGTGCTGTCGATTTCGACGGTGAAGCCCAGCTTCTCGCGATAGAAGGCGACGGAGCGCTTCACGCTCTTCACCGCCAAGGTCAGGCCTTCCATACGAATGGGGGGTGTCGCGGTCTTCGCCGGCATGGCTTGCCTCTTTCGCGCGTCTTCACCCGGCATTTCCCGGATGACCATGGGTCCACGTGTAAAATAGCATTCCGCTCGGGTCGCCGGAAGCCACAAAGCAGCGTCCGCAATAGGGCGGCTTGATTCTGAAAAGGTCCCGCCGGGGCTTCACAAGGCGTGAGCATGCTCGTTCGCCAGTCACTTCGCGCAAAGCGGGATTGGGATGGCAACGTGCTGGATCGCCTTCAGAACCGCGGGGGACGGGCGCCGCCGATCCTGGATGAAGCATCGCCGCCGGAATTGCCCGACTTCGCAGTCGTCGCGCCTACCACGTGCAAACGAGGTTGTGGCCAAAGCTTTGCCGCCAATTGGCACCCGGCGGAACGATAGCATCATAGGGACGGATATCACGATGCGTCGCGGGATCGGTCCCGGGCGCCGGCTCGCCCCGCTCGACCGCCGTCATAGCCTCGAGCAGGATCCTGCGCGACGCCACGATTGCCCGGTCGGTCGAGCCGAGATATTCCTGGCTGCGGTCGACGATCGGACCCATCCCCTCCTGAATTGCGAAATCCTGGGTGTTGATGCCCTCGATGCCGGAGAAGGTTTGAGTCTTCTGCACCCGGCGGTCGATCAGATAGTCGTTCGACGGATTGCGCTTCAGCTTGAACGTGCCGGGGATGTGGTCGTTCCTGCCGCGGCCGAAGCTATGTTCGAAGGCCTCGCGCTGTTCCCCCGAGATCGGCACCTCCGGGTCCGGACTGTAGCCAAAGTTGTAAACGTTGGTCTGCTCGTCGTCGATCGGGACCCACAAATGGCCGTTGAGTTCCGGCACCTCGTTCTGCCCGATGCCGCGCATCCCGCCTCGCATCTGTTGGAACGGCAGCACGAAATGGTAAAGCCGGACATAGCTGCCGTCGGCGCCGGTGTCGCGCGTCGAGACGTAGTAATAGCCGTAATTCGTCCGCGCGACCTCGAGCCGAGGCGAGCGGTCGCGCTGGCGCAGCTCCTTCGTGTCGCCGAGCTTCATGTTGTGCAGGTACGAGGAATGCGCCGTGTCGAGGCCGCCTTCGAGCGCCTGCATGTAATTGCAGGCCTCGTATGTCTTGGAAACGTAGCAGTGCGTCTCGGGCGCGCGCGTCCATTCGTAATCGGGCGGCTCGGGCATGGTCTCCTCGGGGCCGAGATAGGCCCAAACGATGCCGGCTTTCTCGACCGTAGGGTAGGCCTTGAGCCTTACGTCGCGCTGCATCGGGCTCCCCGCCGGCTCCGTCGGCAGATCAACACAGGTGCCGCGGACGTCGAATTTCCAGCCGTGGTAGACGCAGCGCAGCCCATGCTCTTCGTTCCGCCCGAAAAAGAGGGGCGCGAGGCGGTGCTGACAAAAGGCCGCGACCAACCCGATCTTGCCCGCACTGTCGCGGAAGGCGACCAAGTCCTCGCCCAGGAGCCGCACCCGCACCGGGGCGCAATCCGGTTCGGGCAGCTCTGTCGAAAGGCATGCCGGCTGCCAATAGCGGCGGAAGAGCTCGCCGGCGGGTGTGCCCCGGCTCACTCTGACGAGGCGTTCGTTGTCTTCGCGTGTGAACATGGCGGATGTCCAAGCCTTCCTATGTCGGATCGACTGCGCCCCACTATTTAGTTAGTTATCTAAGCATAGTGCCGGAGTCATCGTGAGAGCGACAGGATGTCGCAGCGAATGTCGTTCTGACCGCGCGGACGCGGTGGTCCGTCCCCATTGCATCGGCCATCGAAATAGGATTCACTCGAATGCCGCAGCAACCGCACATCGACGTGGCATTTGCAGGGCTCCAGCGCTTGGAACGGCGTTTCGATATTCGGAGGCTTTAGGGGGTGCCATGGCGCACATCGTCGGAGCTCTCGCCGCATCGCACGCGCCGCAGCTCCTGATGCGGCCCGGCCGATGGAGCGAACTGCCAACCCGCACCAAACAGCGGTTCCATCCCAAGCCTGGCATCGCGGCAGAACTCGCCGAGGAGGCGAAGCGCGGCAAACACGAGCGCTGTCATCGGGCCTTTGCAGCGCTGGGCGCCGCGCTCGCCGCCTGGCGCCCCGATGCCGTCATCATCATCGGCGACGACCAGCATGAGAACATCCTCGACGACAACATGCCGCCCTTCGTCATCTATGCCGGCGCCGAGGCCGATGCGACGATGCATTTCAACTATCTCGGCGAGGCGTCCCGCGACCAGATGACGCGTTACCCGGTTGCCGCCCCGATGGCCGCTGGACTCCTCGAAGGGTTGATGGAGGAGGGATTCGATCCCGCCTGGTCGACCAAGCTGCGCGACCCCACGGGGCTCGGCCACGCCTTCGGCCGGGTGCTGAAATTCGTGATGCCCGAGCAGCTCTGTCCGATCGTGCCGGTGATGGTCAACACCTATTATCCGCCGGCGCCGAGCGCCAGGCGTTGCCTCGAGTTCGGCCGCGCGCTCGAGCGGGTCATCGGGGGCCTTGCCGGCGATGCGCGCATCGCGCTTCTCGCATCTGGCGGGCTCAGCCATACCGTGATCGACGAGCCGCTCGACGCCGCCGTGCTCGCGGCGCTCGAGACCAACGATATGGACTATCTCGGCGCCATCCCCTCATCCGTGCTGATCGAGGGCACCTCGGAAATTCGCAACTGGATCATCGTCGCCGGTGCCATGAACCGGGGCGCTCGGATTGTCGACTACGTTCCGTGCTATCGCACCGCCGAGGGCGTCGGCTGCGCCATGGGATTCGCGCTCTGGAACTGAACAGGAACCATGATGTCCGCCCGTCGCTCACCAGAAGGACGGGTGTTTGGCCGTGGATCTCCTCCGGCTATTCCGCGGCCTCGGTCGCAGCGTCGGCGCCGACGGCCGCCAACTGCCTATAGTAGACGTCGGGCCATCCCCGCGTCTCGGGCGCGAGGAAAAAGCCGCCCCGCATCCGGCCATAGGCCGCGGCGGCCTGGTCGGCGCCAGGCGGAAGCGTGCCCCTTTCGGCCAGCGCCTTCGCCGCGCCCAAGAGACGCCGGCGCGTCGCCACGACCATTCGGTCGCTCGCGGCGAGATTCTCGAAGGCATGATCCGTGATCGGCCCCATGCTCTCGGTGGCGGCCTGGTCCTGCTGATGGATGCCCTCGATGCCGGTGTAGGAGCGCGTGCGCTGCGCCGAGCGGTCGATGAGATAATCGTTGTCGCTGCTTTGCAGGCAGCGGAAGCGGCCGAGCCAGTCGCTAGTGTTCGGCAGCAACGGGCCAACCTCGTGCTGGGCGCCCGGGCCCTCTTTCGGGCCGATCACCACGAACATCATGTGCGTGTCGTCGAGCGGTACCCAGGCGCGCGCGATACGGTAATGCGCGAACGCGATGTAGGGCGCCAGCGTCCAGCACGGGAACATGAAATGCGCGATGCGCCAATACGACTGTCCGTTCTCGGCCGGGCGATAGGCGCCGTACATGGTGCCGAGCTCGGTCTCCGCCACCTTGTATTCGGGATCGCGGTGGATCGCCCCGAAGCGCGTCGGATCGTTTGGTGCGAAATCGCCACCGCCCATCGACCCGAGATGCAGGAAATTGAGATGCGAGGTGTCGATGTCGCCCTCGAGGCCCTGGAGCCAGTTGCATTCGCGCAGGACGAAGCTGACCGTCACTTGGTCTTCCGGGATGTGCGTTGCTGCGATGTCGGGAAGCGGCGGCGCCTTGACGGCCTCACCCATGTAGACATAGACGATGCCGTTGCGTTCGGCCGCGCGGTAAGCCTTGGCGCGCACCTTCTCCTTGAACTGCTGATGCGGCGGCAGGTTCGGCTGATCGACGCATCGGCCGTCGGCGTCGAACTTCCAGCCGTGATAGACGCATCTGAGCCCGTTCTCCTCGTTGCGGCCGAAGAACATCGAAGCGCAACGGTGCGGGCAGCGGTGATCCATGACGCCCACCCGACCCGCACTGTCGCGGAACGCGATAAGCCGCTCGCCGAGGAGCAGGAAACGCACGGGATCGCCATCCGCCTTGAGCTCGGAGGATTTGAGCGCCGGCAGCCAATAATGGCGCATAAGATTGCCCATCGGCGTACCGGGACCGACGCGGGTTAGAATCTCGGACTCTTGCATTGTCGTCATGTTCAATCTCCCGAAGCGAATTTCATGCGCCGACCGGAACTTCAGTTGCGGCTTTCCTCGCGCAAGATGTCGAGTCGGCGGAGCATTTCGCGGTCAGTGATCTGAAAGAGTCGCGCGTCGCTACTCGCCTTGTGGCTGGTCCATTGGCTGTGGGGCAGCGTGAAAACGTCTTTCGGGCCCCAGGAGATCGTGTCGTCGCCGATGCGCGACTGCCCCTCGCCGTCCACGACGATACAGACGCAATTGCTGTTGGTGCGATATGCTGCGGTTTCCTGTCCTGTGGTAAGGCCGAGCAGGTAGCAGTCGAGTGTGGCCATAACGGGACCGCCCGTGACTGGGTTCGTGTAATGCAGGCGGCGGGATCCGTCCTTCCTGGCGGGAAGGGAAGCGAGCGCCTTCGCCGCGCGGTCCCAGGGATAGCGGAACAAGGGCGAGTAGGATTTCGCAGCCGACGGGGAGTCGGGCGTAAGGCCTGCCGCATCGAACGAGGCGTCCGATGGCAGCGCCTCGATGTCATGCGCTGGACCGGGCTCGAAGACGCCGGTCCCGAGATAGCGGTGCACTGGCACATCCAGCGCATCGATCCAGACGGCGCGCTCGCGTCCCTCGTGCTTGTGCTCGTGCCAGGTCCAGGCCGGCGTAAGGATCATGTCGCCGGGCAGCATCGCACATTCCTTGCCCTCGACGATCGTAGCGGCCTTGTCCCCCTCGAGCGCGAAGCGGAGCGCATTCATCGTATGGCGGTGCGGCCGAGCCCGTTCGCCGGGCATCAGCACCTGGAGATTGACCGAGAGATTGATCGCCGCGCCGTCGCGCTCGGCGCCGAAATGCGGGTTGTGCATCACGAGGACGCGGCGCTCGGCATTATTCATGTCGGTGGCCGCCACGGCACGGTCGATCAGCCGACTCATCACCGGCCACCGCCAGATATGCGCCGCTTCGGGTGGCATGTTGTTGTGCCGGTCTTCACGCTCCCAGAGCGCGTAGACGCTTGCTGCCGCCAAATCCGACCGGAAATCGTCCATCGCCCGATCCTTTCACTTTCCCCTTGACCTGCGCACCTTGTTCAGAGAATTCGGAACCGTTCCGTGACGGTTTGCCGTGCTACGCCCGGTCGCCCGGTGCGATGCGATTGCTCCACCAGGGCCCGCACGTAGGGCCCGGCCTCGACCGGATCGTATTTCGCTGGATTGCCCGGACTCTGGCAGGTCGGCAGGCACGCGATCCAGGCCTTGGGATGCGGATTGAAGAAGAGCGGCAACGAGATGCGCGCGCGGCCGCTGCGGCTAAAATTCGCGGCCCGGTGCAGGCTCGAGCGATAGAGCCCGTTGGTCCAGCGCGCGAAGAGATCGCCCAAATTGACGACGAAGGTGCCGGGGATCGGCGTCACGTCGATCCATTCATCCGCGGCCGTGCGCACCTCGAGCCCGCCAAGCGAATCCTGGGATAGAAGCGTGAAGCTGCCGTAATCGGTGTGCGGCGAGATGCCCCATTGGGTGCGCCCCGCGGTCTCGGGATCGAGCGCGGGGTAGTAATTGTAAGTGAGGGACACGTTGGGATAGCGGTGCGGCTCGTCGAGCGCGTCCTCGTCGAGTTCGAGGCTGAGTGCCAGCGCGCGTGCCAGGCGCTGCCCGACCGCGGCCCGCTTCAGGATGTGCGCGCCGACGAACTCCCTGAAGCCCGGCAGGAGACGCGGATCGGGCCAGAAGCCGTTGCCGACCGCGGGATTGTCGCCTTCGCGCTCGCCTGGCAGGCGGTCGCGCGGCAAGACGAAGGTTTCTTTCAGGTCGGCATCCTGGTCGGGGTTGGCGCCGGGACTTGTGCCGCCAACCGGCATCCAGCCTTGGCGGGCGGGATGAAGGGTCTTATCCAGCTTGGCCTTCTCGGCGCGGGGCAATTCGAAAAGCATGAGGCCCCAGGCATGGGCAACGTCAAACTCGGCCTGCGAAATGCCGTGATTGGCAAGATAGAAAAAGCCGCTATCGAGGCAGGCCGCGCGGAGCGCGCGAGCGACGTCTTTGCGCGCGGCGAGGCTTCCGCCTTCGCTATAGGGGGTGAAGTCGATCACCGGCAGGGTCCGCGGCGCGGGACGCGTCGCCGCCAGCGCGGCAAGCCGCGCGCGATTGTCGAAGTCGGCGTAGAGGCCGACCTCGTCTTCCTTGATCAAATCGACCATCGGATTCGCTCCGAGGCGGCGAGGACCCGATTGCAGATCCTCTCCGCAATAGTCGGTGCCGTCAGATTTATGCCGCAGCGCAGCATACTCAGCATGGCGCCTGCCCCGAAACCATTAGTTCGCTATCTAAGCATAATCGGAAACTTTAGCCGAGCGCGGCAGGATGTCGCAGGGCTACGAAACGCACGGGGGAAGGGGTGGGCGCGTGATGCCGATAGAGTTTGGCATAAGGAAATGACGGCGAGGCTTCAAAGGCGCATGCTTTCGGGCAACGTCCCAGGGCCTCATTCGAAGCTGCGCTGGAGCGGACATGCCGCCGTAATCCCGAATTGGGCTTTGCCGGGTACGTCACTTGGCCCATGTCCGGTGCGCCGGAACGGCGGCATGTCGGCCTGACTACGCCGAGATCCGGGGCTCGCGGTTCTTCAGCTTGGGCATGACCTCGCTCGCGAAGAGGCGCAGCGAGCGTTTCGCCTGATCGTGCGTGATGCCGCCGAAGAAGAAGGTGCAGTCGCATTGGGTAAATCCCATCGCGTCCTGCGCCCGCTCCAGAAACGTGACCGCCTCGTCGGGCGTGCAGGCGAAGACACGCAGCTCCTCGACCATCCTGTCAATGTCGAGCATGTCCTCGCTCACCTGACGTCGGGCCGGGCTGTTGCCATAGGCCTGGTCCGCCCGGACCCGATCGAGCGTGTGGGTGGTCGCCTGGTTGTAGCGGCGCCACGCCTCGCGCGCGATATCGCGCGCCTCGCGCTTGGTTTCGCTCAGAACGCAGTGATAGTGCGTCGCGACGCGCCATTTGCCGGCCGGATGGCCGGCCTTGGTCCAGGCCTCGCGGTAGATCTTGTTGTTGGCGACGAGGTTCTGCACGCTGGGATACGCCACGGTGAGAACGCTGTAGCCCATCTCTCCAGCCCATTCGAAGCTCGACGGCGTTCGCGAGCACGAGAGCCAGATCGGCGGATGCGGGCGCTGCTCGGGCCGCGGCCACACCTCCAGGTTTTCGTAAGTGTAGAACCGGCCCTTGTGCGTGAAGCGCTCGCCCGACCAGGCCTTGAGAATGATTTCGAGCTGCTCGCGCATGCGGGCTTGGGAATCCTCGCGCGGAACGCCGAGCCGGTCATAGTCGAACTCGACGAAGCCGCGGCCAATGCCGAACTCGACCCGCCCGCCCGACATCAAATCGACCATGGCGAGCTGTTCCGCGACCTCT
>DATNIT010000271.1:0-20407 GCA_035604335.1 Allostellaceae bacterium | reverse complement strand
GCGTCGCCGTGATCCGCGTCGGCGCGCCCGCCGAGGCCGAGATGAAGGCGAAGAAGGAGGCGCTCGACGACGCCATAAGCGCGACCAAGGCAGCCGTGGCCGAAGGCATCGTGGCGGGCGGTGGGCTTGCTCTTCTCCGCTGCATCGCGGCCGTCGGCCGCGAGGAAGCGGGCTGCGAAGGAGATGAGCGGACCGGCATTCAAGTTCTCAAGCGAGCGCTCGAATCTCCGGCCCGTCAGATTGCCGAAAATTCGGCGGTCGATGCAGGCGTCGTCGTCGCCCGCATGCTCGCCGGCGAGGGCAATCTCGGCTTCGACGCGGCCCGCAAGGAGTATGTCGACCTCGTCGAAGCCGGCATCATCGATCCCACCAAGGTGGTTCGCATCGCCCTTGAAAATGCGGTCTCTGTTGCGAGCGTCCTGCTTTTGACCGAGGCCACCATGACGGAGATCGCGGACGAAAAGAAGGATAAGGTGCCGGAGCCCGAATATGGAATGTGAGGGCTTAAGGTTCGAGAGGCGGCGGAAACGCGACCATCGCGATGGGGCCGCCGCCATCCATTCCCTGATCGGGATCACGGCATGGGGCCGGCCGTGCCCGATGCGGCCGACGCCGCGACGTAGGTCCTTATCGCAGTCCCACAGATAACGGAGCATCTCAAATGGCGGAGAACGACGAGCAACCGGCGGAACTCAACATCAGCCTGCTGAAGGTCGAATTCATCATCATCAAGGCGCGGGAATTCGATGCGAAGGTCGAACCCGACGACCCCGATTCCGGTTCCAACCCGGCCGATGACGGCGAGTCCGATGTTCTGGAGGACTTCAGCGACGATGCGACCCTCGAGGAACTGCGGTCGGCCATCGAGGACCTCAACGACGACGAGGTCGTCGACCTGATCGCGCTGGCATGGCTGGGCCGCGGCGACTTTCCGAAGGAGGAATGGGCCCAGGCCCGGGCCCTTGCCTACGAGCGGCACCGCCCTCATTCCGCTGAGTACCTCATCGGCATTCCGATGCTCGGAGACCTCATCGAGGAGGGCCTCGCCCAGCTCGGTTATTCAGCGACGGAAATCGGTGCGGAACACCTCTGATGCCACACATACCGGCATGAGGGTCGGTGATGGGATCACCCTCAGGCTGGCCAACGGTCGGAGGTCGCACGCATAATACCGAGGCCGGCGAAGCGGTATTTTTCGCCGATACGCCGGCGTCGCGTGAGGACATGGCGGCAAGCAGACCAAGAGGCGCCGGGCAGCACCGCGCGGCGCGAATTCCGCATCGCATCCTTGTCACCGGGGCATTGGGCCAGATCGGCTCGGAGCTCGTTCCGGCGTTACGTGAGCACTACGGCGCCGAGCGCGTTGTCGCGTCTGATCTCCGCGTCTTGCCGCTCCAGCGTTCGTCTGAAGGCAGCTATGAACATCTGGACTGCACTCAGCCCCAGCAAATTCTCGAAGTGATGCGACGGCATGACATCGGGACGGTCTATCACCTTGGCGCGCTGCTTTCGGCGGTCGCGGAGGAGAAGCCGCATGCGGCTTGGAGTATCAACATGGGTGGTCTTTACAATGTCCTTGAGGCCGCGCGTCAGTACCGTTGTCAGGTGTTCTTTCCGAGTTCCATCGGCGCCTTCGGCCCCTCGACGCCGCGGGAGCATACGCCGCAGGTGACGATCCAGCGGCCGACCACCATGTATGGCGTCACCAAGGTCGCGGGCGAGTTATTGTGTGATTATTATGCCGGCCGCTTCGGCGTCGATTCACGCGGGCTGCGGCTGCCCGGCCTAATATCGCACGTCGCCCTGCCCGGCGGCGGCACCACCGACTATGCGGTCGAAATGTTCTATCAGGCCCTGCGCTACCAGCATTATACCTGCTTCCTCGGGCCCGACACGCGCCTCGACATGATGTACATGCCGGACGCGATCGGCGCGATGATTCGGTTGATGGAGGCCGATGCCGCGCGGCTCCGATTCCGCAACGCCTATAACGTGACGGCGATGAGCATAACGCCTGCCGAGCTTGCTGCGGAGATTCGCAAGCATGTCCCGCGCTTCGCGATCGAGTACGACGTGGACCCGGTGCGCCAATCGATCGCCGCCTCCTGGCCGCGCTCGCTGGACGACAGCGCCGCCCGAGAGGACTGGGACTTTGCGCCGCGCTTCGACCTTGCAGCGATGACCGCCGACATGCTCGCGCGACTGGGCGAGAAGCTAAAGGCGCCGAAAGGCGGCTGAGTCAGAGAGCGAGGCTCCGATGCCGACCCACGGCCTGACGAAAGCGCTCGACGCACGGCTCGATGCGATGGCACGGAGCGGACGGCTCAAGGGCAGGGAAAGCGTGATTCGCGGATTCATTCCGCCGCAGGAGGGCCGCGGTCCGCGCTATCTCATCGAAGGCGAGGGCGACACGCCATTCCTGCGCATGAACTCGAACAGCTATCTCGGCATGGCTCTGAAGCGCGAGGTCATTTCCGCCGAGGAAATGGCAGCGACAAGTTACGGGACCGGTCCGGGAGCAGTGCGCTTCATCAGCGGCACCTGGTTGCCCCACGTCGCGCTGGAGCGTCGCCTCGCCGGCTTCCATGGCCGCGCTGCCGGCATGCTGTTCTCATCGGCTTATGCCGCGGTCATGGGGCTGGTGGCGCCGCTCGTCACCGACAAGACGGCGGTGATCAGCGACGAACTCAACCACAATTGCATCATCAACGCGATTGCCTTGGCGCGGCCGTTGGAGAGGCACATCTACAAGCACCTCGACATGGGCGAGCTCGAGCGCCACCTCGAGGCCGCGTCAAAAAATTGCGCGCGCGCGATCGTCGCAACCGACGGCGTTTTCAGCATGCGCGGCGAACACGCGCCGCTCGACCGCATCATGGCGCTTGCACGCGCCCATGACGGCGCATTTGCAGAGAACGCGATCGTGCTGGTTGACGATTCGCACGGCGTAGGCGCGTTCGGGGCGACCGGCCGCGGCACCGAGGAATTCACGGCGTCCGGTCCGTGCGACCTGCTGGTCGGGACGCTGGGCAAGGCATTCGGCGTCAACGGCGGTTATGTCGTTGGCGAGGAGACCATCGTCCGCTACCTGCGCGAGACATCGCCCTTCTACATTTATTCGAACCCGATGACGCCCGTCGAGGCCGCTGCCGCCCACAAGGCGATCGACATTCTGGACAGCGCGGCGGGCATTACGCTGCTGACGCATTTGCGCGAGATGACCGCGCGCTTCAAGGCGGGGCTCGACCGGCTCGGGCTCGAGACCATGCCGGGCGAGCACCCCGTCGTGCCCTTGATGCTGCGTGATACGGCACGAACCTCGGCGCTCGTCGCGCAACTGCGCCGAAACGGCATTCTCGCCACGGGCCTCGGCTATCCGGTGGTGCCGCTGGGCGACGAGGAGATTCGCTTTCAGATCAGCGCGGACCACACTGCGGCCGACATCGAGGCGGCGCTTCAGGCGCTCGCGCGGTCGGCTTGACCGTCTGGCGGTGGACGGCGCTCGTCTCCGGCAGCGAAGAACCGTGCGGCGAGAAAAATTATTACGCTGCCGCGGACCGCCCGATCAGCTCCGGCCCCTCCTCGCCCGGACGAAATTGCGTTGATTTGGTACGCCGGTTGGGTCAAGCAGCAGCATGAATGACCATCGAGCGGAACCAGGGTTCGGACATCTTTGATGTCGAAAGACAACAACGACAACGTCGATATGCGCTCCGGCAGCACCGAGGCGCCGCCCGGCGTCACCATGCAGCCGGCCGTGGTGAAGCTGCCGGCCGTGATACCGCCCGTGATGCCGCCGGCGAAAGGCGGGCGCAACAAGAGGCGTTGGCTCAAGCGCGGGCCGTTGCTTCTCATGCTGATGCTCGCCGTAGCCGGCGCGGGTTACTGGTGGCTCCACACGCGCACCGGTCTGCCGCCGGGCATTGCCTCGGGCAATGGCCGTCTCGAAGCCGACGAGATCGACATCGATACGAAATTCGCCGGTCGCATCGCGAAGCTCAACGCCGATGAAGGCGACCTGGTACGGGCGGGTCAGGTCGTGGCGCTGATGGATACGCAGGATCTCCAGGCGTCGTTGAGGAAGGCCCAGGCCGTGGTTCGTCAAGCGCAGAAAACGCTCGATGAAGCGAACGCCACGGTTGAGCAGCAAAAGAGCCAAACGCTTCTCGCACAACAGGAGCTTGGCCGCGCTCAATTCCTGGTGCAGAAAGGCTATATGCCGAAGGAGACCCTCGACCAGCGCCAACAGCAAATGGATGGTGCCGTCGCCGCGCAAAACGCGTCAATCGCCAAGGTCGGCGAGGCCGAGCATGCGCTCGATGCCGCCAAGCACGATGTGGAGCTCTACAGCGTCAATATCGCCGACAACGCGCTCGTGGCGCCGCGCGACGGTCGCATCCAATACCGCGTCGCCAATGTGGGCGAGGTTCTTGCGGCGGGCGGCAAGATCTTCACCATCCTCGACACGTCCTATGTCTACATGGACATATACTTGCCGACGGTCGACGCCGGCCGGATCAAGATCGGGTCCGATGCCCGCGTCTTTCTCGACGCCTATCCGTCGCGCCCAATCCCGGCTGCGGTGACGTTCATTGCCTCGCAGGCGCAGTTCACGCCCAAGACCGTGGAAACCAAGGACGAGCGCGAGAAGCTCATGTTCAGGATCAGGGTACGAATCGATCCCGAACTGTTGCGAGCGCACGCCGATGCGGTCAGAAGCGGGCTGCCGGGCGTTGCCTATGTTCGCACCGATCCTGCGGTTGCCTGGCCGCCGCAACTGCGAGGGGACGCGCCGCAATGATCGGCGGCGGCTCGGCCGCACGTCTCGACGCGGTAACCCAGCGCTACGGCGCTGCCGTCGCGCTGGACGGCGTCACGCTCGAACTTCCGGCTGGCTGCATGGTTGGGCTCATCGGACCCGACGGCGTGGGAAAATCCACCCTGCTGAGCATGGTCGCCGGCGCCCGGCGGATCCAGTCCGGGATCGTTCACGTCCTCGGCGGCGACATGGCGAACGAAGCGTACCGCGACGCGCTGTGCCCGCGCATCGCCTACATGCCTCAAGGATTGGGCAAGAACCTCTATCCCGATCTGAGCGTCCGCGAGAACATCGAGTTTTTCGGTCGCTTGTTCGGGCAATCCCCGCACGAGCGTTCCTGGCGGATCGCCGAACTGCTCGGCGCCACCGGGCTCGCGCCGTTCGCGGACCGCCCCGCGAAGAAGTTGTCGGGCGGCATGCGGCAGAAGCTCGGCCTTTGCTGCTCCCTGATCCACGATCCCGATCTCCTGATCCTCGACGAGCCCACGACAGGTGTCGACCCGTTGTCGCGCCGCCAATTCTGGGAGCTGATCGATCGTGTGCGTTCGCGCCGCCAAGGCATGAGCGTCATGGTCGCGACCGCGTATATGGAAGAGGCCGAGCGGTTCGATTGGCTCGTCGCGATGAACGCCGGCAGGATTCTGGCGGCCGGATCGCCCGCAGAGATCAAGAGAGCGACCGAGACCGGGACCGTGGAGGACGCCTTCGTTGCCCTCCTTCCAGAACAGCAGCGCGCCGGCCACAAGGCGATTCAAATACCGCCGCGCCGCAACTTCGACGCCGCGCCGGTGATCGTTGCCCGCAATCTCACCTGCCGCTTCGGCGATTTCACGGCGGTCGACGGGGTGAGCTTCACCATAGAACGCGGCGAAATCTTCGGGTTTGTCGGCTCGAACGGCTGCGGCAAGACCACGACCATGAAAATGCTGACCGGTTTGCTGCCGGCCACTGACGGCGAGGCGCTTCTCTTCAGCCGGCCGGTCGACGCCAGCAACATGAGCACACGCATGCGCGTCGGCTATATGTCGCAATCGTTCTCGCTCTACACCGAGCTCACGGTGCGGCAGAACCTCGTTCTTCACGCGCGCCTTTACCATATTCCTTCACCCGTGGCGAAGGCGCGCATGGCCGATCTCATCGGACGCTTCGGCCTTGAGGACTATGTCGACGATCGCACCCTGGATTTGCCGCTCGGCATCCGCCAGCGGCTCTCGCTCGCCGTGGCCATCGTTCACGAACCGGAGCTGCTCATCCTCGACGAGCCGACCTCGGGCGTCGACCCGCTGGCGCGCGATCGGTTTTGGGAATTGCTGATCGATCTTTCGCGCAATCGGGGAGTGACCATTTTCGTCTCGACCCATTTCATGAACGAGGCCGAGCGTTGTGACCGGGTTTCGCTTATGGATTCAGGACGCGTGCTGGCAACCGATACGCCCGCTGGCCTCGTCAGAGCGCGCGGAGTCGCAACGCTCGAGGAGGCGTTCATCAGTTACCTCGAGGAGTCGAACGGTTCGCTTGCCTCGGCGATGGCAGAACCCGCGGCTGCAGGCCCGACCCGGTCCACGTGGACGCTGCCGGTCGCGGCGGATCAGCGACAAGCGGAGGGCCCGTCGGGGTTCAGTCTCCAGCGGCTTCTTGCCTATACGATCCGCGAGACCTTGGAGTTGCTGCGCGATCCGATCCGGCTGGGCTTCGGCCTGTTCGGCACGGCCCTGCTCATGCTCGTGTTCGGGTTCGGCATCTCGACCGACGTCAACAATCTCTCCTTCGCGGTCCTCGACGGCGACCAGACGCCCGAGAGCCGTGCCTACCTCGAAGAGCTGAGGGGGTCGACCTACTTCGTCGAGAAGGCGCCGATCGCCGACTACGCCGATCTCCAAAAGCGACTCAAGGACGGAGGCATCAAGGCCGGCATCGAAATCCCTCCCGGCTTCGGCCGCGACATCAAGCGCGGTCGGCCTACCTGGGTCGCGGCGTGGGTGGATGGCGCGATGCCGTTTCGCGCGCAGACGATCCGCGGCTACCTGCAGGGGATGCATCAGCTGTATTTGGCCGACCCGGCAGTGAAGACATCGTTGCCGACGCCGCCTCCGCCCGCGGATATCGAGATCCGGTTCAAGTATAATCAGGATTTCGACAGTATCTATGCGATGGTGCCTGCGACCATATCGCTGCTGCTGGCGCTGTTTCCGGCGATTCTGATGGCGCTTGGCATCGTTCGAGAAAAGGAACTCGGCACGATCACGAATCTTTACGTGACGCCCGTCACGCGCATCGAGTTTCTCCTCGGCAAGCAGCTTCCCTATGTGGCCGTCGCCATGGTCAATTTCGCGCTGATGTTCTTGATGGCGTTGTTCATCTTCCAGGTGCCGCTGAAGGGGAGCTTCATTGCGTTGCTGCTGGGCGTGTTGATCTATGTCACCACGACCACCGCTTACGGGATGGTGATTTCAGCGTTCACCCGCACGCAGATTGCCGCCTTGTTCGGGACTGCGATTCTGACCGTTCTGCCGGCGACTCAGTTTTCGGGCATGATGACGCCTGTGTCCTCGCTTTCCGGGACGGCTCAGATCATGGGCTACGGTTTCCCGATGAGCTACTTCGTCCCGATCAGCGTCGGCACCTTCACCAAGGGCCTCGGCTTGCGCGACCTTGGCACGGATCTGGCGGCGTTGATCGTCTTCGTTCCGGTCCTGACGCTGATAAGCCTCCTGCTTCTGCGCAAGCAGGAACGCTAGGGCCGTCACCGATCGATGCGCAAAATTTCCAATATCTTCTGGCTCGGCACCAAGGAGCTGCGCAGCTTTTTGCAAGATTACGTGCTTCTGGGGCTGGTCATCTACGCCTTCTCCTTCGCCGTGATCACCCAGGCGCAGAGCAATTCCCAGGAACTGCATAATGCCTCGATCGGCATCGTCGACGAGGACAACTCGGAGCTGTCGCGCCGAATCGCGCATGCGTTCCTGCCCCCGTACTTCCAGCGACCGCAGTCCATAGCGGAGCGCGATATCGTTCCCCTGATGAATGCCGGAAAATTCACCTTCGTTGTCGACATGCCGCCCAATTTTCAGCGCGACGCACTCGGCGGACGCCGGCCCGCGGTGCAGGTGGATGTCGACGCAACCGCGATGGTTCAGGCGGGCCTCGGGTCCGGCTACGCGCAACAGATCATCACGACCGAGATCGGCGACTTTTTATCGCACGCCGAAGGCACGCCTTTGGCGCCGGTCAACCTGGTCGTACAGATCGCCTTCAACCCCAATGTCACGACTGCGTGGTTCACCAGCGTGATGGGGATCATCAACAGCGTCACCATGCTTGCCATCATCCTGTCGGGTGCGGCCATCATCCGGGAACGGGAGCACGGTACCATGGACCATCTCCTGGTCATGCCGCTGACGCCGTTCGAGATCGCCATGTCCAAGGTGTGGGCGAATGGCCTGGTGATCACCGTGGCGGTCGGGCTTTCCCTCTTCATCGTGGTGCGTGCGATCCTCGGCATTCCCATTGCCGGCTCGATACCGCTCTTCATGGTCGGCGTGGTGATCTACTTGTTCTTTGCCACCGCCATCGGCATCTTTCTGGGCACCGTGGCGCGCTCGATGCCGCAGCTCGGCCTGCTCTACATGTTGGTCTACATGCCCATGAACATGCTCTCGGGAAGCAACACGCCGCTTGAAAGCATGCCGCCCTGGCTCGCGACCGTCATGCTGGCGTCGCCGTCGACCCATTTCGTTTCCTTCGCCCAGTCGATCCTCTATCGCGGCGCCGGTCTCGACGTTGTTTGGCCGCAATTCCTTGCCGTCGCGATCGTCGGCGGCCTGTTCTTCGGCTTTGCGCTTCTGCGTTTCCGCGCCGTTGCCGCCCAGACGACCTAACTGCCGCGGCGTTCCATGTGATTGCGCGCGACGACAAATCCTGCGGCGGCTATTTCGGGGAGAGACCGACGATGACCCCGGACCGGAGAGCGAAATCCGCGCCGGCGACCGCGCCGCGATCCATCCCCGCCTTGTTGGTGGACCGCTTCCTATCGCACAATGAGCAAGTCGTGCCGTGCCTCCGAGATCAACGTGCGAATCACCTCGACGCTCTCGCCGCCGTCGATCGCGATCAGTGCCGGGTTGATTGCCGCGATGCGATGGAGCAGCGCCGGGCCGTCGGCGGATCGCGTCTCGAACCGGAGCCTGGGCGTCACGCCAGCGGCTCCAATCGTCGCGGTCGACTGCCGTTCCGCGTCGCGAGTGTCCGGTGCGAGCACGGTGATGTCGTCTTCGCCTGCCGCCATTGCGGCGCCTGCTTCCAGAACCTTCCGCCGATCGCCTGCCGCGGCCGGAAGGATGATTAAGACCCCGCGGCCTTCGTGTCTTCGGCATCGAATCAGGAGCGTCCTCGTGAATGCGCCTGCGCGATGCTCCAGGGCCGACCGCGGCCGCCAGGAGCCCGAAAAGGCGCGTGTGACGCCCTCGATGACCAGCATGTCCCCCTCGTCCCCCGCCAAAGCGGAAGCCGACGGAAGCTCGTTTGTGCTGCCGAATGACCATTCGATGCCGAGCTTTTCGGCCGCCTCGGCAACGGCGCGTCGCATCCCCGCTCCGAGAGCGGAGGACAACGTGGCAACATCGCCAGAATGGAGATCCTCCGAAAGCACGGCGCCGGACAGGCTCACCTGCTGGCCGAACGGCAGCGCGGCCAGGCGCCGAAGGTTCTCATCTCCCAGATAGATGCCGTGCAGAGCGACGCCCCACCGCGCCGCCAGCGTAGCGGCATCCCCCACCGCGAGGCGAATGTCGCACGCCCCGTCGCAAAGAATGACGACGCGGCGGAAGGCGGGCTCATGCGCCATCTTCGTGCTCCTGGACCCGGCGCCTGCCGGGCAGTTTCGGCTTCCGCGGCGGCAGACCGGACTTGGCGAAGCCGGAGAGGCGCGACGCAATCCGGCGATTGAGCGATGCCTCGGGATATTGTCCGGTGACGTCAGGCTCGCCCGTGGGCACGCCGGTCAGAATCTCCATGCCCTGGTCCACGGTCTCGATCGCGACGACGTTGAATAGCCCCGCCGCTGCCACCTCGGCAACGTCGGGGCGCAGCATCAAATGCTGAACGTTGCTGGCCGGAATGATGACGCCCTCGTGCCCGGTCAGGCCGCGTGCCCGGCAAAGGTCGAAATATCCCTCGATCTTCTCATTGACGCCGCCGATCGCCTGAATGTGTCCATGCTGATCGATCGAGCCGGTCACGGCCCAGCATTGGCGGATCGGGATTTCCGACAAGGCCGAGAGCAGCGCAAAGAGCTCGGCCGCGGAGGCGCTATCGCCTTCGACGCCGCCGTAGGACTGCTCGAAGACCAGGCTTGCCGTAAGCGACAAGGGACCGTTCCGGCCGAAACGGCCGCCGAGAAATCCGGACAGGATCAGCACGCCCTTCGAATGGATCGGACCGCCCAGCTCCACCTCGCGTTCGATGTCGATGAGTTCGCCCTTGCCAAAGCGCACCTGCGCGGTGATGCGGCTCGGATTGCCGAAGCTCACCCCGCCCAACGTTATGACCGAGAGTCCGTTGACCTGCCCGATACACTCGCCCTTGGTCTCGATCCTGATGGTGTTGCGGCCGATTTCTTCTTGCAGGCGCCGAAACAGCCGGTCGGAACGCCGCCGCCGCGCCGTCACCGCGGCGTCGATCTCGGCAGCTCCGATCTGCGCCTTGGCTTCCGCGCCCGCGAGGTGATCGGCCTCCTGCATCAGGTCGATAAGGCCGCGGATCTGCGCCGACAGCTTCGATGCGTCGCCGCTCAGCCGCGCCGCCTCCTCGATGATGCGCGCCACGGCGCCTCGATCGAGCGGACGCAGCTTCTCCCTGCGGGCGGCCGCGGCGATCAGGCGCGCATAAAGACCGACCGTGCTCGACGTGCGGTCGATCCGATCGTCGAATTCGGCGGCGACCTTGAAGAGATCGGCGAAATCCGGATCGACCTCGGCGAGGAGATAATAGAGCATCGGCGGCCCGATCAGGACCACCTTGACCGAAAGCGGAATGGGTTCGGGATCGAGCGACACGGTGCTCGCGAAGCTCAACAGCTGCTCGAGCGAAACGGTTCGAATCTCGCCCGCCCTCAGGACACGCTTGAGGGATTCCCAGCCGTAATTCGCGGTCAGGAGCCGCTGCGCATCAAGCACGAGATAGCCGCCATTCGCGCGGTGAAACGCACCCGGCACGACGAGGTTGAAGTCGGTGAAAAGCGCGCCGAACCGCGCCATGTGTTCGGTACGGCCGACGAGGCCCTGATGCGTCGGATTGTCTTCGTAGACGATCGGCGCGCCCTTGTGCCCGGAATTGTCGACCAGCACGTTGATCTGATAGCGACGGAAGGAGGGCGCCTCGTCGCTGGGTCCGCCTTGCGGAGGGCCGCCGCCTTCGGCGTGTTCGCCTGCGAGAAACTCGTCAGCGTGCTCCAGGATGTCCCGCTCCACCTCCTGGAGATAAGCGATGACATTACCGAGGTCGGCGAAGGACGTGCGCAGGTCCGCGAACAGGTGGCTGACCACGACGGCCGTCGTGTCGCGATTGAGCTGACGCACCGCGGCGCGATGCTCCCGCTCCCACTCCGGAATGCGGCGCACGATCGCCTCGAGCTCGCCTTGAAGCCCCTCGATCTCCTTGGTGATGCGAGCGCGCTCCTCGGCCGGAAGGCGCTGGAATACCTCGGGCGGCGTCACCTCCCCGTTGCGGACGGGGGCGAGCGCAAGCCCCATCGGGGTGCGAATGAGCGCAATGCCCTTCTCCTCGGCCTTGTGTTGGAGCGCGCCGAACGCCTCCTCGTGACGGTGCTTGAACTGCTCGTCGATGACCTCGCGCCGGGCGCGATAATCCTCGCGCTCGAAGGCAGCGGGCAGGGCGGCGCGGAGTTCCGTGACGAGCTTCTTCATCGCGTCCCGCAGCGGCACGGCGCGGCCTGTCGGCATCTTGAGGCAGCGCGGCTTGTGCGGATCGGCGAAGTTATGCACGTAGCACCAGTCGGGCGGAGTCTCCTCGCTCGCGGCCTGGCGCTCGAGCAAATCCTGCACCAAAGTGTGCCGCCCGGTGCCGGATGGACCGAAGGCGAATATATTGAAGCCCGGTCGGCGCATGCCGATGCCGAAACGGACGGCATCGACCGCCCGATCCTGTCCGACGAGACCCTCGAGATCGGACACCTCGTCCGTGGTGGCGAAGGCGAGTTCGCTTGCCTCGCAGCAGCTTCGCAACAATGTTGACGGCAATGACCGCCCGACCGACCACGCCGGCGCGGATGCCGGTGCTGGTTCATCACTCACGGCAATCCCCCTCCGGCGCGTAGACCCCTGTCTCGCCTATAGCCGCGTCCGTCATCGAGGGCCGGGCGCGACGGCTCGACCATCACTTCCGCAAAGTGCGCTGGAACATGCGGTCGGCCTTCTCGTTTGCCGCCTGTGCGTCGGCGGCTGCCTTCGACGCCGACTGCGCCGCATTCGCCGAACTCGCCTGCGCCGCTTGGGCAGCGGTGAGCGCTTGCTGAGCCATTGCCTTTGCGTCCGCCGCGTTCTGGTTCGCGGAGGCGATCAGGGCGCGGTCCTGGTCGCTCAAGGTCGTGCAGGCCCCCATGAACAGCACGGGCACCAGCACCACGAGCAGACGTTTCCAAGCTTGCATATTCGCCTCCAAATCCGACGCCGATGCGCCGCGTGTCACCAAGCCTAGCGGGCGCGAGCGAGCGGCGGCCAAGACCGCCGGTCGCTCGCCGTTGGCTCACGCCGGCTTGACTTCGATCTTCTTGTGCTGCTTCTGCGCGTCCGCCATCTTCGGCAGGGCGACGGTCAACACTCCCTTGACGAAGGAAGCCGTGATCTTGTCGCGGTCCACGCCGTCGGGAAGGGTGAAGGAGCGCTGGAACGAGCCATAGGCGCGCTCCGAGACATAGCGGTTCTTGGTTTTCTCTTCCTTCTCCTGGCGCTTCTCGCCCTTGAGTACGAGCATGTCGCCGGTCACGGTGACATCGATGTCCTTCTCGTCGAGACCCGGCAGCTCGGCCGTGACGGTGTAGGTCTTGTCGTCCTCGGTCACGTCGACCGCGGGCGCTGCGAGGCTGAAGGTGGTCTCGAATTGCGGCGCGAGATCGAACATCCGGCGAACCGACGGAAATCCGAATCCGCTGGAGAACCGGTCGAAAAGCCGGTCCATTTCGCTGCGGAACGATCGCCACGTATCGGGGGCAGTTCCGCTTGCGGCCGGCGTCTTCTTCACTTCGACAGGGGTAATAGCCATTGGATTCCTCCTCAAACAAGGCCGCCCTCGTGCGGCGTTGCAAAACATTCTCGGGTTTTCGACACAGCTCCGCCTTGATCCAGGTCAAGCCGCGTCGGCGGATTCCGCCCTTGCCCCTCTCGGCTCCCAACGCCGCGTCCTCATGGCGTGGGTGATCCTTGCCCTCGCGAGCGACTCCGCGCTGGCGCGGGGCAATGTCCCCGACCGCGTCACGTCATCCATGACAAGCTGAACGTTGCGGCGGATCTTCTCGTCGATCGCGGCAAAGGCTGCGGCCTCGCTGCCGCGCTGATATTCGATGGCAGCGCAGATGACGCCGCCGGCATTGGCGATGAAATCCGGAATGACGAGCACGCCGCGCGCCGCGAGCGATTGCTCGGCCTCGGCGGTACAGGGAATGTTGGCGCCTTGCGCGACGAGGCGCGTGCGCAACCGGTCGACATTGCCGGCGTGAATGACGTCGGGCCGGGCCGCTGGAATCCAGATGTCGCAGGGCACATCGATCAGCGCTTCGGCGGCAAGGGCACGACCACGCGAATGATCCGCCAGCGCGCCGCCCTGGGACTTGAGGGCAATGAGCGCCTCAATATCGAGGCCATTATCGTCAACGACGGCGCCGCGGCTGTCGCTCGCCGCTACCAGAACGGCGCCTTTTCCGGCCAGGAAGCGTGCGGCATGTTTGCCGACCGAGCCGAACCCTTGGACCGCGACACGCGCGCCGCGAAGCTCAAGCCCGATATGCCCGCGCGCCACATCGATCGCTGCGGCAAGCCCGAAGCCGGTGGCGCCGATCTCGTCGAGCGGGATGCCGCCGATTTCGCGCGGCAGGCCCACGGCACGGCCATTCTCATCCTTGATCCAGCCCATCGCCAATTCGTCGGTCCCCATATCCGGGCCGGGGATGTATTCGGCGAGATCGGCGATCGCGGATGCAAATGCACGAATGCGATCTTCCTTCTGAGCCGGCGGCATCTTCGGATCGCCGATGATGACCGACTTGCCGCCGCCATGCGGCAGCCCTGCTGCGGCATTCTTCAGGGTCATGGCCCTGGCCAAGCGAAAAGCCTCTTCGGCCGTCACGTCGGGCGCCATCCGGACGCCGCCGATTGCGGGGCCGCAAGCGATGTTGTCGACGGCCACGATCGCCTTCAGCCCGACCGATGCCCGGTGGATATGCACGAGCTTCAACGGTCCCAAATCGTCGGCGAAGCGGAATCCGTCCTCCACATCAATCTCCCTGAACGTGAGAGCCGCGCGAGAGCGGCAGTTCCGGACGTTTTAGATCGTCGGCCATGGCGGCGAGGAAGCGTGCCGCGTCACCGCCCGTCACGACGCGGTGATCGAAAGTGAGCGAGAGGGGCAGCATGTGATGCCATGCGACCCCGCCGCCATGCTGCGTCGCGTGTCTGTAAATCCGCCCGGCGCCGATGATCGCCACTTGGGGCGGGAGGACGACCAACGCCGCATGCCTGCCGGCCACAGATCCGAAATTGGAGAGGGTGATGGTGGGATCGCGCAGATCGGCCACGGCGACGGTGCGATTCCGCACCGCCTCCTTGAAGACCGTGAGCTTCCGCCGCAGTTCGGTTGGCGTCACATTGCAGATATCGCGCAGTACGGGGACGAACAGCCCATCTTCGGTATCGACGGCGATGCCGAGATCTATGTGCGCCAACAGCTCGCGCGTCATGCTTTTCCCGTCGTAGCGCGCATTGAGCGCTGGCACGGCTCGGCAAGCGATCCCTATGGCGGAGATAAGCCGCACCGTTATATCCGTGTCCGGCACGTGCCATGCCTCGACATCGACCTCGTCCCAAAGCGACGCGGGCGCCACTTCGGCGTGGGCGCGCGCCATGTTAAGAGCCATCGCCCGGCGCACGCCTTTGAGCGGCTCGCCGGAACCACGTGCCGCGGCCGCGCGTTCGATGTCCGCACGCGTGATCGCTCCGTTGCGGCCTGTCCCGGTCAGTGATGCAAGGTTAATTCCGCGTTCGCGGGCAAGCGCGCGAACGGCAGGCGCCGCCGCCGGGGCAGGTGTCGGCCCGGCGGCGAGTTCTCCGACGACGGCGCCGGTATCGGCGTGAGGCCCGTCTTCGAATATGACGAGCGGTGCTCCCACCTTTACGCGGTCGCCAGGCTTGCCCAGCAACTTAGCAACGCGGCCGGATCGTGGCGCCGGGACTTCAACCACCGCCTTCTCGGTTTCGACCGAAACGAGCGGCTGGTCGGCGACGACATGATCGCCCTCGGCGACGTGCCAGGCGACGATCTCGGCGTCCTGCAAGCCTTCGCCAAGATCGGGAAGCGCGAAGCTGCTCATGCGTACTCCATGGTGCGTCGGGAGGCGGCGGCGATCTGCGCCGCCTTTGGCAGATAACGATCCTCCAGGCGCGGCAAAGGCATCACCGTATCGAATCCCGCTACCCGCTCGATCGGCGCGAGCAACGACAGAAGCGCATGCTCGGCAATGCGCGCCGCGATCTCGCCGCCGTAGCCGCCGGTGACGGGGGCTTCATGGGCAATAACGCACCGTCCCGTCTTCTTGACCGAGGCAATAATCGTCTCGGCATCGAGCGCTTTCAAGGTCGCGACGTCGATGACCTCGGCGCTCACACCCTCGCGGTTCATCTCGTCTGCGGCCGCAAGCGCTTCGACCACCATCGCGCCCCAGGTCACGATCGTGACATCGCTTCCCTCGCGCAGCACGAAGCAGTTATCGAGCGGCAGCGCCGCGCCATCGTCGGCCACATCCTCACGCGCCGCGCGATAGAGCCGTGTCGGCTCCAGGAACACGATGGGATCAGGGTCACGGATCGCGGCGAGCAGCAGACCGTAGGCCCGGCGCGGCGACGAGGGAATGACGACCCTCAAGCCGGGGATGTGAGCGAACATCGCCTCCGGACTCTCGGAATGATGCTCGACTGCCCGGATGCCCCCGCCGCATGGCGAGCGCAGGACCATTGGGCAGGTGATCCGGCCGCGTGTCCGCGTGCGCAGGCGCGATGCATGATTGGCAAGTTGGTCGATCGTTGGATAGATGAAGCCGGCGAACTGAATCTCCGCCACCGGCCGGAAGCCTTGAGCGGCGAGGCCGACGGAGAGTCCGGCGATCGCCGCCTCGGCCAGCGGCGTGTCGAGGACGCGGTCCGGCCCGAAACGCTTCAGCAAGCCATCGGTGGCGCGGAAGACTCCGCCGTCGACGCCGACATCCTCGCCGAGCACGAGGACACGCTCATCTTCCGCCATCGCCCGCGCGAGGGCGAGGTTGATGGCCTGGAGGAGGCTGATTTCCGTCATTGCGCGGCGCCGCCCGGCGGACGCGAAGACTCCGCCGCGTGTTTCGCGGCCAGGGCCGATTCGCGTTGCGCCGCGAGGTCCGCGGGCAAGCGGGCAAAGGTGTAGTCGAAGATCGTTTCGCATTCCTGCGGCGGTGTCGCGAGGTACTGCTCCGCCGCCGCGTCCATTTCTCTGGCGGTCTCCTGGAGAAGATGCTCTTCCTGCTCCCTGCTCCAATGGCCCGCGACGACGAGGTAGTTGCGTAGGCGAAGCAGCGGCTCCTCCGGCCAATGGCGACTAACCTCGGTGTCATCGCGATACCGGCTGGCATCGTCCGCGGTCGTGTGGTCGCCGAGACGGTAGGTCACCGCCTCGATCAGCGACGGCCCCGCGCCGCCACGGGCGCGCTCGATCGCGGTTCCGACGACAAATCGGACCGCCACCACATCGTTTCCATCCACCTGCTCGCCCGTCATGCCGGCCGCAATTGCCTTTTGCGCCAGGGTCGCGGCAGCGGTTTGACGCTGGCGCGGGACGGAAATAGCCCATTGATTGTTGCTGACCACGAACACGACCGGCAATCGCCACAGTCCGGCCATGTTGAGCGCTTCGGCGACATCGCCTTTCGACGTCGCGCCGTCCCCGAACATGCAGACGGCGACACGACGCTCGTGCCGCAGCTTGAAGGCGAGCGCGATGCCTGCGGCGTGCGGCGCGTGGCTGCCTACGGGCACGCAAAGGGGAAAGTCCTCGCGCGGGCCGGCATAGGCGCTGCCCCGCTCGTCGCCGCCCCAATAGAGGAACAATTCGCTCGGCGTGACTCCGCGCATGAGTTGCGCACCGTGCTCGCGGAAGCTCGGCACCAGCACATCGGCCGGCTGCATGGCGTCGGCCGTGCCGACCGACACCGCCTCCTGCCCCAGCGAGGAGGCGAAGGTGCCGAGTCGGCCCGTGCGTTGCAGAGCGATTGCCCTGGCATCGAAGGCGCGGGTGCGCGTCAGAGCCTGGTAAAGCTTTACCAGCTTCGAGGGATCGCGCGCGAATTCGGGAAGCTCCGCCACCGTCTTTCCGGCCGGATCGAGGCACCGCGTATAGCCGATCTCGAAATGCGCCACGGGTTCGATCATGGGCAGATCCTGGCTCCGGATAGGCTTGAAATCCTAACCCGCCGCGACGGACCGGCCCTTGATCTGCATCAACCCAGGTGCCAAAGGGTCGGTGGATAGAGCGAGAGCATCAATTCGGCGAGGATGAGAGCGACGATGTACCATTCGACGCGGAGCGAGCTTCGGCTTTGCAACAGGCTCAGGACCGTCTCGACCGTGCGCGCGATGACCTCGAGCTTGCGGTCGAGCGCCCGATCGCGCTCGCGCAGTTCGTATTCCTCGGCGAGCCGGAGATAGAATCGCTCGAGCACAGTATGTTCCCAGAGCAGCTCGGGCTTCTCGCCCGTCTCTACGCGACCCACCATCTTCTGCTGCACGGTCAGCACGTTGCCGATCTGGCGCAGAAGATCCCGGCTATAGGCAGCCGGCCGGCCTTTCGCCCGCAAACTGGTCGCGATTGGCTCGATGCGGTCGAATAGATCGGCGATGCGCGCCTCGTAATGCGACAGCACGAGGCTTTTGGCAAGGATATCCGCGACCAGTTGAAGCCGGACGGTGCTCGCCTCCCGGAGAAAAATCGTGCCCGAAATATCGATCGGCTCTTCTGCGCCAGGGGCGATCTGTAATCGCGCCTCGTCGACCTCGCGGGTCGCCAACGGGTCGGTGATCAGCGATGAGACCCGCTCGAGGAAGGCGCTCTCCGCGGCTGGCTGGACATTGAAGAGGACCACCACGCCATAGCGAAAAAGCACGGCGATGCCGCCATCGGGAAGGCGAAGCGTGAGCGGCAATGTCGCCAGCGCGTCCTTGAGTTCGAGCCCGCGCGTGTCGAGCCGCTCGCCGAGCAGCAAGGTCCGCACCGACACCGTCTCGGTCGCGCTCTCTTGCAGGATTCCGGATGCCGCGCCCACTCTCTCTCCTCCGTCATCTGCGCGAAAAATATGGCGCGGGAGACATCGCCCGGCATTGATCCACCTCAACCAGGCGCGATTGTGGTTCCCGCCGTGCCCTCCAGGACCGCCTGAGCATCCCCAATGGCGCCGATTGCCGCCGAACGGCCGGTCCTCTCGACGAATCGGCAGGCCGCCTCGACCTTCGGCGCCATCGAACCGGCTGCGAAGCTGTAACGGCGAAGCTGTGCCGGCGTGGCATGGCCGATCGCTCTCCCCTCGCCCGGAGGCCAGCGCGTCCACACCCCCGAGACATCGGTCAGGAGGATGAGACGATCGGCGTCAACGCTCTCGGCAAGAAGCGCTGCCGCGTAATCCTTGTCGATGACGGCCTCGATACCGCGCAGCCCGCCCTCGGCCGTCACGGCGACCGGCACGCCGCCGCCGCCTGCGCAAATAACAATGACCCCGGATCGCAGGAGAAGTCTGATCGCGCCGATCTCGCGCATCCGCAGCGGCATGGGAGAGGGCACGGCGCGGCGCCAGCCGTCGCCGTCCCGCATGATCGCCCAGGAACATTCCTCGGATAGGCGCCGGGCCTGTGCTTCGGTATAAAGCGGCCCGATCGGCTTGCTGGGCGTGGCGAAGGCCGGATCGTGGGGATCGATTTCGGTAAGCGTCAGAAGGGTGGCGATCTCGCGCTCGGGAAGCGCGCTCGCCAGCGCCTGCTCGATGAGATAGCCAATCATGCCTTCGCTCTCGGCCCCGAGCAGGTCGAGCGGGGTGGGCCGCGCGTCGCGGTATGCGGCAGCCTGAAGCGCCAAAAGCCCGATCTGAGGCCCATTGCCGTGGGTCACCACGATGTCGTGGCGGGTCGCGAGAGGCGCGATCGAAGCGGTCACCGCGGCAAGCGCGTTATGGCGTTGTCTCTCTGCATCGACCGGTTCGCCCCGCCGCAGCAGGGCGTTTCCGCCGAGAGCGATGACGAGGCGCATCAGTTGCCGCCTTGTCGTCGCGCGGTACGATCGAGGAAGCCATCGAGGATGGTCGAGAGGCGCGGTTCGTCCAATTCCGCGAATTCGTAGCGCGCGCGGATGATGCGCTTGTCGGTTCGAATCAGGCGGGCGAGGTCTATCGGCGTGGCGGAAACGACGATGTCGGCGGCGCTGGCATTGATCGTCGCGACCAGCGCCGCGAGCTGGTGCGCGCTGTAGCCTACCGCCGGCAAGACATTTCCGATGTGCGGATAGGCATCGAAGACTTGACGAATCTCGGGTGCTGCGGCCGGTCGCGGATCGATGATCTCCGCCGCGCCTGCCGCCATGGCGGCGACCGTGCCCGCGCCGTAGGCCATGCCGCCATGCGTGATGGTCGGTCCATCCTCGATCACCAGGACCCTCCGCCCGGCGACGGCCTCGGGGTCGTCGAGCCGCACGGGCGAGGCCGCCTTGACGATCACGGCGGTGGGATTGACCGCCCGCAACCCTTCGATCGCGATGCGTACGTCTTCGGGCGGGGCAGCGTCGACCTTGTTCAGCACCAGCACGTCGGCCATGCGTGCGACGGCTTCGCCCGGATGGTGAGTGGCGATCTGCCGCGGCCGAAGGGCATCGGCCAATGCGATGTGCAAATCCGGTTTGACGAATGGGAAATCATTGTTGCCGCCGTCCCAGACGATGATCTCGGCCTCCGCCTCGGCGGCGCGCAGGATCGCTTCATAGTCGACACCAGCGAAAACCAGATTCCCGACCGCGATATGCGGCTCATACTCTTCCCTTTCCTCGATGGTGCAGGCTGCCGCATCGAGATCGGCAAGAGATGCGAAGCGTTGCACGCGCTCGCTCAGCAGGTCGCCATAGGGCATGGGATGGCGCAGGACCGCGACGCGCTTGCCCCGGTCGCGCAGCCGGCGCGAGAGCCATCGCGCGACCGCGGACTTGCCGCAGCCTGTTCGCACCGCCGTCACGGCGATCACGGGGAGAACCGAGGTCAGCATGGATCGGCGCGGGCCCGGCAGCACGAAATCCGCGCCCGCCGCG
>DATNIT010000270.1:0-33124 GCA_035604335.1 Allostellaceae bacterium | reverse complement strand
CTCGATCTCGCCGAGCCGCGCCGCGCGCACGCGGCTGGCCAAGATCGCGGTGCGCATCCGCAGCATCAACAGCGCCGCGAAATAGAGCATGAACGCGATGGCCATGATCAAGAGCGGCACCAGCATCGATTTGTCGATCGTGGGGCCGCCCAGGCGGAACACGCTCGCGGGCTGGTGCAGCGTGTTCCACCAATCGACGGAGAACTTGATGATCGGCAGGTTGACCACGCCCACCAGCGCCAGCACCGCCCCCGCCCGCGCGCCGCGGGTCGGATCGTCGAAGCCGTTCACCAGCGCGATATATCCGACATAGAGAAAGAACAGCACCAGGACGGAGGTGAGCCGGGCATCCCACACCCACCAGGTCCCCCACATGGGCTCGCCCCAAAGCGAGCCGGTGATCAGGCAGAGCAGGGTAAATCCCGCCCCCAGAGGCGCCGCGGCTTGTGCCGCGATATCGGCGAGCGGGTGACGCCAGATCAGCGCGACCGCGCTCGCCAGTGCCAGGAATCCGTAAACGAAGCTCGCCATCCACGCCGCCGGCACGTGCACGAACATGATCCGCACGGCCTCGCCCTGCTGGTAGTCGGGCGGCGCCACGAAGAGCACCAGGTAAAGGCCGACTGCGAGGCAAATCACCGCGCCCGCCGCGCACCAGGGCATGAGCCCGTCCGAGAGGCGCATGAAACGGCCGGGGTTGGCGAAGCGCTGCATTCCAGGGTTTTAGCGCAATCCACCGCCGATGTCAGGTCGTGTCCGAGACGGAATGGCTCTACTCGAGCGCGGGGCGGAGCGCCGCCGCCGCGGCCCACGGCGCCAGCGGCAACGCCGCGACCAGGAGCGCGGTCAGGATCAGCAGATGGGGCCGGATGGCAAACCCCGCGACGGCCTGTTCGACCGCGGCCACGCCGAAGATCAGCACCGGGATATAAAGCGGCAGCACCAGAAGCGACAGCAGCACCCCGGCCCGGCGCGCGCCCAGCGAGAGCGCGGCGCCCACGGCGCCCACCAGGCTGAGGCTCGGTGTGCCCAGCGCCATCGTGAGGACAAGCGGCAGGTAACCGGGTCCATCGAGCTGCAGCAAGGCCGCTAGCGCCGGCGCCACCGCGGCCAGCGGCAAGCCGGTGGTGAGCCAATGGGCGAGGCATTTCGCCAGCACCGCCGCCTCCAGCGGGAGCGGCGCCAGGGCGATAACTTCGAGGCTGCCGTCCTCGTAATCCTGCTGGAACAAGCGGTCGAGCGAGAGCAGCGCCGCCAGCAGCGCGGTCACCCAGACGATACCGGCGGCGATGCGCGCGAGGAGCTGCGGCTCCGGTCCGACGCCGAACGGGAACAGCACCACCGCCAGCACGAAGAACGCCACCACCAGGGCGGCGTCGCTGCCTTGCCGGAGCGCCAGACGCAAGTCGCGCGCGACCAGGGCCAGGAATGCCGTCACGCGGCGCTCCTGCGCGGCGTGAACTCACTGAGCGCGAGCGTTTCCGATCCCGGGATCGGGAGCGGCAGGTGCGTCGCGATGGCGACCATCCCGCTGGCCGCTCGATGCTCGGCGATGGCGGCCAGCAGATCGCTTGTCGAGGCGTCATCGAGACCGGTGGTGGGCTCGTCCAGCAGCCACAGCGGTGCCGGGCTCGCCAGCAGCCGCGCCAGCGCGAGGCGCCGGCGCTGACCCGCCGACAGCACCCGGCACGGCCAGCCCGCGAGCTCCGCCAGATGAAATCGCCGTAATGCGGGCAGCACCCGATCGTGGGAGGCCTCCCGCAGCGCCGCCCAGAAGGCGAGCGTCTCGGCGACCGTCAGCACCGGCTTCAGCGCGTCCTGATGCCCGACGTGGTGCAGCCGCGCGCGATGCGCCGTGGGATCCTCCGTCACGGCCACGCGGTCCCACGAGAGCGTGCCCAGGAGCGGCGGCGTCAGTCCCGCCATCACGCGCAGCAGGCTCGATTTGCCGCTGCCGTTGGGGCCGGTCAGCAGCAGCGCGCCGCCAGGGGCGAGCTTGAAATCCAGCCGCTCGAAGACCGGACGCTCGCCCCGCCGACAAGCGAGCCCGCGGCCCTCGAACAGGCGTGCAGCGAATGGCGAGGAGCTCGGCACGGGAGGAGCGGTCTGGGATTTGCTGCGGGCGAGGCTTCGGCGCGGATGATGCCACGACCGCCGCCTTGCGGCCCCAAAGAAAAGACGGCCCCGGAGGGGGAGATCCGGGGCCGTCTAAGGAGCGGTCGGGGGGATGACCGCTTTGCGGAGGTTGGGAAGCAGCATCACTGCTGTCTTCCACGCCCCTATGAGGCCTCCGGAATGCGTCCGCAATTCGCTGGAATCGTGGCGAAAGCGTGATTTTTTGCGAGCTCTAACCAATTGAATTCATTTAAGAGCGACTCACGCTTCCGGTCGGGCGCCCGATTCAGACGAGCTTGCGCGTGTCCTCGATCACTTTGCCGTCGTTCGGCAGGGTGCCGGGCGCTTGCAGCACTATTTTGCCCTTGAGCTTGGTCACGGCCTGCAGGCTCTCGGCGAGGCGCGCGGCGAGTGCCTCGTCGTCGCCGCCCGCCACTTCGGCGTGGAGCGTCATCACGTCGATCTGATCCTCCTGACCGACGACGAGGCGCGCGCGCAGGATGTCTCGATGAGGCCTCACGACTTCCGCCACCTGGCTCGGATGCACGAACATGCCCTTGACCTTGGTGGTCTGGTCGGCGCGGCCCATCCAGCCTTTGATGCGCACGTTGGTGCGTCCGCACGGGCTCTTTCCCTCGAGGATCGCGGAGAGGTCGCCGGTGGCAAACCGGATCAGCGGATAGTGCGGCGTGAGCGTGGTCACGACCACCTCGCCCACCTCGCCCTCGCGCACGGGATCGCCGGTGCCCGGCCGCACGATCTCCACGAGGATGCCCTCGTCGAGGATCAGCCCCTCGCGCGCCGGGCTTTCATAGGCGATGAGGCCGAGATCCGCGCTGGCGTAGCATTGAAACGCCTCGATGCCGTAACCCGCCACGTCCTTCTGCAGCGCGGGCGGGAACGCCTCGCCGGAGACCAGCGCCTTCTTCATCGACGACAGGTTCGCGCCGAGCTCGCGGCCTTTCTCCAGGATGATGCGCAGGAAGGAGGGCGTGCCGACGTAGCCTTGCGGCCTCAGATGCTCGATCGCCTTGAGCTGCAGTTCCGTCTGGCCGGTGCCGCCGGGGATCACCGCGCAGCCCAGCGCATGGGCGGCGGTTTCCAACATGGAGCCCGCGGGCGTCAGGTGGTAGGCGAAGCAATTGTGAATAAGGTCGCCCGGGCGAAAACCCGCCGCGAAGAGCGCGCGCGCCATCCGCCAATAGTCCCGCAGCCTGCCCTCGGGATCGTAGATCGGGCCCGGCGACATGAAGACGCGCGCGAGCTCGCCGGGCTTGACGGCCGCGAGGCCGCCGAAGGGCGGCACCCTCTTTTGCCGCTCGATGAGCTCGGACTTGCGCAGGATCGGGAGTTTCGCCAACGCCGCGCGCGAGGTGATGCTCTCGGGGTCGATCTCCCGGAGCAGGGCCGCCAGCGCCGGCGCATGCGCCTTGGCATGCGCGATCTGTCGCGGCAGCGCGGCGAGCAGCGCCCGCTCGCGCACGTCGGGGTCGCGGGTCTCGAGGGCGTCGTGGAATGCGCCTGCTTGCATAATCCCATGCGTCCTTCGGCGCGCTCCCTCGGGTCGCTTGCTCAGGATGAGGGTTATTACTCGCTTACTCCTTGCCCCTCATCCCGAGCAAGGGCCGATAAGACCGCATGGAAGAACCCCGCGCAACGCCCCTCGGCTTACGTCAGCCAGCGCTTGCGGCGGCGGTAGTGTTTGACGTCGCGGTAGCTCTTCCGGCCGCTGGCGGAGAGGCCGAGATAGAACTCCTTGACGTCGTCGTTGGCGCGGAGCCGCTCGGCCGCGCCGTCCATGACCACGCGGCCGTTCTCGAGGATATAGCCGTAATCGGCGTAGCGCAGGGCGATGTTGGTGTTCTGCTCCGCGAGCAGGAAGCTCACCTTGCCCTCGCGGTTGAGGCGGCGGACGATCTCGTAGATCTCCTCGACGATCTGCGGAGCCAGGCCCATCGAGGGCTCGTCCAGCAGGATCATGTTGGGCCGCGCCATCAGCGCGCGGCCGAGCGCGGTCATCTGCTGCTCGCCGCCGGAGACGTAGCCCGCGAGGCTCTGCCGCCGCTCCCTGAGGCGCGGAAAGTACTGATAGACCCGGTCGAGCTCCGCGCGCACGGCGCCGCGGCCGTCGCGGCGGGTGAAGGCGCCGGTCAGCAGGTTTTCCTCCACGGTCAAGTGGCCGAAGCAATGCCGGCCTTCCATGACCTGGATCACGCCGCGCTTGACGAGATCGTTGGGTGTGAGCCGCTCGACGCGCTCGCCGCGATAGGAGATCGCGCCCTTGGTCACCTCTCCGCGCTCGCCGCGCAGCAGGTTGGAGATCGCCTTGAGCGTGGTCGTCTTGCCCGCGCCGTTGGCCCCGAGGAGAGCGACGACGCCCCCCTCGGGAACCTCCAATGATACGCCCTTCAGCACGAGGATGACGTGATTGTAGATCACCTCGATGTTGCTGACCGAGAGGAGCGCGCCGTTGGCGGACATCGATTTCGCCAACCCCGATCAGAATTCCTCTCCGCCCCTGGGGGGCGGAGAGGGATCAAGATGGAGTGAGTGGCGGATGGCGAGGACTACGAGCCCGCCTTCGGGCAGTCGCGCGGCGTGATTCCCTTCTCCTTCGCATAGGCGAGGGCGGAGTCCTTGTACATCTCGTTGAGCATGTCGCGGTCGGGCGCGATCCAGTCCGACACGAACTTCCAGTGCTGGCCGTCCCACTGCTGTATGCGCACGTCGCCCTGACCCTCGTGGTTGGCGCAGGAGAGCTGCACCGGCACCATCAAGCCCTCGGCGCCGAGCGCCGCGATGCGCGCCGGGTTGATGTTGAGGTGCTCCAGGCCCCACTGCACTTCCTCGCCCTTGAGCGGCTTCTTGCCGAAGTGCTCCTGGGCGGTGCGAATCGCTTCGGTGTCATAGATCGCGTTGATGACGCCGCGGTTGTAGAGGACCTCGCCGACCCTGTCCTTGCTCGTCTTGCCGCCCCCCTTCTCGTAGACATATTTCAAAATGTCCTTGATTACGGTGTAATCGGTGCCGGCGCCGTGGAAGGTGCCGGACTTGTATCCCTTCGCCGCATCGCCCGCGGGCACCACGTCCGCTTCCGAGCCCGACCACCAGACGCCGATGAAGTGATCCATCGGGTAGCCGACGGCGGCCGCTTCCTTGATGGCGGTCGAGTTCATGACACCCCAGCCCCACATGAACACCCAATTGGGCCGCTTCTGCCGGATCTGCAGCCAGGTCGCCTTCTGGTCGATGCCGGGCGGCGACACCGCAAATTTGTCGAAGGTGTAGCCGTACTTCGCCGCAAGCTTCTCGAGCGTCGCGATCGGCTCCTTGCCGTAGGCGCTGTCGTGATAGACGAGGGCGATCTTCTCGTTCTTGAGCTTGTCGAAACCGCCGTCCTGCGCCGCCACGTATTTGATCAGCGCATCGGCTTGCGCCCAGTACGTCGCCGGCAGCGTAAACACATAGGGGAAGACGGCGCCATAGCTCGCGTCGGCGCGGCCATAGCCCATCGAGACCACCGGTATCTTGTCAGCCGTCGCGCGCTCGATCAGCGCGTAGGTGATGCCCGTCGAGAGCGGATCGACCAGCGCCGCGCCGGTCGGGCCCTTGCCCTTCAAGCGCTCGTAGCACTCGACGCCCTTGCTGTTGTCGTACCCGGTCTCGCATTCCTCGTAAGTGAGCTTGACGCCGTTTATGCCGCCGTCGCGCGCGTTCACCATGTCGAGATAATCGGCATAGCCGTCGGCGAACGGGATGCCGTTCGGAGCATAGGGCCCGGTGCGATAGACCAGGCGCGGAATGAATTGCTCGTTCTGCGCCAGCGCGCCGTCGGCCCAGAGGCCGAGCCCGAGGCTGGTTGCCGCGGCGGCGATCACGCTCAGTCTTCTCAGATACATGAAAACCTCCCAGTTTGAAGCGTCGTTATCGCTCGGAGATCACGTGAAAATCACGCGTTCCGAAATTTTTGGAACAGGCCTGAACCGTAGCATTCGACCCCTCATGGCGCAAATCTTCCAATTACGATCTCGTGATTCCCCATCAATGCGGAAACGGCCAGAGCCGAAGCTTCTCCTTGCCGATCTGCCAGAGCCGGGCGAGACCGCGCGGCTCCGCGATCAGGAAGAACACGATGAGCGAGCCGAAGATGATCTGCTGAATGTTGGTCACGAGGTTCACGGGAATCTCGAGCCCGAGCTTGGGCGGGATATTCTCCAGGAACAGCGGCAGCAGCGTGATGAAGGCCGCGCCCAGAAACGACCCCAGGATGCTGCCGAGCCCGCCGATGATAATCATGAATAGGACATTGAAGGAGGTATCGATGTCGAAGGCGAGCGCCTCGACGCTCGAGGTATAGACGTGCGCCCAGAGCGCGCCCGCAACGCCGCAGTAGAACGAGCTGATGGCGAAGGCGAGGAGCTTGGTCTGCAATGGCCGGATGCCGATGATCTCCGCCGCGATGTCCATGTCCCTGATCGCCATCCAGGCGCGCCCGACGCGTCCGCGAACGAGGTTCTTGGCCGCCAGCGCCAGGACGGTGACGATCACCAGCACGAAATAATACTTGGCGAGCGGTCGCGCCTCCGAGCCCGTGACGAAAATGCCCCAGATGACCGCCCGCGGTGGCGCACTGATCACGCCGGAGGGCGCGTAATTCGTGAACCAGGGGATCCGATTGAAGAGCCAGATCAGAAAGAATTGCGAGGCGAGCGTCGCCACGGTGAGATAGAAACCTTTGATGCGAAGGCTCGGGAAGCCGAACAGGACCCCGACGCCCGCCGTGATGAGGCCGGCGAGCAGGAACACGATCACGACATTGAGTCCCGGGAAGGCCGTCGCGAGCTTGTAGGCGGCGAAGGCGCCCGCCGCCATGAAGCCGCCGGTGCCGAGCGAGACTTGGCCCGCGTAGCCCGTGAGGATGTTGAGCCCGATCGCCGCGAGCGCGTAGACCATGAGCGGCAGCATGATGGTGTTGAGCCAGTAATCGGCGCCCGCCCAGCTCGCGAGCACGGGCACGCCGACAAAAGCGACCGCCAGGATCAACGCGACGAAGATGCGGTCCTGCTGGATCGGAAAGATCGCCTGATCGGCGGCGTAGCTGGTCTTGAATTGCCCGGCCTCGCGGTAGAGCATCGGATCAGACCCGCTCGATGATGCGTTCGCCGAACAGGCCCTGCGGCCGGATCAGCAGGAAGGCGAGCGCCAGCATGTAGGCGAACCAGTCCTCGATGGCGCCGCCGAAGGCCGGGCCCCAGAACACTTCGGCGACCTTCTCGCCCGCGCCCACGATGAGGCCGCCCACGATGGCGCCGGGCACCGAGGTGAAGCCGCCGAGGATCAGCACCGGCAGCGCCTTGAGCGCGACCAACTCGATCGAGAACTGCACGCCGAGATTGGTGCCCCAGAGGATGCCCGCGACCAGCGCCACGATCCCCGCCGTGGTCCACACGATGACCCAGATGGTCTTGAGCGGAATACCCACCGCGAGCGCCGCCTGATGGTCGTCCGCCACCGCGCGAAGGGCCCGGCCGACGGCGGTCTTCTGGAAGAACACCGCCAGGATCGCGACCAGCGAGCCCGCCGCCACCGCGCTCACGAGGTCGAAGGCGTTCACCAGCACGCCGCCGATGATCATGGGCGCCTTGGGCAAGCCGATGTCGAGCGTGCGGACATTGCCGCCCCAGACGATCTGCCCGAGGCCGCGCAGGAAATAGGTGATACCGATGGTTGCCATGAACAGGATGATCTGCTCCTGGTTCACCAGCGGCCGCAGCACCACGCGCTCGACACCGAAGGCGAGCGCCACCATCACGGCGATGGTGGCGATGAAGGCGAGCCAGATCGGCACATGGAGATCGATGCAGCCGGCGAAGGTCAGCGCCGCGAACAGCACCATCGTGCCCTGGGCGAAATTGAACACGCCCGAGGCCTTGTAGATCAGCACATAGCCCAGGGCGACCAGGGAATAGAGCACGCCGCTCAAGAGACCGCCGATCACGACCTCGAGGAGAAATTCCGGGTTGTCCCACATCTGCGCGAAGGGATCGACCAGGATGGCGTAGAGCGTGCTCATCGCTTGGCGCGCCCCTTTGATCGCAGTGCCATGACAGACTCACGCATGGGCCACGCCGAGATAGGCGTCGATCACGTCTTGGCTCGCGCGCACCGTATCGGGCGGGCCGTCGGCGATCTTGCGGCCGTAGTCGAGTACCGCCACGCGGTCGGAGATGTCCATCACCACGCCCATGTCGTGCTCGATGAGCGCGATGGTGGTGCCGAACTCGTCGTTCACGTCGAGGATGAACCGGCACATGTCTTCTTTCTCCTCGACGTTCATGCCCGCCATGGGCTCGTCGAGCAGCAGGAGCTCGGGCTCCATGGCGAGCGCGCGGCCGAGCTCGACACGCTTCTGCAGCCCGTAGGGGAGCTGTCCCACCGGCGTCTTGCGGATCGCCTGGATCTCCAGGAAGTCGATGATCCGCTCGACATAGGCGCGATGCTCGAGCTCCTCCTTGAGCGCGGGACCATAGTAGATGGCCTGCCAGAGGAAGTTGCGCCGCATGCGCAGAAGCCGCCCGGTCATGATGTTGTCGAGCGTGGTCATGCCGCGGAACAGCGCGACGTTCTGGAACGTGCGCGCGATGCCTTGCTCGGCGGCCTGGTGCGGGCGCATGCGCCGGCGCGTCGCGCCCTTGTAGGTGATGGTGCCCTCTTGCGGGTGATAGAACCCGTTGATCACGTTCAGCATCGAGGTCTTGCCGGCGCCGTTGGGGCCGATGATGGCGAGGATCTCGTGCTCGCGGATTGCCAGGTTGATGTTGGTCAGCGCTTTGATGCCGCCGAAGGACAAGCTGATGTCGTCGGCGTGCAGCAGCACCTCGCCGATCCGCTTTGCGGATGTCATTCGGCTTACGGAATTAACAGAGGGGCCTGAGAGATCCCCCTCACCCAGCTCCGGCTAAGCTCGCTCGCGCTCGCTAAGCCTGCGCAACCCTCTCCCCCGCGTCGGGGGAGAGGGGAGGGTGAGGGGGTGGCCGCCGTCTGTGCAGGCATCGCACTAGCTCGCGCGGCGCAGCGGCTCGACGGTGGCGGAGATCGGCATGGTCTTGGCGTCGCGGATCTTGAGATCGGCCTTGAGCGAACCCTTGCGCCCGTCCTCGAAGGTCACTTCGGTCGCGATCTCCGCGCGCTCGCGGCTCGAATAGAGCGCGTCGACCAGTGGCTTGAACCGCTCGCCGACGAAGCGACGGCGCACCTTGCGCGTGCGCGTGAGCTCGCCGTCGTCGGCATCGAGTTCCTTGTGCAGGACGAGGAAGCGGTGGATCTGCGAGCCGGCGAGATGCGGCTCTTGCGCCAAGTCGCGATTCACCTGCTCGATGCAGCCCGCGATCAGGTCGTAGACCGCATCGAGGCCCGCGAGCTCTTGGTAGCCGCCGTAGGTGATGCCGTTCCGCTCGGCCCAATCGCCCACCGCCTCGGCGTCGATGTTGATGAAGGCGGTGACGTAGGGGCGTCCCGGCGCGAATGCCACCGCTTCCTTGATATACGGGAAGAACTTGAGCTTGTTCTCGAGGAATTTCGGCGCGAACAGCGTGCCGTCCTCGAGCTTTCCCACGTCCTTGGCGCGGTCGATGATGTGGAGGTGGTGGGCGTCGTCGAAGAAGCCGGCGTCGCCGGAGTGCACCCAGCCGTCCGGGCGCTTGGTCTCGGCCGTCGCCTGCGGGTTCTTGAAATAGCCCGCGAACACGCCGGGGCTCTTGTAGAGCACCTCGCCGTCGTCGGCGATCCTCAACTCGACGCCGCCCACGGGCGTGCCCACCGTGTCGGCGCGCACCTGGCCATTGGGCTGAATGCACAGGAACACCGAGCATTCCGTCATGCCGTAGAGCTGCTTGATGTTGATGCCGAGCGAGCGATAGAAATTGAAGATGTCCGGGCCGATCGCCTCGCCCGCGGTGTAGGCGACGCGGATGCGGCTGAAGCCCAGCGTGTTCTTGAGCGGGCCGTAGATCAGCAGGCGGCCGAGGCCGTAGAGCAGGCGGTCGCCGATCGAGACCCGCTCGCCGTCGAGGAGCTTGCCGCCGACCCGGCGCGCGAGCGCCATGAAGCTCCGGAATAGCCAGCGCTTGAGCGCGCCGGCGTCCTCCATCCGGATCATCACCTGGGTCAGGACGTTTTCCCAGATGCGCGGCGGCGCGAAGAAATAGGTCGGGCCGAGCTCGCGCAAGTCGGTCATCACGGTGGCGCCCGATTCGGGACAACTCACGCAGAAGCCGGCGCAATAGGACTGACCGAAGGAGAATACGTTGTCGCCCACCCACGCCATCGGCAGGTAGGCCAGCACTTCGTCGTCCTCGCGCAGTCCCTCGAACGCGATGCCGCTTCGCGCCATGAGAATGACGTTGTCGAAGGTCAGCATCACGCCCTTGGGCTGGCCCGTGGTGCCGGAGGTGTAAAGGATGATCGCGATGTCGCCGCCGGTGCCCTCGGCGATCTCCGCCTCGAGGCAGCCCGGATGCGCCGCCGCGAAGGCGCGGCCCTTCTCCTGAACCTCGGTGAAGGAAGTGAGCGCCGCGGGATCGTAATGGCGGAGGCCGCGGGGATCGCAGTAGATGATCGCCTCGAGGCGCGGCAGCCGCTCGCGCACGGCCAGCACCTTGTCGACCTGCTCCTGGTTCTCCGCCACCACGAAGCGCACCTCGGCGTGGTCGAGCACGTATTCCATCTCGGCCGCGACCGCGTCCTGGTAGACCGGTACGGGAATGCCGCCGAGGCACTGCGCCGCCGTGATCGACCAATAGAGCCGCGGCCGGTTGTCCCCGATGACGCCCAGCTTGTCGCCGCGCTTGAAGCCGAGGGCGGCGAGGCCGAGGGCGAAATCCTGCGTCTGGCGGGCAACCTCGGCCCAGCTCCAGCTCTGCCAGATGCCGTAGTCCTTCTCGCGGATCGCCGGCCGCGCGCCGCGCGTCCTTGCGTTCTCCAGCAGCAGCTTGGGGAAGGTGTCTCGCGCGGCTTCATTGGCCGCGCGCGGCCGGGGCTCGATGGCAGTCTCGGTCTCGGCCAGCGCCATTCCGTCTCTCCGCGGGAACCGGCGCCGCCACAGGGCGGCCCAACCGGCTGAAATCCCGCAAGCCTCCCCTAGTCTTGCGTTTTTCGCCTATCTGGCATGCGCCAGAGCCGAGCCTAGTTAGGCCAAAGGCTGAACCCGGTCAAGCCGCGGCGTGGCTGCGGGCGGCTCACGATTGCGTGGACACCGAATGCCGCTTCGGGTGCCCCTCGCACGCGAGCGAGCGCGGTCCGCCGGGGCCGATCGTCTCAGCGCTCGTGGAGGCTCTCGGCTCGGTATCGCGCCAGCGGGGACAGCAGGTAGCTGATGATCCGGCGCGAGCCCGTCTTGATGTCGACGGTCACGGCCATGCCGGGAGAAAGGTTCACGAGCCGGTCTTCCAACTGCATCTGCGTCTGATCGAGCGATATCCGCGCAGCATAGGCAAGCGTCTGTGTCTTGGGCGGGGTGCTGTCGCGGCCGCGGCTATCGGTGCTCGATCCGTCCTGAGACCGCTCTGGCGTGACGGCGTCCTCGGACACGTTCAGCACCTCGCCGTGCAACAGGCCGTATCTCGTGAAATTGAACGTGCCGACTTTGATCTCGACGGGCTGGCCGACGCGGACGAAACCGATGTCGTCGTTCGATACCATCGCCTCGATCTCGAGCCGGCTGTCGAGCGGTACGACCACCAGCAGCGGCTGAGCGGGCGTCACGACGCCTCCTTCCGTATGAGCCGCCAACTGCTGCACGACGCCATCCACGGGAGCCGTGAGCTGCTGAAGCCGGCTGCGTTGCTCGGCCTTGATGACGTCCTGCGCGAGCCCGGCCATTTTCTGCTCGGCCTTGGTCAACTCGTCGAGGCGCGCGTGGCGGAACTCGGCCATGGTCTGGCTGCGGGTCTCCGTGATCGCGGCCAATGCCGCCTCGGCCTCGTGCAGTCGGCTCTTCTCCACCGCCAATTGTTGCTGCTGCTCGACCAGCGTCTGCAGCGTCTGAAGGTAAATCAGTCTCGAGCCGGTCTCGTGCTCGAACAGGGTCTTCCGGATGTCCACCTGCTGCTGGAGCAGCGGGAGTATGGCCTCGATCTTGCCGATGCTCGCGCCAGCTGTCGCGCGCTCCGCAGTTTTTTGCGCGGCCTGGCCGTCGAGCGCGGCGAGCTTCGCCTGCTGCTCCGCCAATTGGTCCACCAGGAGCTGGCGCTGCGTCGCGACGAGATCGGCGCTCGCGTCGGTCGGTGGCGTAAAGTGCGCCGCCGGGTCGGCATCGCCGGACAGGATCGCGCGTAACCGGGCCACCTCGAGTTGCGCCCTGACGAGATCCGCCCGCCCGTGGCCAAGCTCCGCATCGCTGATGGTGGGATCGAGCTCGATGAGGACGTCACCCGCCCTCACCCTCTGGCCGTCGTGGACGTGGATCGCGCGCACCACGCCGATCTCGAGGGGCTGCACCACCTTGGTGCGGCCGCTTGGCACGATCTTGCCGGAGGCCGTCGCGGTAATATCGACGAATCCGAGGCAGGCCCAGGCGAGCGCGATGCAGAAGAGCGCCGCGATGGTCAGCGCGATGGCACGGCCGACCGGTGACGGCGGCGTTTCGATGATCTCGAGCGCCGCGGGCAGAAACTCGAGCTCATAGCGGCGTCGGCCGCCGCCCGCGATGGCGGCATCAGGCGCCGGAATGACGGCGTCATCCGATCTCATGGATCCCCGCCTGCAACCGGTGCAGCATCGCGTATCGTCCGCCCGTGCGGACGAGCTCATCGTGGGTGCCGTCCTCGACGAGGCGTCCGCGATCGATGGTGATGATGCGGTCTGCGCCACGCACGGTCGAGAGCCGGTGCGCGATGATGAAGACCGTACGGCCTCGCGTGATCTGTTGCATGTTCTGCTGGATCGCGCGCTCGCTCTCGTAGTCGAGCGCGCTGGTTGCCTCGTCGAGTACCAGGATCCGAGGATCCATGACGAGCGCGCGGGCGATTGCGATCCGCTGGCGCTGGCCGTCCGAAAGGCTGCTGCCGCGCTCGCCGATCATCGTGTCGTAGCCCTCCGGCATCTCCAGGATGAACTCGTGCGCACCGGCAAGCCGCGCCGCCGTCATGATCCGCTCGATGGGCAAGGCCGGGTCAGTGAGGGCGATGTTGTCCCGGACTGTCCTGTTGAACAGCACGTTCTCCTGTAGCACGACGCCGATCTGCCGGCGCAGCCAAGGCAGGTCCACCATCGCCAGGTCCGCGCCGTCGATGAAGACATGACCCGCTTCTGGCACGTAGAGGCGTTGTATCAGCTTGGCGACGGTGCTCTTGCCCGAGCCCGAAGGACCGACGATGCCGACGACCTGTCCCGCTGGCACGGTAAAGCTGAGATCGTGCAATATCTCCGCCCCGTCGATCCGATATCGGAAGCCGACGTGCTCGAATCGGACCTCGCCGCGGATCGCCGGGAGTGCCACGCGCGCCGGGTTGCTCGTCGGCTCGGGCGTGGTGTTGAGAATATCGCCGAGCCGGGCGAGAGAGAGCCGTGCCTGGTGAAAATCCTGCCAAATCTGCGCGATCCGCAACACAGGCATGCTCACCCGGCCAGCCAACATATTGAAGGCCACGAGCTCGCCGATCGTGAGATCGCCGTCAATGACGAGCTTCGCCCCGAAATAAAGGGTCGCCGCGGTGACCAGCTTACTGATGAGCTGGATCGCCTGGCTCGCGGAATTGCCGAGGCTCAGGACTCGAAAGCTCGCCGCGACATAGCCGGCCAGTTGTTCTTCCCAGCGCCGCTGCATCTGGGGTTCGACGGCCATGGCCTTGAGGGTCTCGACGCCGGTCACGCTCTCGACCAGGAAGGCCTGATTCTCGGCGCCGCGCTCGAATTTCTCGTCGAGACGCCGCCGGAAGATCGGCGTCGCTCCGGCCGATATCCCGATGTAGAGCGGGAAGGCGCCGAGCACGATCCACGTGAGCGTCGGTGCATAGACGAACATCACAATCAAGAAGACGAACGTGAAGAACAGATCGATCACCAACGTGAGCGCCGAGCTCGTCAGGAAGTTCCGGATGTTCTCGAGCTCCCGTACGCGCGCGATCGAATCCCCGGCTCGTCTTGCCTGAAAATAGGCGAGCGGCAAAGTCATCAGGTGTCGGAAGAGACGGGCGCCGAGCTCGACGTCGATTCGATTGGTCGTATGCGCGAACAGGTAGGTGCGGAGCGCGCCTAGAATGGCCTCGAAGATCGCGATCGTGACGAGGCCGAGGACGAGCACGTCGAGCGTGCTCATGCCTCGATGCACGAGGACCTTGTCGATCACGACCTGGAAGAACAGCGGCGAGATCAGCGCGAAGACCTGCAGGAAAAACGAGGCAACGACGACCTCGCCGAGGAGCCGTCGATACTTGTGAATGGCGCCCAAAAACCAGGTGAAGTCGAAGCGTCGGCCGAGATCCGAGAGTGGCGCCCGGCGAGCCATCATGATGAGACGACCGTCCCACTGCGCCTCGAATTGCGCCTGGCTCAAGATTTCCGGACGCCGCGAGGCGGGGGACTGGACCAGTGCCTTTCCTTCGCCCACCTTGCCGAGGATCAAGAAGCCGCCGCCACGCAGAGACACGATCACCGGCATTGGAACACCGGGCAACCGCTGCCAGCGTGTCGAAATTGCTCGCGCCTTGAGCCCGAGCTCCTTGGCGCAACGGATCATCTCGGGAATACCGAACGCAGTCATGCCGTTCTGATGCCGAATCTGCTCGGCGTCAGCCCCTACCCCATGGAAGCGCAGCAGCATGACGAGAGCCGCAAGCCCGGGATCGGCCGTCCCACCCTGTTCAAGATTTTCGGACGTCAGCCCCAACAGCCCCATCCGCACTTTGTCTCGCGTTCTGGGCGTGCCATTCGGCAATTGCCGAAAGATACGCGGAAACCTTAGAATCCGATAGTTAATAACCCCTTTCTGCGACATGGGTGCGGGCGTCCCGAGTGGGGCCACAACTTGGCAAAACCCGATTTAATTACAGTCAATTACCTTATGAAGCCCGTACCATCCTGATGCCTGGTAATGAGCGGTAAACCGTCGTCCGATATAGGTAGCGAATGCTCCGCTGACTGCTTCGGAGGGTGAGGCGACATGGGATTGTCGACAACCGGCGCGAACTTGACCGTCGCGGAGAACAGCGCCCCCACGCCGATTGGCATCCAGGCGCCCAGCGACCCGAATTATTCCTCGTCCCGGTTGACCGTGACCGTCAGGGCACTGCCGACCGACGGCGTGGTCTATTTGGCCGACGGGACGACCGTGGTCACGGTCGGCGAGACGCTGAGCGTCGCACAGCTGACCGGACTCGCTTTCAAGCCGACCGCGGGGCTCTTCTCGCAGAAATCGAGCTTCGGCTACCAAGTCACGGACCCCGATGGAAAGAGCGCGGGAGGCGTCGCGACCCTGGCGATCGGGCCGCAGACGGCCCCGTCCGGGCCCACGACCACGCCGACCTCGGTGACGGTGGCCGAGAATGCGGGACCGACGGCGGTGGGTATCGCGGCACCGACCGACCCCAACTACAGCACCAGCCAGCTGACGGTCACCCTGAACGGCCTGCCGAGCGACGGCACCGTCTATCTCGCCGACGGGACCACCGCGGTGACGGCGGGCGAGACGTTGAGCGTCGCGCAGCTGACGGGGCTCACTTTCAAGCCGACCGCGGGGCAGTTCTCGCAGAGCTCGACCCTTAGCTACACGGTCAAGAATCCCTCGGGTCTGAGCGCCACGGGCAGCGCCAGCCTGGCGATCGGACCGGACACGACCCCGCCGACGACGACGCCGGTATCGCTGTCGGTGGCCGAGAATGCCGGAGCGACGGCGATCGGCATCGCGGCCCCGACCGACCCCAACTACAGCGCCGGACAGCTGACGGTCACGGTGAACGGCCTGCCGAGCGACGGCACCGTTTATCTCGTCGACGGGACCACTGCGGTGACGGCGGGCGAGACACTGAGCGTCGCGCAGCTGACGGGGCTCACTTTCAAGCCGACCGCCGGGCAGTTCTCGCAGAGCTCGACCCTTAGCTACACGGTCAAGAATCCCTCGGGGCTGAGTGCCACGGGCAGTGCCAGCCTGGCGATCGGACCGGACACGACCCCGCCGACGACGACGCCGACCTCGCTGACGGTGGCCGAGAATGCCGCGGCGACAGTGATCGGCATCGCGGCGCCGACCGATCCCAACTACAGCGCCAGCCAGCTGACGGTCACCCTGAACGGCCTGCCGAGCGACGGCACCGTCTACCTCGCCGACGGGACCACCGTGGTCACGGCCGGCGAGACGCTGAGCGTCGCGCAGCTGAGGGGGCTCACTTTCAAGCCGACCACGGGGCAGTCCGCGCAGAGTTCGACCCTTACCTACACAGTCGCAAATCCCTCGGGACTGAGCGCCGCGGGCAGTGCCACCCTGGCGATCGGGTCGGGCACAACGCCACCCGCGACGACACCGGCCTCGCTGACGGTAGCCGAGAATGCCGCGGCGACAGCGATCGGCATCGCGGCGCCGACCGACGCCAGCTACAGCGCTGCACAGTTGACGGTCACAGTGAATGGCCTGCCGAGCGACGGCACCGTCTATCTCGCCGACGGGACCACCGCGGTGACGGCCGGCGAGACGTTGAGCGTCGCGCAGCTGACCGGGCTCACCTTCAAGCCGATCGCGGGGCAGTTCGCGCGCAGCTCGAGCTTTACCTACACCGTCACGGATCCCGCTGCGCTGAGCGCCGCCGGCAGCGCCAACCTGGCGATCGGGCCGGACACAACCCCGCCGACGACAACGTCAGCGTCACTGACAGTGGCGGAGAATGCCGGACCGACGGCGATCGGCATCGCGGCGCCGACCGACATCAACTACAGCGCCGCGCAGCTGAATGTCACCGTGAACGCCCTGCCAAGCGACGGGACCATCTATCTCGCCGACGGGACGACCGCGGTGACGGCCGGCGAGACGTTGAGCGTCGCGCAGCTGACCGGGCTCACGTTCAAGCCGACCGCGGGCCAGTCCTCGCAGAGCTCGAGCCTCACCTATACCGTCGCGGACCCCTCGGGTCTGAGCACCGCGGGCAGTGCCACTCTGGCGATCGGTGCGCCCTCACCGGCGATAACGACCACGCCGGCCTCGTTGACCGTGGCCGAGAATGCGGGACCGACGCGGATCGGCATCGTCGCGCCGACCGACCCCAACTATCCTGCCAAGCAGCTCACAGTGACGGTGAATAGCCTACCGAGCGACGGGACCGTTTACCTCGCCGGAGGGACCCGGGTCGCGGTTGGTCAGAAGTTGGGCGTCGCGCAGCTGACCGGGCTCACGTTCAAGCCGACCACGGGCCAGTTCTCGCAGAGCTCGAGCTTCAGCTATTCGGTCTCGGACCCGTCGGGACGAAGCGCCACGGGCACCGCCAGCCTCGCAATCGGGCCCGACACGACCCCGCCGGCGACGACGGCGGCCTCGCTGACGGTGGCGGAGAACGCAGGACCGACGGCGATCGGCATCGCCGCGCCGACCGATCCCAACTACAGCGCCGCGCAGCTGACCGTCACCGTGAACGGCTTGCCGAGCGATGGGACGGTCTACCTGGCTGACGGGACGACCACCGTGACGGCCGGCGAGACGTTGAGCGTCGCGCAGCTGACCGGGCTCACCTTCAAGCCGACCGCGGGACAATTCTCGCAGAGCTCGAGCTTCGCCTACACGGTCAAGGATCCCTCGGGTCTGAGCGCCGCGGGCAGCGCCAGCCTGGCGATCGGGGCGGCCGCAACCCCACCAGTGACAACGCCGGCTTCGCTGACGGTGGCGGAGAATACCGGGCCGACGGCAATCGGGATCTCCGCACCGACCGATCCCAACTACAGCGCGTCGCAGCTGACGGTCACGGTGAACGGCCTGCCGAGCGACGGAACCGTCTATCTCGCCGATGGGACGACGGCGGTAACGGCCGGCGAGACGTTGAGCGTCGCGCAGCTGGCCGGGCTCACCTTCAAGCCGACCGCAGGGCAGTTCTCGCAGAGCTCGAGCCTCACCTACACGGTCACGGATCCCGCGGGCCTGAGCGCCACGGGCAGCGCCACGCTGGCGATCGGACCGGACACGACCCCGCCGACGACGGCGCCAGCCTCGTTGACGGTGGCCGAGAATGCGGCACCGACGGCGATCGGCATTGCGGCACCGACGGACATCAACTACGCCGGCTCGCAGCTGACGGTCACCGTGAACGACCTGCCGAACAACGGGACGGTCTATCTCGCGGACGGGACGACCGCGGTGACGGTCGGCGAGACCTTGACCGTTGCGCAGCTGACCGGGCTCACCTTCAAACCGACCGCCGGTCTTACCTCGCAAAGCTCGACCTTCACCTACATGGTCACCGACCCCTCGGCTCTCAGCAGACCGGGCAGTGTCCTCTTGAAGATCTCGGCGCCCGCGACCGGGCCGACGACGCATTTGACCACGCTGATCGCTTCGGAGAATGCGCCACCGGAACCGATTGGCATCGCGGCGCCGACCGACCCCAGTTACAGCGCCGCGCAGCTGACGGTCACCGTGAACGGTCTGCCGAGCGACGGAACCGTCTACCTTGCGGACGGGACGACGGCGGTGACCGTCGGCGAGTCGCTCAGCGTCGCGCAGCTGACCGGCCTCACCTTCAAGCCGACCGCCGGGCAGTTCTCGCAGAGCTCGAGCTTCACCTACACGGTCACGGATCCCGCGGGTCTCAGCGCCGCCGGCAGCGCCACACTGAGAATCGGGCAGGACACGACCCCGCCGACGGCGTCGGGGGCCATGCTGACGGTGGCGGAGAACGCGGGACCGACGGCGATCGGGCTCGCCGCACCGACCGACATCAACTACAGCGCCTCGCAGCTGACGATCACCGTGAGCTACCTGCCGAGCGACGGCACCGTGTACCTTGCCGACGGGGCGACGGCGGTGACGGTCGGCGAGAGCTTGAGTATCGCGCAGCTGACCGGGCTCACGTTCAAGCCGACCGCCGGGCAGTTCTCGCAGTACTCGAGCTTCAACTACACGGTCAAGAATCCCGCGGGTCTGAGCGCCATAGGCGGCGCCTCGCTGGACATCGGCCCGGACACGATCCCGCCAACGACGACGACAGCCTCGCTGACGGTGGCCCAGAATGCCGGGCCGACGCCGATCGGCATCGCGGCGCCGACCGATCCCAACTACAGCGCCGCGCAGCTGGCGGTGATCGTGAACAGTTTGCCGGGCGACGGGACCGTTTATCTCTCCGACGGGACGACCCCCGTACAGGTTGGCGAGCAGTTGACCGTCGCGCAGCTGACCGGACTCACCTTCAAGCCGGTCGCGGGACAGTCGTCGGAGAGCTCAAGCTTCACCTATACGGTCACGGATCCCTCGTCTTTGAGCACCGCGGGCAGCGCCACGCTGGCGATCGGCGCTCCCAGCGGTTCGGCGCCGACGCTGACCGTCAGTAATGTGATCAGCGGCCTCTCGAATTCCAACAACGCGACGCTCAACGGATATGACGTAATCCCGCCGGACAATGCGCTTGCGGCGTCTGCGTCCGATATCGTCATGGCCGAGAACGATGTTTTTGAAATCACCAGCCTGAGCGGGGCGGTCATTCAGGCGCCGGAGTCCTTGTCGAGCTTCTTCTCTCCGGTCGCCGGCGGCCTTACCCTGACCGACCCGCGCGCCCTTTTCGATCCGACCTCCGGGCGGTTCATCGTCACGGTGGATGCCTTGACGCTTGACGCCTTTGGAGACGTTACGGGCAGCGCAGTGCTCTACGCCATTTCCAGCACCACAGGTCCAACCGGCTGGACTTACGGTAAAGTCAACACGACGTACAACATCAACGGAACGGCCACATGGGCCGACCAGCCCACGATATCGTCGAACGGAACCAATCTCTACGTAACCAGCGCTCAATTTGGCGTCTCGTCTGGTCAGTATGTCGCCAACGCTGTGACGATCATTCCGCTGTCAGGCGGGGCGGCAACGTCCTTCAACCTCGGAAGCGCCGCAGATTACCGGCCGGCGGCCGTGTCAGGGGGAAGCTATTTTGTCGGCTACACCGGCGATTCTCTGTCGCTCTTGTTCAACAGCAATGGCTCGAACTCGTTCACTTCGAGTTCCATATCGCTGGGCTCGATCGACGTGGGGAGCGGCACATATACAGCCGCCCAACAAGGATCCAGCGTGCTGCTCGACGCCGGCGACAATCAGGTCGCAAGCACAGCGATCGCAGGCAACTACCTCTACGCCGTCTTCGAGGTGGTGCCGCCGGGCGGAACACAGCCGGCGGTCCATTGGGTAAAGATCGATCTTTCCAACAACAGTGTCGCCGCGCAGGGCACTATTGCCGGCCCCGGAGGGGCGGCGGCGTTCAATCCATCGATCGCCGTCGATGGGAACGGCGACGTTCTCGTCAATTACACGGTCAGCAGCTCGACGATGGACCCGGCGGCCTATGCCTCGGTGATGCCCGCCGGAACCTCGTCGTTCCTTGCCCCGGTCCTCTATGGCTCCAGCGCCGCGCCGGAAACGGCGGATTTTGGCGTCACAAACAACGTCATCAGGTGGGGCGATTATTCGAGCGCCGTTGCCGACCCAGCAGCGGCCAACACTTTCGTCGTCTCGAATGAACTCGTGCCGTCGGCCCAGAGCGCGTCCAATGACGCGCCGTGGACCACGGTGACCGCCGAGATCACGGTTTCGCCGGGTTCGCCGGGGACGTCCTCGGCGGTCATCGCAAGCAGCTCGACGACGACCAGCTCGACCTCGTCGAGTGTTGCAAGCACGTCGACCGCCCAGTTTGCTCCGCTCACCGCGAGCAGGGGGCATCATCACGGGCATGCTTTCGGCGCGGCCGTCGCCGCTCTGGACGCGACGAACATGCCGAATTTTTCGCCGACCTCCGGCACGGCATCTCATGGCGGTCACGGCGGCCTCGACCTGCTGGTCAACTACATGGCCTCGACCTTCGTGCCGGCAGGCAACGGCCAGGGCGGCCTGCCGATCGACGAGCCCTCGCTTCAGCCGCCGCTGTTGACGCACCCGCACGCGCACGGCTGACGAGCGGCCGTTGCCAGCGGTTACTCTATCGGCCGGGCCGACCGGGCGGGGCCCTGGGGAGGTCAGAGGAACTTCGTCGGCCGGATCATGCTCCGCCACATATGGGCGACCGGGCTGTTGTCGTAGCCGAGGCCTTCCTTCGGCTGGCGGAAATGCCGGCCGATCACGTCCGTGAACTCCTCGAGCCTCACCTTCTTGTTGGGGTCGAAGGCGTAGATGTCGCAGATCGTGATCATGCGGCCGGTCATGTACCATTTGTGGGCGCGGGCGCGCCGGTACTCGTCCTCGATATAGGGATCGGGCCGATAATTGGGTCCGAAGAATTTCACGTAGGACTCCGGATACCCGTAGCCCACGGATTCGTCAGCATAGAAGCGCAGCGCCTGATGCGTGCGGATGGCCCAGCTCACCTCCTCGTCGACGTAGGGCTCGACGAGTTGGGCGCCCCAATAGCCATGGTCCCCGCGGATGAAGGCGAGCACCGCGATGTCGTGCAGGAGGCAGGCGAGCTGGATCTTCTCGGGCTGGCCGGTATCGCGCGCGTGCGCGGCGCTCTGCAGGAGATGCTGCCCGGGCCCGAAGCGGTACTTGAAGAAATCGATCAGGGTCGGCGTTGCCGGCATCTTGGGAAGCCGCGGGTCGTCGCCCATCAGCATGTACTTGCCGGGGTTCTCGCGCACCAGCTTGGCGCCGACGCCCTCCTGGTTGATGCCGGCCGCCATGGTGAAGAGCGCGGAATCCGCGATCAGCACGTCGAGCTCCCGGATCTTCTGGTGCTCGAGGGCGTCCGCGCGTTCGGCGAGCGAGGGCGTCGCGTTCATTCGTTGGTCCTTGTGCCAGAGGTGAAATAATCGAAAATGCGCTAAGCTCTTCAAGCGCATACTAGGCGCGAGCGTCGCCTGCTTCAATCCGGCCCTTGATCTCCCTGGCCGGAAGCGGTAGCAGCGGGCCGCCTCGCCGCCCGCCGCTTCCATCGGGACCGCGCTCCCACTGCTAGGAGACCCTGCATGTCCGTCACCGGCCACGATACGCTGAAAGCTCGCCGCACGCTCGAGGTCGACGGCAAGAAATACGACTATTTCAGCCTGGAGGCGGCGGCGAAGGCGGCGGGGCTCGGCGACATCTCGCGGCTCCCGTTCTCGCTCAAGGTCCTGCTCGAGAACCTGGTGCGGCTCGAGAACGGCCGCACGGTGACGGTGGACGACATCAAGGCGGTGGCGGAGTGGCTCAAGACCAAGAGCTCCGAGCGCGAGATCGCGTTCCGCCCGGCGCGCGTGCTGATGCAGGATTTCACCGGCGTTCCCGCCGTGGTCGATCTCGCCGCCATGCGCGAGGCGATGGTTAAGCTCGGCGGCAACGCCGAGCGGATCAACCCGCTCTCGCCGGTCGATCTCGTGATCGATCACTCCGTCATGATCGACACCTTCGGCACGCCCGCGGCCTTCCGCGACAACGTGCGCCACGAGTTCGAGCGCAACGGCGAGCGCTACGCCTTCCTGCGCTGGGGCCAGACCGCCTTCGACAATTTCCGCGTGGTGCCGCCGGGCACCGGCATCTGCCACCAGGTGAACCTGGAATACCTCGCGCGCGTGGTCTGGACCACGGAGGAAAACGGCAAGACCGTGGCCTACCCCGACACGCTCGTCGGCACCGACAGCCACACCACCATGGTGAACGGACTCTCCGTGCTGGGCTGGGGCGTCGGCGGCATCGAGGCGGAGGCCGCGATGCTGGGCCAGCCGATCTCCATGGTGCTGCCGGAGGTCGTGGGCATGAAGCTCTCGGGCGCGCTCCGCGAGGGCGCCACCGCCACCGACCTCGTGCTCACGGTGACGCAGATGCTGCGCAAGCGCGGCGTCGTCGGCCGCTTCGTCGAGTTCTTCGGGCCGGGCCTCAAGAGCCTGGCGCTCGCGGACCGCGCCACCCTCGGCAACATGGCGCCGGAATACGGCGCCACCTGCGGCTTCTGGCCGGTCGACCCCGAGACGCTGCGCTATCTCGCTTTCAGCGGGCGCGACGCGCACCAGGTGAAGCTGGTCGAGGCCTACGCCAAGGCGCAAGGCCTCTGGCGCGACGACGCGGCGCCCGATCCCGTCTTCACCGACACGCTGGAGCTCGATCTCGGCACCGTCGAGTCCTCCCTCGCGGGTCCGCGCCGGCCGCAGGATCGCGTCGCGCTCTCGAGCGCCGCCAAGTCCTTCGCGGCGGAGCTGCCGAAGCTCGCCGGCAAGACCGACGGAGGTGTCGTCGCCGAGCGCGCCGTCAAGGTCGCCGGCAGCAATTACGAGCTCAAGGACGGCCACGTCGTGATCGCCGCGATCACCAGCTGCACCAACACCTCCAATCCGAGCGTGATGCTGGCAGCGGGCCTGCTCGCGCGCAACGCGGTGAAGCGCGGCCTCAAGGTGAAGCCCTGGGTCAAGACCTCGCTCGCGCCGGGCAGCCAGGTAGTCTCCGACTATTACGCCGCCGCGGGCCTGCAGCAGGACCTCGACGCGCTCGGCTTCAACCTCGTGGGCTACGGCTGCACCACCTGCATCGGCAATTCCGGGCCGCTGCCAGAGCCGATCTCCGATGCGATCGACCAGGGCGATCTGGTGGCGGCGGCGGTGCTCTCCGGCAATCGCAATTTCGAGGGCCGCATTCATCCCTACGTGCGGGCCAATTACCTGGCCTCGCCGCCGCTGGTGGTGGCCTACGCACTCGCGGGCTCCATGCGGGTCGATCTCCGCAACGATCCGCTGGGCGAGGGGTCCGACGGCATGCCCGTCTACCTCAAGGATATCTGGCCCTCGAATGCGGAGATCCAGGACACCCTCCGCAAGTCGCTGACTCCGGAGATGTTCCGCAAGCGCTACGCCAACGTGCAGCAGGGCCCGGAGGAGTGGCGCAAGGTCAAGGTGAAGACCGGCACGACCTTCGAGTGGGAGGGGTCCTCCACCTACATCGCGCACCCCCCTTATTTCGAGGGCATGTCGAAGGATCCGACGCCGCTCTCCGACGTCCAGCTGGCGCGGCCGCTGGCGCTGCTCGGCGACAGCATCACCACCGACCACATCTCGCCCGCGGGCTCGATCAAGAAGGACGGTCCCGCCGGCGAGTACCTCATGAGCTTCCAGGTGCGCCCGGCGGACTTCAATTCCTACGGCGCGCGCCGCGGACATCACGAGGTGATGATGCGCGGCACCTTCGCCAACATCCGCATCAAGAACGAGATGGTGGCGGGTATCGAAGGCGGCGTGACCAAGCACCTGCCGGACGGCGAGATCATGTCGATCTACGACGCCGCCATGCTCTACCAGAAGGAAGGCGTGCCGCTCGTCATCATCGGCGGCAAGGAATACGGCACCGGCTCCTCGCGCGACTGGGCGGCGAAAGGCACGCTGCTGCTTGGCGTCAAGGCGGTGATCGTCGAAAGCTTCGAGCGCATCCATCGCTCGAACCTGGTGGGCATGGGCGTGCTGCCGCTGCAGTTCAAGGACGGCGCCACGCGGCAGAGTCTGAAGCTCGACGGCACCGAGCGCTATGACATTCTGGGCGTGGCGCAAGGCCTGAAGCCCCGCAGCGACCTCGTCTGCCGCATCCATCGCGCGAGCGGGAAGGTGGACGAGATCAAGCTGCTCTGCCGGATCGACACGCTCGACGAGCTCGAGTACTTCCGCCACGGCGGCATTCTCCAGTACGTGCTCCGGCAGATGATGAAAGCGGCCTGACCGGCGTCCTGCTCGAGAGGAGAGCCGCCGTCGGCGCGGGTGGGCTCGGCCATCACTGGTTTGTGAAACAGCCTGATTGGCAAAGGCGGCCGTTGCGCGTCATCATGGCGTCATGATCATGCGCGCGGCTGCATTTCTCACGGCTATCGGATTTTTGGGCTCGATCGCGGGTACGGACCTCGCCCGGGCGCAAGACGCGGCCTCGCCGGTGGTGGTCGAGCTCTTTACCTCGCAGGGCTGCTCCTCCTGCCCGCCCGCCGACGCCCTCCTCGGCGAGCTTTCCAAGCGAGGCGACATTCTGGCGCTCGGCTTCCACGTGGACTACTGGGACTACATCGGCTGGAAGGATCCCTACGCCAGCAAGGCCGCCACCAAGCGGCAACGCCAATACGCCGAGGGCTTCAAGCTCTCCTTCGTCTACACGCCGCAGATCGTAGTGAACGGCGTTGCCGAGAGCGTGGGCTCGGACCGCGCAGGCATCGAGGCGGCGGTCGAAAAGGCAAAGGCGCGGCCCGTGCTGCGGCCGGGCCTGGCGCTGGAGCGCCGGAGCGACGGCGGGCTCCTGGTCCATGTGGGCGCCGCGGAGGCCAAGCGGCCCGCCACGATCTGGCTCGCGTGCTTCGACCGGCAGAGGTCGACGGTCGTGCCGCGCGGCGAGAATGCCGGCAGCACACTCACGAATTACCATATCGTCCGGCACTTCGAATCCCTGGGCACCTGGAAGGGCCCCAAGCTCGATCTCACGGTCGGGCCGGACGTGGTCGAGGAGTATGCCGGCCGGCCGGAGCAGGACATGGCGGTGCTGGTCCAGACCGACGGCGTCGGTCCGATCCTCGCCGCCGAGCGGTTGGGCACCGCTCGCCCGTAACCCTTCGTTAAGGCTGTTTTAAGCCGATCGCGACGATGCTCTGCGCCCATGAGCGCGGAGTCCTACACGATCCCTGCGGACACGCCGCGGGCAGCCGCCGGCGCTGGCCCGCTCGGTTTCGGAGCCGTCGTTTACGGCTTGCTGCTGATCGTCGGCGAGCGGCTGCTCAACGATCCCGACACCTACTGGCACATCGCGACCGGCCGCTGGATCTGGGCGCACGCGACGGTGCCGACCACCGATCCCTTCTCCCACACGCTCCAGGGCGCGCCCTGGCTCGCCCATGAGTGGCTCTCCGAGCTGATCCTGGCCGGCGCCTACGGGGCGCTGGGCTGGGCCGGCGTGGTGGCGCTCGCGGCTCTCGCGACAGCGGCGAGCCTCGCGCTCCTCTTGCGGGCGCTCGAGCGTTTCGTGCGGCCGACGGTGGCGCTCGGCGCCACGGCCATGGCGTTCTTTCTGATGGCGGCTCACGTGACGGCGCGGCCTCACGTGCTGGCGCTGCCGATCCTGGTCGGTTGGGCCGCGGCGCTGATCCGCGCGCAGCACGAGTCACGCGCGCCCTCGCTCTGGTTCCTGCCGCTGATGGTGCTCTGGGCGAACCTGCACGGCGGCTTCGTGGTCGGGCTCGGCCTCGCGGGCGTGCTCGCCGTCGAGGCCGTGCTCGGGGCTCGGGACGGATCGGAGCGGCGAGCGGCAGCCTGGGGCTGGGGCCGTTTTGTCGTGGGCGCGGCGCTCGCCTCGCTGTTGACGCCGCAGGGCATCGCGGGCTGGTGGTTCCCGTTCAAGCTCATGAGCCTCGGCTTCGCCCTGAATTTCGTCGGCGAATGGCACGCGCCCACTCTCGGCTTCTCCGAGCCCCTGGTGCTCTGGCTCGCCGCGCTCATCGCCTTCGCGCTTGCGACCGGCCTACGCGCACCGCTCTATCGCGTGCTGATGGTGGCGGGGCTTGTCGCGATGGCGCTCGGCCACACGCGAAACGCCGAGCTCCTGGCGATGCTCGCGCCCCCGCTGCTTGCCACATCCCTTCGAGGCGCCCAGACGGAGGTATCCCCCCTCACCCAGCTTCGGCTAAGCTCGCTTTCGCTTGCTAAGCCTCCGCAACCCTCTCCCCAACGGGGAGAGGGGAGGGTGAGGGGGCCGCTCAATCTCCATGTGGTCTTGCCAGCGCTCATCATCGCCGTAACGGCTGCCGCGTCGCTCCGCGGCTACGCCCACGAGAATTCCGCCATCGCACCGGCTCCGGCGCTGGCCGCCGCCCAGCAGGCCGGCCTCGCCGGGCCGGTCCTCAACGACTACGACTTCGGCGGCTATCTCATTTTCGAGGGCGTCGCCCCCTTCGTCGACGGCAGGATCGACCTCTACGGCGACGATTTCATGCGCGTCTACGCCGCCGCCTTGGCGACCGACGGCGACGCGCTGCCGCGCCTCCTCGATCGCTACCGCATCGCCTGGACCCTGCTAAAGCCCGACGAGCCCGCCGTCGCCGCCCTCGACCGCGACCCCGCCTGGGAGCGCGTCTACGCGGATGCAAGCGCGGTGGTGCACCGCCGGCGCTGAACCGCTGCGCGTCGCTGCAAAAAAAGGGATTCACCACAGAGACACAGAGGTGCCGAGTCTCGGGTGAGGTCGCAGTTCTAACTCGCTTGCACCACGGCAGAGATTGTTGCGGCTCCGTCGCAAGACACGAACTCCGATCTCGGTGCCCTCTGTGTCTCTGTCGTGAATCCAACTTGCCGCCAAACGCGTAGGCGTGTGGCGCCCGCGCCTCAGCCCAGCCCCTTCTCCAGCAGCGACGAGAGGCGGCGGCTGAAGGCCGCCGGATCGGGCAAGGTCTCGCCCTCGATGATGCGGGCTTGGTCCAGGAGCACCCAGGCGACGTCCGAGATCACCGCGGAGGCGCCGTCCTTGCCGATGTGGGAGGCGAGCCGCGCGACCAGGGGATGGCGCGGGTTGACCTCCAGGATGCGCTTGCTGAGTTGGTCGAGCTGGCGATGGGCGCGCAGCATGCGCTCGAGGTGGATGTCGAGGTCGCCCTCGTCCGCCACCAGGCAGACCGGGCTGTCGGTCAGGCGCTCCGAGAGCCGCACGTCCTTCACGGCATCGCCGAGCGCCAGCTTGAACATGGCGACCAGGCTCGCGGCGTTGGGGTCGGGCTTCTGGGATTCGGCGCCGTTCTTCTTCTGGGATTCGGCGTCGCCGATCTTGGCGAGGTCGGCGCCGCCGCGGGTCGCGGACTTGAAGGCCCAGTCCTTGTACTTGCCGATGGCCGGCGCCCAGAACTCGTCGACGGGATCGGTGAGTAGAAGAACCTCCACGCCCTTGGCGCGGAAGCCCTCGAGCTGCGGGCTCTTCTTGAGGAGGTCGAGGTTGTCGCCGGCGATGGTGTAGATCGCCTCCTGTCCCGGCTTCATCCGCGACGCATACTCATCGAAAGAGACCAGCCCGTCGCCCGCCGTCGAGCGGAAGCGCGCGAGCGCCAGCAGCGGATCGCGCTCGTCGCGGTCCTCGTAGAGCCCCTCTTTCAGCACCGCGCCGAAATTCTCCCAGAACGTCGCGTACTCCTCGGGCGCGTCCTTGGCTTTCTTCTGCAGCTCGGCCACCACGCGCTTGACGATCTGGCCGCGGATGCGCACCAGCATCGGGTTCGACTGCAGCATCTCGCGGCTCACGTTGAGCGGCAGGTCCTCGCTGTCGATGACGCCGCGCACGAAGCGCAGCCACGGCGGCAGCAGCTCCTGGCAATCGTCGGTGATGAAGACGCGGCGTACGTAGAGCTTGAGCCGGTGCTTGCGGAGCGGATCGAAGAGATCGAAGGGCTTTGCCGAGGGCACGAAGAGGAGGCCGGTGTATTCGATCCGTCCCTCGGCTCTCCAATGGAGCGTGAGCCAGGGCTCGTCGCCGGCATGGCCGACGTGATGATAGAATTCCTTGTATTGCTCCGGCTTGATCTCGGATTTGGGCCGCATCCAGAGCGCCGAGGCGGCGTTGAGGGTCTCGTCCTTGCCCTTGTGGTCGAGCACGATCGGCAAGGCCACGTGGTCGCTGTAGGTCTTGACGATCTCCTTGAGCCGGCTCGGCTCCACGAACTCCGCCGCGTCCTCGCGCAGATGCAGGAGGATGGTGGTGCCGCGCGATGCGCGCTCGCCCGCCTCCACCGTAAACTCGCCCTTGCCGTCGGAGAGCCAGCGCCAGGCCTCGTCGGCACCCGCCTTGCGCGAGACCACCTCGACCTGATCCGCCACCATGAAGGCGGAATAGAAGCCGACGCCGAACTGGCCGATCAGCGTGCGGTCCTTGCGCTCGTCGCCCGAGAGCTGCTGAAGGAATTGCGCGGTCCCGGAGCGTGCGATGGTGCCGAGGTTGTCGATCAGCTCCTCGCGGCTCATGCCGATGCCGTTGTCGGAGACGGTGAGGGTGCGCCGCTGGGCATTGGGCTCGAGCACGACGCGAAAGGCCGCGTCCTCGCCGATGAGGGCGGGCTGGGTGAGCGCCAGGTAGCGTAGGCGATCGCAGGCGTCCGAGGCGTTCGAGATCAGCTCTCGGAGGAAGATCTCTTTCTGGCTATAGAGCGAGTGGGCGACGATATCGAGGAGGCGGCTTACCTCCGCTTGAAAAACTCGCTTCTCCGCAGCCATGGCCTCTCCGTCCGACCGAAAGGGATCTGAGCGGCACCACATATGATGAGAGCCGCGGCGCGACGCAAGACGCCGCGTTGATTCGTCCCGCCCTTAGTGGAGGATGCTCGGCTCAGCAGCCGTTGGCGCGGTCGGCGGACTGCCCGAGGATGCCGCCGAAAATCGCGCCCACCAGCATGCCCATCACCGTCGGGCCGGCATCGTTGGGACGCTCGGACAGCTGGGAGCCGATCAAGCCCCCGACCCCCGCGCCGAAGGCCGCGCCCATCACCGTGTTGGTGCCACAGGCGACGGCGGGATGGCGATAATAGCCGTGCGGCCCGTAGGCGTAGGGCGCCGGCGGCGGTGGATTGCCGGTCCACGCATGACGGTGCCGGCCATCCCAGCCGGGCGCCAGGTCCGGTCCATCAGCCGATGCTGGCATGCCCGACAGCCCCACCGCGATCGCCAAGACGGCGGCCCCAAGGCCGAGGGCCAACCGCCAGCGGCCGGCACGGGTTGACGGAATGCGGAAAGCCATTGCGATGATCCTTCTTGGTCCTAACAAGAACGCTCGGTGTCGAGGCTCTATTCCTTGGACCTAGGAACCTCAAATATCTGAATCAAAAGGGCTTCTGCGCTCCAGGGGGCGCGGACGCATCCGTTGCCGGGTTGGCAGGAGCGGTGCCGGGGGGCGCGGGGCTCAGGAGGCCGCAATCCGCAGGATGGGCGTCGTCGAACGTGAGCTCGCCCGCATGGCTCATCACTCGGCGCAGGAACTCGCGCTTGTCGGGGCAGGCCCGGCCGGCGCTGGCCCGCATTTTATCGGGGTCCTGCTCCGCGACCTCGATGGCGCGGTGGTAGACCGTGCGGAACGCATCCTTGCGGAGCGGCGGATTCGGGCAGATTTCGATCCGTTGCTCGATGTCCCGCCTCGCCGCCTCACCGATCAGCGGCAAGCCGCAGGCATCGAAGGCGTAGGTGAACATGATGCCCTCATAGAGACCTCGGACTTCAGCCTCGCTGGGTGGCGCGTCCTCGGGGGGTTGCTGCGGCGGCGCGGCGGCCGTCGCGTTCGCGGCACCGGCCGGCGGAGGCGGAGCGCCGGGCGCGGCGGCGGGATACCCGAGCAAGCCTTCCGGCGTGAGGCGGAGCGGGACAGAGGGCGTCGCCTCTGCCGGCGTTGCCGCTGGTGCTGAAGCCGTCGCTGCAGGCGCCGCATCGGCTGCGGGCGTTTCGGCATCGTCGCCGCACGCCGCCAGCAGCAGCGGTGTCAGAATCATGACGGAAAGGCTCAACCTACGCATGTCGCAAGAGGCTCCGATCCCGGATTCGCGGGGGGCGATCATAGCGGGCGAGGGTGGGGCTCCGCACCTCTCGCGTGGAGATTCCGGCCCCTGAAGGGTGTCTCCTTGCGTTTCCGCTCCAGAGACCCGATTCTAGCATCATGGGCCCGCTGAGTTTCGCTCCGCGCCTGGTCGCCGTCCTAGGGCCGACCAATACCGGCAAGACCCATTACGCCATCGAGCGCATGCTCGGGCACCAATCCGGCATGATCGGCTTCCCGCTCCGCCTATTGGCGCGGGAGAATTATGACCGGGTGGTGAAGGCGAAGGGCCAGCGGGCCGTCGCCCTCATCACCGGGGAGGAGAAGATCCTCCCGCCCAACCCCAGCTATTTCGTCTGCACCGCCGAGTCGATGCCGCTCGACCGGTCCGTGGATTTTCTCGCCGTCGACGAAATCCAGCTCTGCGCCGACCCCGAGCGCGGGCACGTCTTCACGCAGCGGCTCCTGGAGGCGCGCGGCCGGCACGAGACGTTGATGCTGGGCTCTGACACCATCAAGCCGCTGCTCCGCCGGTTGGTGCCGGATGCCGAGGTGACGGGACGGCCGCGGTTCTCGACGTTGCGCTACACCGGCGTCAAGAAAGTGACGCGGCTGCCGCCCCGGAGCGCCGTGGTCGCCTTCGCGGTCGCGGACGTCTTCGCGCTCGCGGAACTGATGCGGCGCCAGCGCGGCGGCGCCGCCGTGGTGATGGGCGCGCTCAGCCCGCGCGCGCGCAACGCCCAGGTCGGGCTCTTCCAATCCGGCGAGGTCGATTATCTGGTGGCGACCGACGCCATCGGCATGGGCCTCAACATGGACCTCGATCATGTCGCCTTCGCCAAGCTGGTGAAATTCGACGGGACCCAACCGCGGCACCTGACGGCGCCCGAGATCGCGCAGATCGCGGGCCGCGCCGGGCGCCACATGAGCGACGGCACTTTCGGCGTCACCGCCGATGAGGATGGCGTCGATCCCGAGATCGTCGAGGCCGTGGAGAACCACCGCTTCGACCCGCTGACCCGGCTCTATTGGCGGAACTCGCGGCTCGAGTTCCGCTCGGTGGGGCTGCTGCTAAAGAGCTTGGAGGAGCGGCCGCGCCGGGCCGGCCTGGTGCCGGCGCGCGAGGCCGACGATCATCGTGCGCTCCGCGCGCTCGCGCGCCTGCCGGAGATCGCGGACACCGCGCATACACCCGCTGCCGTGCGCCTGCTCTGGGAGGTGTGTCAGATCCCCGACTTCCGCAAGGTGATGAGCGACACCCATGCGCGGCTGTTAGCGCAGATCTATCGCCATCTTTCCGGTCCGACCGGGCGGCTGCCGGCGGATTGGGTCGCGGGCCACGTGGCGCGGCTCGACCGCACCGACGGCGATATCGACGCGCTGATGGCGCGCATCGCCCATGTCCGCACCTGGACCTTCATCTCGCATCGCGCCGATTGGCTGGCGGATGCGCCGCATTGGCAGGAGCGCGCCCGCGCCATCGAGGATCGCCTGTCGGACGCGCTGCACGACCGCATCACCCAGCGTTTCGTCGATCGCCGCGCGGCCTTCCTGGTGCGCCAGCTGGCGGGCGCGCAGGAGCTGCTGGCCTCCGTGAGTCGCGACGGCGAGGTCAAGGTCGAGGGCCACTACGTGGGCAAGCTCGAGGGCTTCCGGTTCCGGCCGGACACCGCCGCGAGCGACGAGGCCGCCCGCACGCTGCTCGCCGCTGCCAACCGCGTGCTGCGCTCGGAGATCGCCGACCGCGCCGCGGCGCTCGCCGCCGCGCCTGCGGAGGAATTTTCGCTGACACCCGAGGGCGTGGTGCTTTGGCGGGATGGCGCCGTCGCGCGCCTCACCGCCGGCGACCACGTGCTGCAGCCCAAGATCGACGTGCTGCCGGCGGAGTTCCTCGACGGCGGACATCGCGAGACCGTACGCCGGCGCCTCGCCGACGCCGTGCGCGAGCTGATCCGCCGGCCACTGGCACCGCTGTTCAAGCTCGCCGAGGCCGATCTCGATGGCGCGAGCCGCGGCATCGCCTACCAGCTCGTGGAGGCACTCGGCACCTTGCCGCTTGCCCGGATCGAGGGCCAGGCAACGGCGCTCGACAAACCCGCCCGTAGGCGCCTCGCCCAGCTCGGCGTCCGGCTCGGCACCGAGGTTGTCTACGTGGCGCCGCTGCTCAACGCGCGCGCCGCGGCGATGGCGGCGCTGCTCTGGGCCGTACGCGCAGGCGCGCCGCTGCCGGCGCCCGCCGTGCATGGGACGTCGCCGGTCCGCGACGCCGGGATCGCCGACGACCTCTACGCGGCGATGGGCTATCGCGTGCTGGGCCCGCGCGTGCTCCGCGCCGATCGGGTCGAGCGTCTCGCGCTGGCGGCG
>DATNIT010000269.1:0-11631 GCA_035604335.1 Allostellaceae bacterium | reverse complement strand
CCGCATCGAGAATGCCTTCTGCCGCCTGAAAGACTTCAGACGTATCGCCACGCGATACGATCGGATTGCACGAAACTTCCTCGCATCGATCTGTCTGGTCGCCGCCATCGTGTGGTGGATTTTATGAGTCTGGACCCTAGTCTGGGACGCGGGCAAGCGGAGCTGGATCGATACCCAGACCGGACAGGCGCTGGGTTTCCAGGGCGCGGTCGCGAAGGACGGCACGGTCATTCCGGCGCCCGCGCCCTCGATCGCCAAGAGCGGCGCCAAGTCCCAGGCAGCGCAGGACCCCAACGATCCCGAGCGCGCCTACAACACGATGACCGGGCAGACCCTCGTCTGGAATCGCGCGCAGAGCGCCTGGATCGACACCAGGAGCCAGAAGAACGTCGGTTTCCAGGGCGCCTTCGCTCCCGGCGTCGGCGGCGGGCCCGGCGCGTCTCCGGCCCTCGGCATGATGTACGGCGCCGCGGCGACGGCCGGGAACAGCGACCGAGCGCAGGGGAGCAAGGACGACCAGAAGAAAGTAGGGAGCAAGGACGACGGCGGCGGCGGAGTCACGATTCCCCTCATCATTCCGGTCTCGCCGTCTCAGCCCGGCACGGCGGACTCCAACCCGCCGCCGCCGATCCAGTCCTCGGGCGGCCATACGGTCGAGCGGCCGCCCGGGCCACCGGCAAACCCACCCACGCAGACCGCGGTCACGCCGCCGCCGCAACAGCCGCCCACGGCCATGACGCCGCCGCCAGCGCCTGGCGAGGCCATCTGCGGTCCGATCGTCACCGACAAGGTATTCGCGACGCTGGCCAAGATGACGCGGGACTTCAACGCCAAGCCCGGCGCCAAGGTTGGCGCCTGCCACAATCTCTACGGCCTTACGACGTACGAGGATTCGTGGGATATCCTCGGCCTTGATCCCGGCACGTCTCCGGGCGCCAGCGAGGAGCCGGGCCTCCGGGGTGACCCCGACCGAACGCGACGCAACGGGCCCCCACAGGCCACCTGGAATAAGGACAAAGGCGAGTGGCGGCGCACCGATGGCGGCACGTTCAATCCGTGGCTCACCGGCGCCAGCAAGTACTGCGCGATCCCTCGGCCCGACGATGCCTGCGCGGCGACGGTGCAATTCATGGGCACCTGCCAGCACGCGCAGGTCGTGAATTACGTGATGTGGGGCCGCGTCAACAAGCTCTGCAGCTTTCCCTTGAGCAAGGCGCGCGCCGCCGTGGGCGCCCGCAGCTTCTTCGGCGACTCCGAGATGAGCCAGCGCCAGCTCGACATGACGAACATCGGCTACGCCGCGAATGCCGCCGACGAGGTCCGGCAGGGCTTCCTGACCACGCCCCCGCAATTCCAGAAATGCCAGCTCAAGTGCCCGATCAAGCTCTCCGCGACGCCCTGGAGCTACCGCTGGATCGGCTTCAACGCCACGGAGTGATCCGCGCGACCGAGGGCCGCCCCGCGCGCCGTTCACTCTAACGCCGGTCGAGCGCGTCCTTGCCCAGGTCGATCACGACGTCGGTACGCTCGGGGTCATGGGGCTTGAGGCTGGTGTGATCGGGATTCCAGCTCGCGAGCTTCACGACTTGCCCGGCCTCGTCGCGGCCGTCGGCGGGCTCCACGATGACGAGCCCGGTGTCGTCCAGGAAGAACGTGTGCTCGCCGAACACCTCGTTGAGCTGCGGCAGCGCGGGATGGGTGTCGGGCAGCGGCTCCGCGTCTTATTGATCCAAGGTCCGGTCGACGCCTCGATCGCTCAGCTTCATCGCAGTCTCCTCTGTCCCGGTGCCGGGGGCGTTAAGCGCACCGTCACCCGTCAGCTAGGCGCCTCAACGCGCCTTGGCCATGAGGGACCGCGTGTCATCGATAGGGCGGCGGCGGTCCGACCGACAGTTGGGGTGGAACAGCCGCAGCGGCAGGTCTACCGGCGGGCGGAGCCGGTCAGCGCGGTCGCCGCTCGGGCGCCGAGAAATCGCCGCCCTGGCCCTTGACCATCCCCGCGCCGGTCTGGCGCTGGTAAACCAGCAGATCGAAGGACGGCGCCTCGCCGGCGATCTCGGTGAGGAGGCAATGCGCCTGGCCGCGGTGATGGGTCTGGTGATTGAAGAAGTGCAGCAGCAGCGGCGCCAGGTGCTGCTCGATCTCCGCGGGGCTCCGCGTGCTGCGATAGCGGATCGTGCCCGCGAGGTCCGTTTGCGAGAGCTCGGCGATGTAATCGACGACGCGCGCATCCTCGGCGCGCCGTTCCGCGCGTAGCGCCGCGAAATCCTCGTAGAGGATCGCATCGAGCTCCTTGGGCTCCTCGCCCGCGCCGGTGAAGCGATGCATCCAGATGCGGTCGCCCAGCAGCAGATGGTTCAGCGTGCCGTGCAGCGATCCGAAGAATGCGCCGCGGTCCCGGCGATACTCGCCGTCGGGAATGCGTGCCGCCGCCTCAAAGAGCCGCTCGTTGACCCAGGCGTTGTACGCCGCAAGCATTTGGAACAGAGGCTTCATCGGATGAGCTCCCCCTAGGGCGGATCGCGCGTCGGTCGACTATAACTGCCGCGGAACACCCTCGGTATTGGCGATTCTTGAGGGTTGCCGCGCCAAATTTGCTTGACATTCATACGCAACTAGCGTACACTCCGTCATTCGGCAACCTGGAGAGCGCGACATGGCCACGAAAGCACAGATCGCCGCGAACCGGCGCAACGGCGCCAAGAGCACGGGTCCTCGGACCGAGGAGGGGCGGGCGGTCGCCAGCCGGAACTCGCTCAAGCACGGCCTCACGGCCGAACAGGTCGTGCTGATCTTCGGCGAGACCGCGGACGACTTCACACAGTTCCACGACGAGATGCACGCGTCATTCGCGCCCGCGGACGCCGTCGAGGAGCGGCTGGTCGAGCACGCCGTGCTCTGTGCCTGGCGGCTCCGCCGCGCCTATCGCGCGGAGGCCGCCAGGATGAATTCGAAGCTTGCCGAGATCCACGAAACTCGAAAAGAGCGCGGCACGCACAGGAGCTGGATGCCGTCTCCGCCTCTTGCCGCGATGGGGACCACTTGGGAGATCGAGAGGATCTCGCGCTACGAGGTCACCAACGAGCGAGCGCTGCATCGCGCGCTGCTGATGCTCGAGCGCCGCCAAGCACGCCGGCGCAACGAGCCCGTGCCCGCGCCGATCGCGATCCAGGTGGAGGGCCTCGGTGCCGAGACGCCGATCGCGATCATCGACTCGACCGCGGCGCCGCATGCATCGATGCCTGCCGAGGCAAGTCCCAGCGCCACGCTCCCTGTGGAGATCGGCTGAGCGCGAAACCTAAATTTTGCGAAACGAACCCAATTCGATCCTTTAGGAGTACATCCCGAACCAACGTCAGCGATCTAAGCACGCTGAAGCGAAAAAGATTCACCACAGAGACACAGAGGACACGGAGGTCGAGTTCGTGCTTCGCGGCGGAGCCGCAACCACGTCCACCTTGCCGCTAGCGTCTAAGGGCTACGGCTTCGCTACAACTCGGTCCCTCCGTGTCCTCTGTGTCTCTGTGGTGAATCTAACTTCTTGGTTGACCGCGCGAACGTCTGAACAGAAATCCAGCTAGGAGGAAGCCAAACGGGGCCAAACCTCCTTCACCGCCGCGACCACCCGGTCGATGTCGGCGTCGGTGATGTGGCGGTGGGTCACCATCCGGATCTGCCAGGGAGCCCAGACGCCCGCGAGCACGCCCTTTCCCTTGAGCGCGTCGACCCAGGCGTCCGCGCGCCGGCCGCTCTTGGCGACGTCGAGGCGCACGATGTTGGTCTCGACGGCCGCGGGATCGACCAGGCTCGGGTGCACCGATGCCAAGCCCTCCGCGAGCCGCTTCGCCCGCGCGTGATCCTCGGCGAGGCGGTCGATCATCTCCTCGAGCGCCACGATCCCTGCGGCGGCGATCACGCCGCCCTGACGCAGGTTGCCGCCGGCCATCCGGCGGAAGGCCCGGGCGCGGGTGATGAACTCTCCGCTGCCGCAGAGGACGGAGCCCACGGGCGCGCTCAGCCCCTTGGAGATGCAGAAGCCGAGGCTCTCGCCATGGGCCGCGATCTCGGACGCCGGCACGCCCAGCTTGACCGCCGCGTTGAAGACGCGCGCGCCGTCGATGTGCACGGGGACGCCCGTGTCTTGCGCCATGCCGTGCACCGCCGCCATGTAGGAAAGCGGCAGCACCGCGCCGCCGGCGTCGTTGTGCGTGGTCTCCATCACGATGAGGGCGGTGCCGAGGCTCCGCGGCGTGAGCGCGGGCTTGATCGCCTCGCGCAGCGCGTCGAGATCCATCTGGCCGCGCCGGCTCGGGATGGTGCGGTGGAACAGGCTCGCGAGTCCGGCGATGCCGCCCATCTCCGAGCGGTAGATGTGCGTGCCGGGATCGCTCAGCACCTCGCCGCCGCGGCCGGTATGCGCGAGCAGCGACACTAGGTTCGCCATCGTGCCGCTGGGCACGAACATGCCGGCTTCCTTGCCAAGGAGTGAAGCCGCGAGCGCCTCCAGCCTGCGCACGGTCGGATCGCCCTCGCGGCCGTCGTCGCCGAGCTCCGCGTGGCGCATCGCCTCCAGCATCTTCTCGGTCGGCCGCGTCACGGTGTCGCTGCCGAGGTCGATCGCGTTCACGCTCATGTCACTCCTCGAGATCGTTCATGTCATCGCGAGCTCGTAGCGCCGCAGCAGCCGGTAGACCAGGAGCAGCGGCACCGCCGTCGCCAAGATGAGCACGGCCGCCGCTGCCGCGGCAATCCCTGCGCCCGTCCCTTCGAGCGCCTCGAACATCACCACGGTCATGGTGGCCCAGGGGCCGCTGTAGAGGATCACCGTGGAGCTCAGCTCCGAGGCGACGGTGACCCAGGTCAGCACCATGCCGCCGACGATGCCGCCGAGCATCAGCGGCACCGTCAGCTGCACGAAGGTCCGCACCGGCGAGACGCCCAGGTTGATCGAGGCTTCCTCCAGGCTGGGATCGAGCTGGTGCAGGATCGCGCTGGAGGCGCGCACGTTGAAGGGCAGCTTCCGCACCATATAGGCGATCACCATGATGACCGGCGTGCCCGTGAGCACGAGCGGGCCGCTGTTGAACGCGACGACGAGTCCGATGCCGAGCACCGTGCCGGCGATCGCGAAGGGCATCATGGCGACGACATCGAGAATGCTACTGAGCCCCGAGCGGAACCGCGTCAGCACATAGCCGACGGGGACACCGAGCAGCGCGGCGCCGAGCGCGGCGGAGGTCGCGAGCGTCACGGTGTTGACCAGCGGCCGCGAAGAGCGATGCCAGAGATCGGCAAAATTCCCGAGGCTCAAGTTGGGATGCAGCACCGGTCCGCGGTATTCCAGGAACGCGATCGCCAGCACCGTCAGGAACGGTAGCAAGGCCGCGAGCGCCACGCCCCAGGAAAACGCGGTCGCGAGCCAGCGCAGCCCATGGCCGACGCGGAGTTCCGGTGGCGCCGTGCGGGCGCCGGTCGCGAAGCGGCGCCGTCCCAGGTAATAGCGCTGCAGCAGCAGCGCCGCCGTGGTGCAGGCGACGAGCAGGGTCGCGAGCACGCCCGCCGAGGCGGAATTCGCGGCGACCTCGCCCACGAAGAGCTTGTAGGCCTCGACGGCGAGGATCGGCTTGTCCTCTGCCAGCACGAAGGGCACGCCGAAATTCTCCAGCGTCTCCATGAAGACCAGCAGCGCGCCCGAGAGCACCGACGGGATCACCACCGGCAGGATCACGGTCCAGAACACGCGCCAGCGCGAGGCGCCGAGATTCTGTCCGGCCTCCTCGATGGAGACGTCGACCGCCTTGAAGGCCGCCAGCGTCGGCAAGAGGACGTAGGGGTAAAGCGTGAGGGTGTAGACCCAGACCAAGCCCGGCGTGCCGTATATCGAGCCCGTGGGGAGGCCGAGACTCTGCAAGGCATGCGTGACGATGCCGGCTCGGCCGAACAGCAGCACCAGCGCGTAGGCGCCGACGAAGGACGGCAGCACCAGCGGCAGTGCCGCGAGCACCAGGATCGCGGATTTTCCCGGCACGGGCAGGCGCGCCAGGCAGAAGGCGAGGGGCACGCCGACCGCGGTGGCCGCCAGCGTCGCGAGCGCGCCGATCCCGAGGCTGTTCCAGAGGCTCTGCTGATAGAAGCTGCGGCCGAGGATGCGGACGTAATTGTCGAGCGTGAAGGCGCCGGTCTTGTCGAGGAAGCTCACATGAAAAACCGCGATCACGGGATAGAGCAGGAACAAGCCCAGGAACAGCAGCGCCACCGCGGCGACGGTCAGCGGAAACACCGAGCGTGAGCGGAGGGCGATCATGCGGCGGGAAAGACCGCGACCCGGTCGGGATCGTAGGTGAGCGCGACGCTCGCGCCCGGAACGACGGCGCCCGGCACGAGATCGAGGAAAACCAGACGCAGGGTCACGTCACCCGCGGCCACGCACTCCACGCGCGTGGTGGCGCCCAGGAGCTCGATGCGTCCGACCACCGCCTCGATCCGGGACCATCGCGCCGGTTCTGCCTCACCTGGCCGCAGAAGCCGCAGCGTTTCCGGCCGGAGCGAGAGGCTGACGCGGCTGTCCTTGGCGACCCCCCTGCCGTGCGCCACCAGCTCGATGCCGCCGACGCCGATCCGGAGCCGTCCGCCCGCGTTGCCGAGCACCGTCCCGGTCAGCAGGTTGGTCACGCCCATGAACTCCGCCACGAAGGCGGTGGCGGGCCGGCTGTAGATCTCCGCGGGCGGGCCGATTTGCTCGAGCGAGCCCGCGCGCATCACCGCGATCCGATCGGAGATCGCCAGCGCCTCCTCCTGGTCGTGGGTCACGTAGAGCGCGGTGATGCCGAGCGCCTGCTGGAGCTGGCGGATCTCGCCGCGCATCTCCACCCGGAGCTTGGCGTCGAGGTTGGAGAGCGGCTCGTCCAGCAGCAGCACCTCGGGCTCGATCACCAGCGCGCGGGCGATCGCGACCCGCTGCAGCTGGCCGCCCGAGAGTTGATGCGGCCAGCGCTCGCCGAAGCCGTCGAGCCGCACCAGCGCCAGCGCGCGGGCGACCCGCTCGACGATCGCGGCGGGCGCGACCCCGCGCGCCCTCAGTCCATAGGCGACGTTCCCCGCGACCGTGAGGTTCGGAAACACCGCGTAATTCTGGAACACCATGCCGGTGTTGCGGCGGTGCGGCGGCAGCCGGTCGATGCGCCGCTCGCCGAAGCGGATGGCGCCGGCATCCAGATCCGCGAAGCCCGCCACCATCCGCAGCAGCGTGGTCTTGCCGCAGCCCGACGGCCCCAGCAGCGTGAAGAATTCGCCGTCGTTGACCGCGAGCGAGATCGCGGCAACGGCCGTCACGGTCCCGAACCGCTTCTCTACGCCCTCAATGCTGATGGCGGTCATGGCTTTGGACGCCCCCTCACCCGCCCGGCCCTAGCGGGCCGGGTCCCTCCCTCTCCCGCCCAAACGCGGGAGAGGGGCTGTCTCGGTGTTGGTTTGCCCCTCGCCCGCGAAGCGGGAGAGGGAGGGACCCGCCGAAGGCGGGAGGGTTAGGGTCACCGCGTCTTCTGCACGATGTCCTGGATCTTCTGCATGGCGTCCGGCCGTGCGTCGGTCCATTTCTGCTCGTCGTACTTGATCACGGTCACCTTGCCGAGCGACGGCAGGCCGCCCGGGAGATGCTCGAGATCGAGATCGCCGCGCGCGGGCCGGCGGAAGGTGTGGGCCAGGATCATCTCGCGGGTGTCCTTGCGCGAGACGAAGTCGACGAATTTCTTGGCGGGCTCGAGGTTCGGGCCGCCCTTGATGACGGCCACGCCCTCCATCTGCGTGACCGTGCCGTCGCTCGGGTAGATCACCTTCACGGGCGCGCCGTTGCTGGCCCAGATGTAGCCCGCGTACTCAAGCGAGATGCCGAGCGCATATTCGCCCTCGCCAACGCCGGAGAACACGAGCGAGGATTTGTTCAGCACCTTCATGTTGGCGTAGAGCTTGGTGACCTCCGCCCAGCCCTTGTCGCCGCTGCCCCAGAGGCCCACCAGCATGGTGGTATTCGTGTAGGCGGAACCGGAGTTGGCGGGATCGGTGAAGGCGATCTTGCCCTTCCATTTGGGATCGAGCAGGTCGCCCCAGGACTTCGGCATGTCGGCGGCGGCGACCTGCTTGGTGTTGGCGAGGATCACCAGCAAGTGCACGTTGGTGCCGAGCCAGCGGTCTTGGGGATCGCGGAACTCCGGCGGCACCGCGTCGACGTTCTTGGAGCGATAGGGCGCGAAATAATCCGCGTTGGTCTGCATGAGCGAGCGGCTCACGCCCCAGAGGATGTCGCCCTGCGGCCGGTCCTTCTCGGCGGCGATGCGCTTCACGAGCACGCCGGAGCCGGCTTCCACGGGCTGCACCTGGATGCCCGTCTCCTTCTTGAAGGCCTCGAAGACCAGATTGTCGAGCGTGCTCTCGTTGGCGGAGTAGACCACGAGCTGATCCTCGGCGGCGTGCGCGGCGCCAGAGACGGCCACGATCGTCGCGGCGAGTGCGAGGCCGCGCAGGACTCCAATGGATCGACAACGCGTCATGGCTCCCCCCGATTTTGTCTGCGTGTTTGGCCGGACCGTAGTGATGCCGCTCCGGAGCGTCAAGGCGCGGAACGACGCGTCTTGCACGCACGGGCGATGCCGGAGTAAGCCATCTGCAGTTATCCAAAACGGAGGCGGCGATGTTTCGCGTGGCGGTGCTCGACGATTACCAGCAGGTCGCCCTCACGATGGCGGATTGGAAGACCCTCGAGCCCGAGGGCGAGGTGCAGGCCTTTGCGGACAATCTCGTCGACGTGCCGCGGCTTGCCGAGCGGCTGCACACCGTCGATGCCGTGGTGCTCATGCGCGAGCGCACGCCGTTTCCGCGCCCGCTCCTCGACCGCTTGCCGAACCTCCGCCTGATCGTTACCGCGGGGGCGCGCAACGCCTCGATCGACGTGGCGGCCGCGACCGAGAAGGGCGTGCTGGTCACCGGCACCGACATGCTGGCCTACCCCACCGCCGAGCTCACCTGGGGGCTGATCATCGGACTGTTCCGTCACATCCCCTTCGAGGACAGCCAGATGCGCAAAGGCGCGTGGCAGACCACGCTCGGGCGCGGACTGCAGGGCAAGACCCTCGGCATCGCCGGCCTCGGCCGGCTCGGCGTGCAAGTAGCGGCCGTCGGCAAAGCCTTCGGCATGAGCGTGATCGCCTGGAGCCAGAACCTCACCGCCGAGCGCGCGGCAGCCGCGGGCGCCAAGCTGGTCTCCAAAGAAGCGCTATTCGCCGAAGCGGACGTGATCACGATTCACCTCGTGCTCTCCGACCGCACGCGCGGCCTGGTCGGTGCCGCCGAGCTCGGCCGGATGAAGCCCACGGCCTATCTCGTCAACACCTCGCGCGGGCCCATCGTCGATGGCAAGGCGCTCCTCGATACCTTGCGCGCCCGCCGCATCGCCGGGGCGGGGCTCGACGTCTTCGACCAGGAGCCGCTCCCCGCCGCCGACCCGCTCCGCAAGCTCGACAACGTCGTGCTGACCCCGCACCTCGGCTACGTGCTGGAGGAAAACTACCGCCTGCTCTACCCGCAAGCCGTCGAAAACATCCGCGCCTTCATGACGGGCAAGCCGGTGCCGCGCACGATCAACAAGCTGGGGTAGTTTGCGAGAGCGTCGTGCGTCCTTCGACGCGCTCGCAAAGCGCTCGCTTGCTCAGGATGAGGGGAATTGTACCGGCCACAAAGAAAGCCCCTCATCCTGAGCAAGCGAAGCGCGTCGAAGGACGCACCGAGGTTAGTGCCACTCACACATTGAATCGGAAATGCAGGATGTCGCCGTCCTGCACGACGTACTCGGCGCCTTCCAGGCGCATCTTGCCGGCGTCCTTGGCGCCCTGCTCGCCGCCGAATGCCACGAAGTCCGCGTAGGAGATGGTCTCCGCGCGGATGAAGCCTTTCTGGAAATCCGTATGGATGACGCCGGCGGCCTCGGGCGCCGTGGCGCCGCGGCGGACGGTCCAGGCATGCGCTTCCTTCGGGCCGACGGTGAAGAAGGTCACGAGGTCGAGCAGGTGATAGCCCGCGTGGATCACACGCGCTAGGCCGGCTTCCTCGAGGCCGAGCGTCGCCAGGAACTCGCGCTTCTCGGTCTCGTCGGCGAGCAGCGCGACTTCCGCCTCGATGGCGGCGGAGATCACGACGATCTCGGCGCCCTGCGCCTTTGCATACTCTGCGACGCGTGCGGTCTGCGCGTTGCCGGCGGCCGCCGCGGCCTCCTCGACGTTGCAGACGTAGAGCACGGGCTTGGCGCTCAGGAGCTGCAACCGCTTCAGGATCGCGCGCCGGTCGGCATCGAGCGGCACCGCACGTGCCGGCTTGCCCTCGCGCAGCGCCGTCAGCACGGGCTGCATGACCTCGAGCTCGGCCTTGGCCTCCTTGTCGTTGCCGCGCGCCTTCTTCTCGGCGGCGAGCACGCGCTTCTCCAGGCTCTCGAGGTCGGCGAGGAGCAGCTCGGTCTCCACGGTCTCGGCGTCGCGGATCGGGTCAATCGAGCCCTCGACATGGGTGATGTCGCCGCTCTCGAAGCAGCGGAGCACATGGGCGATGGCGTCGACCTCGCGGATGTGGCCGAGGAACTGGTTGCCGAGTCCTTCGCCCTTGGAGGCGCCGCGCACCAGGCCCGCGATGTCCACGAACTCGAGCTGGGTCGCGACGATCTTGGCGGACTTGCCGAGCTTCGCCAGTATGTCGAGCCGCGGGTCGGGCACGGCGACGCGGCCGACATTGGGCTCGATGGTGCAGAACGGATAGTTCGCGGCCTCCGCCGCCGCGGTGGCGGTGAGCGCGTTGAAGAGCGTCGACTTCCCCACGTTGGGCAAGCCGACGATGCCGCAGTTAAATCCCATTGCTTTGATCGTCCGGTTTGGCGCCAGGCCGCGGCGGCTTGGGCGGCGGCGGTTTCAGGATCAACGCCACCTTGGTCATGAAGCCGGGCATGTCGTCCTTGACCAAGAGCGGCAGCGCCTCCGCGACGGCGTCCACCAGCGGCGTCACCCACGCCATCTCCTCGGCGTCGAAGTTCTGCAGCACATAAGGCAGCACCAGCTCCTTGACGCCGGGATGGCCGATGCCGAGGCGGACGCGCCAGTAGTCGGGCCCGATCGCGTCGTCTATCGAGCGCAGCCCGTTATGGCCCGCCGAGCCGCCGCCGCGCTTGACGCGCAGCTTGCCCGGCGCGAGGTCGAGCTCGTCGTGGATCACCGCGATCTCCTCCGGCTCGATCTTGAGGAAGCGCGCGCAGGCGCCGACGCTGTCGCCGGAGAGGTTCATGAAGGTCATGGGCTTGAGCGCGATCACCCGCTCGCCCGCCACGGTTCCCTCGGCGTAGGCGCCGGAGAACTTCGCGCGGAACGGCCCGAACTCATGGCGGCGGACAAGCCTCTCCACTGCCATGAATCCGATGTTGTGGCGGTTCCTCGCGTGGCGGGTCTCGGGATTGCCGAGCCCGACGAGAAGCCGCATGGGTGAGGGCGCGCTGCGCTCGGGCGGATCAGCCCTTCGCCGGCGCGGGCCCCTTGCCGGGAGCCGGGCCCTTCGCCGGGGCCGCGGCTCCCTTCGGCGCCGCGGCACCGGCCGCCGCCGGTT
>DATNIT010000268.1:0-18024 GCA_035604335.1 Allostellaceae bacterium | reverse complement strand
AAGCCGGCTTGCGCGCGCGTCATCGAGGCGCGCGTTCGCGAGCTGTGCTTCGTCCTTGAGCTTCGTCGCCTGCGCTTGCGCCAACGCCGCCCGGAGCGGGAGCGGATCGATCTCGGCGAGGAGATCGCCTGCATGCATGGTCTCGCCTTCGGCAAAATCGATCTTGACGATTTGGCCGTCCACGCGGGCCCTCACCAGCACGCTGTTGAACGCCTGCACGGTGCCGATGCCCGTGACATAGATTGGCACGTCGGTGCGAATCGCTGGGCCGGCGGATACCGGGACGCCGGCGGGAGCGGTCGGTTCCCTGCCGGCCGCGGCCGTGGGCTCCGGTCCCGTTAGGCGACCGACGCCGAGCCAGCCCGCGAGCCCCGCGGCCGCGATCGGCAAGGCCACGAGGAATACCCAGGGACGGAGCATTAACAGGCCCTTGCATGAGGCATGAGCGGCCGGCGCCTGCGGTATGCAGCCACGCGCTTGGAGTCTACTCGTGCCCACTCCGCCGTGGAAGCGCGTTGCCCAGCCACCGGGCCCTTCAATTGACAAAGCCGTGAGCGGGCGCGACAAGCTGAGTCAGCGCTCGCGATGGCGTGATTTGCAGCAGATGATCTCGGTACGATATGCCGAGGCCGATCCACTCGGAGGCAGGCATGTTGATCAAGCGGAAGCGCGGCTGGGAGATTCCGGAGCGCGAGGCGACACCCGAGGCGGTCTATAACGACCGGCGCCGGCTCTTGCAGGCGATGAGCTTGGGCGCCGTCGGAATTGCTATGGCGGGCCCGCTGGGCTCGCTCGCCGAGGCCGGCACCGAGCCGGCGGCCGACCCCTCCGCGAGCCTCTACCCCGTGAAGCACAACGACAAGTTCACACTGGATCGTCCGGTGACCGACGAAAAGCTCGTCGAGCACTACAACAACTTCTACGAGTTCGGCTCGCAGAAGGAAATCTACGACGAGGCCCAGACGCTGCCGATCCGGCCCTGGACCGTTGCCATCGACGGCATGGTGGAAAAGCCCATGACCATCGCCATCGACGATCTCCTGAAACAGATGCCGCTCGAGGAGCGTCTGCTGCGCCATCGTTGCGTCGAAGCCTGGTCGATCGCGGTACCCTGGAGCGGGTTTCCGATGAAGGCGCTGGTCGAGTTCGCGAAGCCCTTGGGCTCGGCGAAATACGTGCACACCGAGAGCTTTAACGATCCGAAGGTCGCCTCGGGCCAGAAGGCGTTCTGGTATCCCTGGCCCTACATCGAGGGCATCACCATCGAGGAGGCGACCAACGAGCTGCCCTTCATCGTGACGGGCATCTACGGCAAGCCGCTGCCGCGGCAGAACGGCGCGCCCTTGCGCATGGAGCTGCCGTGGAAGTACGGCTTCAAGTCCGCGAAGTCGATCGTCAAGTTCACTTTCACCGACAAGCGGCCGGTGTCGTTCTGGGAGACGCTGCAGGCCAGCGAATACGGCTTCTGGGCGAACATCAACCCGGAGGTCCCGCATCCCCGCTGGAGCCAGGCGACCGAGCGCGTGCTCGGCACCGACGAGCGCCGCCCTACGCTGATCTGGAACGGCTACGGCGAGTTCGTGGCCTCGCTCTACGATAATCTCAAGAGCGAGCGCCTGTTCACCTGACGAGGCCGCCGCTCACGACGCCTTCTTGAGGATCGTCGCCGCCGCGTCCGCGAAGGTCTGGCAACCCAGCACGATGTCTTCTTCCTTGGTGTCCTCGGCGTAGTGGTGGCTGATGCCGGCGACGCTCGGCACGAACAGCATCCCCGCGCGGATGTGACGCGCGAAGGTCTGCGCGTCGTGGCCGGCGGCGCTCGGGAGCCGCGTGTGGAGCTTGGGCGCGCGGCGCTCCGCGGCGGCCTCGAGCGCGTCCTGGAAGCCCCGGTCCATGGCGTGGGGCGGTGTGCGCGAGATCACCTCGAGCTCGACGCGGCAAGGCCCGCGCGCATTCGCCTCGGCGACCAGCTCATTGAGCGTGCGCTCCAGCAGCGCCAAGCGTTCGGGCTCGACATCGCGGAACTGGAACAGCATCTCCGCCTTGCCCGGGATCACGCTGGGCGCGCCGGGGTCGAGCGCGATCTTGCCGGTGGTCCAAACCGAGCGCGGCCCGACCACTTTGGGGAAGCGCTCCTCGACCATGTTGCAGAAGCGCACGAGGGCGACGCCGGCGTCCCTGCGCACGGCCATGCGGGTGGTGCCGGCGTGGTTCTGCTGGCCGTGGAAGGTCAGGTTGTAGAGGTGGATGCCCACGATCCCCGTGACGATGCCGAGCCGGAGCCCGCCACTGTCGAGCGTGTCGCCTTGCTCCACATGGGCCTCGAGGTAGCCGACGTAGCGCTTGGGATCGAGGCGCTCGCGCGGCTTGCCGGTGAGCCCCGCGTCGGCGAGCGCCTCGCGCAGCGGCTTGCCGGTCTGGCGGTTGCGGGTGGCGTCGATGGCATCTTCGGATAGCTCGCCGCAGAAGGAGCGGCTACCCAGCAGCGAGCCGTAGTGGCCTTCCTCGTCCGCCCAGGCGCCGACCTCGATGCCGAGACCGGCGGTCACCTTATCCTCGGCGAAGGCTCGGGCGACCTCGAGGCCGTAGAGCACACCCATGGCGCCGTCGAGCCAGCCGGAATAGGGCTGCGTCTCCACATGCGAGCCCAAGAGCAGCCGCGGCCCGGCGGTTTTGCTGCGGCCGAGCACCGTGCCGATGCCGTCGATCAACGGCTCGAGCCCGGCTTCCGCCATGCGGCCCGCGAGCCATTGCCGCGCCGCCATGTCGTCGGGCGTGTAGGTGGGGCGATGCACGCCGGTCTTGTACTTGCCGAACTCCGCCAGCCGTTTCAGATCGGCGAGCAGGCGCGCGCCTTGAATCTCGGGCATCGGACCTCCCTGCGATAATGGCACGATCCTAGCGCACGCTGGCGCGCCACGAAAGGGATTGCCCTATCACAGATAGAATTTTCTCGTATAAATACTCCCAATACGATTATGAGCCGATAACAACTTGTTATAGAGTGTGACGCTGGTCACACCGTCGGCGAGTGCGGCAACTAGACCTAATTTGTAGGGGGCAAGAATCGCGGCCGAACCGTTCATCGGGAACGCGCCGCACCATGAGGGGACAGATGGGCAAACGTATCTTATTGGTCGATGACGATGCGGCTGTGCGCGATTCGATTGCCATGGTGCTCGAGGGGGCGGGCTTCCAAGTCGATCAGGCCGACCAGGGGGCAACCGGCATGCGGCTGCTGCGCGAGCATGAACCCGACCTTGTCATCACGGATATCCTGATGCCGCAAAAGGAAGGCATCGAGACGATACGGGAGATCCGGACCATGCTGCCGCAGACGCCGATCGTCGCGATTTCCGGCAGCGCCGAGCCGCGCGCGGACTATCTCAAGATGGCGCAGACCTTCGGCGCGAGCGCCGTGCTGGCGAAACCGTTCGACCCGATGGTGCTTCTCGATCTCGTCAATCGCCTGCTGTCCACGCGCGATGCCGGTGCGGCCGCTCCGCAGTAGCCGGCGCCGTTCTTTTCAATATCGCCGGCGCCGTTGCTCGCGCAGGGCGATGTAGATGCCGGACGCAACGATCAGACTCGCGCCTGCCCAGGTCCAGAGATCCGGGAGGTTGTCGAAAATGACGTAGCCGAGCGTCGTGCTTCCTACGAGCTCGAGATATCCCAACGGAGAGACCAGAGCGGCGGGACCGAGCCGGAAGGCGTGAATGATGTAATAGTGGCCGACGCTGCCGAACATGCCGAGGCTTGCCAAGATCGCCGCATCGGCCAGGCTGCGGGGCATCTCGAAACCGAACGGCACGAGCAGGCTGGCGGCGAGGGTGCCGACGAGCGCGGCATAGACGATCCCGGTCTCCGCGCTGTCTCTCACACCGCTGCGCCGGGTCGCGATCTGATACAGCGCATAGGAGGCCGCGGCGCCCAGCAGCAATAGGGTTGCCGCCGACAGTTGGCTGCTACCCGGGCGCACGACGATCAGTACGCCGACGAAGCCCACGAGCACGGCGGACCAGCGCCGCGGTCCCACGCTCTCGCCCAAGAGCGGCACCGACAGTGCCGTCACGATGATCGGCGACGAGAAACCGATCGTGGATGCGGTGGCGAGCGGCACCAGCCCGATCCCGCTCACCGAGAACGCCGTCGAGGCCAGCAGCAGGAACGAACGCGTGATTTGAATGGCGGGCTGATGCGTGCGGAAAATCTGCCAGCCGCGGCTCGGCAGAAACACGATCAGCATCGTCAGAAGATGTCCGGCGAAGCGTGCCCAAACGATCTCGATGACGGAATAGTGCGCCGTGAGCAGCTTGATGCCGGCGTTGAGGAATGGAAACATGCTGACGCCCAGGCACATCAGCAGGATGGCCCTGAGCGCATCGTTCTGCCGCGGGCTCGGAGCGTCAGTGGTCATGACGGCGACGCGGTCGCGGGGACGAAAAAATGCCGGGAACCTTGCGGTTCCCGGCAGTTGAACAGGGAGGCTTCACGTCTGGGAGACGTAAGGGTCCGAAGACCCTCTTTCCGGGTTTGGGGGCCCGGAAACCTGATACCGCGCGACCCGCGCGGTGAAACTGGTGCGATCCACACTCGTACTGTGCAAGATGCTGCGCCGCACGCGAGTGAGCTACGGTCAATAGCGGGATTCTCCGTTGCAAAAACCGCAATCCTCGATTCACCCCGGATTTCCGAGGCTTTCCAGCCCTGGTTTGTGGGTGTCACGATCCGGTTTTCGGGCGCAGCGGCAGCGAACCGCGTGCCCGTGCGCTCATCCGTTCCGCGACTCCGCGACCTTGCGCAGCAGGAAATCCCGGAACACGGCGATACGCTTGGAGCTCCGCAGCTCCTCGGGATAGACGAAATAGGCCTCGACCTCCGGGCCCGCGAGGTCCGGCAGCACACGCACGAGATCGGCCGCCTCATGCGCCATGAAGTCGGGCAGCGCCGCGATACCGAGCCCGCTCGCGACCGCCCTGAAGATCGCGGGCGTGTTGTTGACGGAGAGAATCGGCCTGCGCTCCGAGCCGGGCCGGACGCCCGCTTCCAGAAGCCAGTTGGTGTTGCGCGTCGGCGGGCGGGCATCGGTGCCGTAGATGATCACGCGGTGCCGGTCGAGCTCCTCGGCCTTCTGAGGTACGCCGTACTTCTTCAGGTACTCGGGCGCGGCATAGATGTGGTAGCGCACCGTCAGCAAGTGCCGCTGCACCAAATCCGGTTGGCGCGGGGCGGACATTCGGATGGCCACGTCGGCCTCGCGCATCGAAAGGTCGAGCTCGCTGTCGTCCACCACTACGCTGAGCTGGATCTCGGGATAGAGCTCGAGAAACTCGCGGATACGCGGCACCAGCCAGCCCGAGCCGAATGACACAGTCGTCGTCACTTTGAGCGGCCCTCGCGGCCGGTCCTTCGACTCCGAGAGCATCGCCTCGGTCATCGCGAGCTTGGCGAACACCTCGCGCGCGGTGCGATAGAGCAAGTCGCCTTGCTCAGTCAAGATCAGACCGCGGGCGTGCCGGTGGAAGAGCGGCACCGAGAGGCTCTCCTCGAGCGCGCTGATCTGGCGGCTGACCGCCGATTGACTGAGGTTCAACGCCTCGCCCGCATGCGTGAAGCTGCCGGCCTCGGCCACGGCGTGGAAGACGCGCAGCTTGTCCCAATCCATGCCCTTGCCCTGAGGCAAAGGCGTGAGGGCAGGGCGCGTCTTGCGTTGCTCGCTCATTCCGCCGCCTTCAATGTCGCTGCGGCCTCCTCGGCGGCGAGGAATTTCTCCGCCTCGAGCGCGGCCATGCAGCCCATGCCGGCAGCTGTGACCGCCTGCCGAAACACCTTGTCCTTGACGTCACCGGCCGCGAACACGCCGCGAATCTCGGTCGCGGTGGAGTCGGGCCGCGTCACGATATAGCCGCCCTCATCGAGCGCGAGCTGACCGTTGAACAGCTCGGTCACGGGCGTGTGGCCGATGGCCACGAAGAAGCCCGATGCAGGGATCGTGCGCTCGACACCGGTGGCGACGTCCCGCACTCGAACACCGGTAACCCGCGCCGGCGGTCCCGGCTCGCCCAGAATTTCCTCGACGACACTGTTCCAGCAGACGTTGATCTTGGGATTCGCGAGCAGGCGCGCCTGCAGGACCTTCTCGGCGCGCAAGCGGTCGCGGCGATGGATCAATGTCACGCGCGAGGCAAGGTTCGCGAGATAGAGCGACTCCTCGACCGCGGTGTTACCGCCGCCCACGACGACGACCTCCTTGCCTCGAAAGAAAAATCCGTCACAGGTGGCGCAGGCGGAGACGCCGAAGCCGCGAAACGTCTGCTCGCTGGGCAAGCCCAGCCAGCGCGCCTGCGCGCCGGTGCAGATCAGCAGCGCCTCTCCGACGTACGTGTCGCCGGAGTCGCCGACGCAGACGAACGGCCGCTTCGACAAATCCGCCCTTACGATGATGTCCGAGATCATGCGGGTACCGACGTGCTCGGCCTGCTTGCGCATCTGCTCCATGAGCCAGGGGCCCTGGATCACGTCCGCGAAGCCAGGATAGTTCTCGACGTCGGTGGTAATGGTCATTTGCCCACCCGGCTGCAGGCCCTGGACGAGCACAGGCCTCAAATTCGCGCGTGCGGCATAGACGGCGGCTGTATAGCCCGCCGGGCCCGACCCGATGATCAGCAGCTTGGCGTGGTAACGCTCGGACATGATTGTCTCGCAACAAGAATGCCGCGCAACCGTCAGAACCCGAACATGTGATCGAGGCTGAAAGCGCCGTCGCGGCCGATCAATCCATGATAACCGAAAAGCCGGCACGTCGTGTCGCGAATCACCAGGTAGGCGCGCTCGCTCGCGCGCGCCCGAGTCGCGGCCGAGAACATCTCGCGATAGCGCCAGAACAGCGAGCCGGAGCACGCGATACGTACCCGTTCGCGCGCGACCTCTCGGCCGCCGCCGTCATGCAGGACCAGATCGGTCTCGCTCAGCGAATGCCATGGCGTTGAGGCTGGGTAAATCAAGTGGCACAACGTGTCATAGGGCGTCTCGCCCAAACGGAGGAAGAGCCGGGTCGAAAGTCCAGGTGGCTGGCCGGCGTAGGACTGGGGCTCGCTCTTATAAGTGAGCGCGGTGTTGAATATGTGGGCGCCGAAACTGGTCTCCGCGGCATGACCGCTCGCGCGGTGCTCGTATCGAAACAATCCGTGCAGCCAGCCGTCAGCAAGACCGCCGTCGGCGAAGTCATAGACCAGCTCCATGTGGCCGTAGCCCGAGCCGAGCGCATGGCCGTTCAACCAAGCATCGACGTCGAGCGCCGCCGACTCGTGGCGCTGCAGTCGGCCGAAGCGGTGCCGCGCAGTTTCATGTCCGCTGCCGTCGTAGAGGATGGCGCTCACCGGCAATTCGCTCTGGCAGGTCGCCATCGGCGTCGGCAATGCCAGCGACCGCCAGAGCTCGCGCGGCAGCACCGGCGCAGGCAGCAAGAAACCTTTGCCCATCAGATTGCCGAGCTCGCCGATGCGCGCGTCCGGCTTCAGGTCCGTGCGCTCGACGTTGACGTGAGCGATGCGCGTTTGGCCCGCGCGAACGACCTCGTAGCGCGGACGCACCATGTGCTTGCCCGCCTGCACCTCGATCTGCTGTGGCCAACGCGCGTCCGGCAGCAGAGCGCTCACCTCGAGCGCGACGCTGGCAAACGGCGCGATCGGCCGGTCCCAATAGCGGATTTCGCTGCGCCCCATGACGTTCAGCCCGACGGAACCTGAGGGAATGGGACGGGGATGGCTATTCTGCACCCAGAGCCGCACGCGCTCGTCCGCGCGCGGCGCGGGCAGTCCCGCATAGAGGTCGGCGGGCCAGGAATTGGCATCGTGCGTGCACGAGAGCGGCGCGTCGTCGCCGTCCTTCCCGAACGTGTCGAGCGCGTACTTCACGACATCGTGGCCCGTGGCACCGACGGCGTGCACGAACAGCTGACCGGTGAAGGCCGGAAGATCGAAGCGCTTCCGGATCTCGCGGCTGTCGAGCACGATGGCGCCGATCTCGGACGGTACCGGCTCGCGCCATTCGGCAAGCGCGTTGCCGCGCTCATCGAAAAGGACCAGCCAAAGACCCACGGAGTCTGCGCCGTAACCTGACCAGTAATTGGCTGTGACCAGCCGCGTGCGGTGACCGTCATCGTCGCGAAAGAACACGAAGTTGGTGGCAAAATTGAGCGGGTCGAGATAGGCGCGGCGGTTGGTCAGAAGCTCGTCGGGCAAGCGAAGCGCATCGAGACTCAGGACCTCCGCGTCCTTGGGCAGGAGGTGGCGGATGTGCGCGACCAGGCGCTCGGCGTCGAATGCGGCGACCAGCACGGCCTCGGCGCCGCTCTCGCTCAGTTCCGTGACGGGCTGCGCGGCGCGGCCGAGCACCGGCTTGCCGATCGTCCCGACATCCTGGACGTAGCTGCCGACCAGCCGCAGTTCCCTGAGATCATAGAACTCGGCAAAGCCGTCGGCGAGACCGCGGGCGTCGTAGAGCGCGAGCTTGCGGTCGCCGATCCGCGCGAGCAGGCGCGGCACCGCGCGCGCGGCCAAGGGGTGCGTCACCGCCTTGTAAAAGCTGTTGCCGCCCTTGATGTTGCTGAAAGTCTCGATGTTAAGCTTCATGGTACCCGCTGCGTCGCCCGCGCCGCCTTTCACTTAGCAAGCGCGCGGGGCAAATGCTACACCTGGGCACCCACCCCAAGAAGAGCGACCCCCTCGGCGATGGCGGTTTCCCAGCAGTCAGTCCCGGACTTGGGCGCGGACGAGCGAGCGTTGCGCCGGACTTTGCTGGTTCTGCTCGCTGTCACCGCAGCCCGCTTGATCTGGCTTCGGATCGGCGGTCTCGACCTCTATCCGGACGAGGCACAGTACTGGCTTTGGTCCCTGACGCCGGATTGGGGTTATTTCTCTAAGCCACCGCTGATCGCCTGGGTGATACGCGCCACCACCTTGCTCTTGGGCGACGATGAGGCGGGCATTCGCGCGGCCTCGCCGCTCTTCCACTTCGGCACCGCGCTGGTCATTTTCCAGATCGCGCATCGGCTCTACGATGCACGTGTTGCGAGCTGGTCGGCGATTGCCTATGCGACGCTGCCCGGCGTATCCGCCTCGTCATTGTTGATCTCCACCGACGTGCCGCTGCTGTTCTGCTGGGCGGTCGCGCTTTACGGTTTCGTGCGCGCGCGCGAGACCGAGGGTTGGCGCTGGTGGATCGCGGTCGGCGTCGCCGCTGGGTTCGGCCTCCTTGCGAAGTACGCAATGGCCTATTGGCTGCTGTCGGCGCTGCTGTTTCTGACCGTGGTGAAGGACGAGCGGCGGCACTTGCCGCGCTTTCTCGCGGCCTCCGCTCTGGCGCTCGCGACCTACGCGCCCAATTTGCTCTGGAACCTCGGCCATCGATTCGTGAGCTACCGCCACACCGAGGCGAACGCCGACATCACGGGGTTCGCGCTGCATCCGGGCGCATTCGGCGAGTTCCTCGGCTCCCAGTTCGGCGTGTTCGGGCCGGTGTTCTTCGCGACGCTGCTCGTGACCGTGGTGCTGCTCCGCCGCGTGCTCGCGGACCGCCGCGCTCAGTTGCTTGCCGTGTTCGCCCTGCCGACCCTCGCCATGATGATCGCGGTGAGCCTGTTGTCGCGGGCGCACCCGAATTGGTCGGCTCCGACCTATATCTCCGCCACGATCCTGGTGGTGGCATTCCTCATCGAGCACGGCCGCGCCGTCCTGGTGACGGGCTCGGTGATCTTCCATGTCGGCCTGATGGCGGTGCTGCTGCCGGCACGCGATATCGCGCACGCCGTGGGCTGGGACATGCCCGGGCGTTGGGACCCCGTGCATCGTCTGCGCGGCTGGGCGCTGCTTGGGAATTCGGTGTCGGCCCTGTTGCGGCAGCAGCCCGATGTCAGCGTCCTGTCGGACAACCGCGAGGTGTTGGCGTCGCTGACCTACTACGTCCTGCCGCGTCCTTTCGATGTCCTGAAATGGAACCTCGGCGGCGGCATTCACGATCAGTTCGACCTCTCAGCCGATGCCAAGAGCCACGTGGGCGAGAATTTCCTGTACGTGGGCCCGCGGCACGAGTTGCGTGAGCTGCCGAGATACTTCGCGGACGTCGGCTCGGTCGGGCACATCACGATCAACCTTGGCGGTGGCACCACGCGGGACTTCCTCGTGGTGCGCCTCGAGGGCTTCAAGGGATACTGAGCGCCGCCGGGCGGCTACGGAGTTTGCTACTTCCCGACCGTGCCGTCCTCCTTGAGGACCGCGCGGTCCTTGGCGCCGGCCAAGGAGCCGATCTCGGCCGCGATTATGTCGATCACCACGGCGTCGACGGGCTCGCGTGGTCGCGATTTCTCGCGTCGGTCGACGGCCGCACTGCCGAGCACGCCGGCGCTAAGCGTCGCCCGGCCTTCCGAAGCCCAGCCGCTCACGCCACGGGAGCGGGTCGCGCGACGGCGGCAGGCCGCGAGCGGCATCGCGCAACGCAATGCCGCCGCGCTCAAAAACGTGCCGCAAATACGCAGTGGCGGCGATCGCGATGAAGGTCGCGGCGATGACGTCGCTCACGTAATGCGCGCCGACCACGGCGCGGCTCACGCTGACCAGGACCGCGAAACCGATGTAGAGCGGCAAATAGCGCGGCCAAAGGCAGTAAAGAGCCGCCGCGATCGCGACCGCGGTCGTGGCGTGCCCCGACGGAAACGACCAGAAATCCGCCTTGGTGCCCCACCAGTCGAAGCCGAACGTCTCGTTGGCGAATAACAGCTTCGGGCGTGCGCGTCCAAACACGAATTTCAGCAGGTCGGTGATCAGCCCGGAGACCGCGATCGAGAGGAAAAGGAAGAGCGCAGCGGCCGCGGCCGCTCCGAGCCGAGCCGCCCAGCGAGCCTCGCCGAACCGGCCGACAAGCCACAAGATCAGCGCAAGCACGGCCGTGCCGATGAGATAGTAGGTGGAGATGCCGAAGCGGGTGATGAAACGGAAAACCTCGACCACCTGCGGGCTCGCTCCGTGGAAATAGAGCGCGACAGGCCGGTCGACGTAGGCGATACAAATCGCGATTCCGATCAGGCTCAGCGCCGCGTAGAGAGCCCAACCCGCGCCCGCCGGGCCGAGCCGCGCCACCAAGCGGCGCCAGACCGCGCCGCTGAGATCGCGCTCCAGCAGCGTCCAATCGAGGAACCAGGCGACACCGCAGACCACGAGCCCGGCGAACACCACGTCCGATAGGAAATGTGCACCTTGGGCCATGCGCGCGAGACCGATCAGCCCTCCCGCCGCCACCGCGCCCCCTCCGATGGCCCGTCGCGATCGCCGATCCCCGGCGAGAAAACTGTAGACGATGAGTCCGAATCCGACCGCCGCGTGACCGGAGACGAAGGAGCAGTTCTTGTCGCACGCGTTCGCAGGCAGCGGCGCCGCCGTGAACTCCTGCGATCCCCCGAATTCGACGACCTGCGACGGGCGCGCGCGTCCCCAGTGGTCCTTGAGCACGGTATTCACGACGAGACCAGGTCCCAGCGCCAGGACCAGCAATACGAATACACCCTGTTTCAGCCCGATACCGGCGACCCGGCGTCCGCGCCACCATCCCAGCAGCAGGAGCAGCGGAATTCCAATCGCCTGCGCCCCTACGATCCAAGGTACGAGTCGATAGAGTGCGCGCACCGGTCCGACATTGGCGAGAAAGAAGCCCTCGCCGGCCCGGAAGAAGAGGCCGCTCGCCCAGAGATCAATGCCGGGCGCCAAGAGGAACAGAGCTGCGGCTGCAGTCACCGCCCCGAGATAGAGAAGTGGCCGCCTCGTATCAGGCGACATTCGAGAGACGTCGAGACATGCGGCGGCGGATCTCGGCGGCCGCGCGCTCGGTATCGTCGGGAGGCGGATAGACCCAGCGCTCGATCGCGCCCGTGAACGAGCGCGCGATGCCCGCGCGCCGGAACAGGTCATGGAAACGGCGAAATTTCGCCGAACCGCCCTCGAGCCCGACGACATGCACGGGCTTTCCCGTCGCGGCGGCCTCGCTCACCATATTGACGGAGTCGCCGGTGACGATGAGCGCGTCGGCATGTGCGAGCAGCCCGAGATAGGGATTCTCGCCGCTGCTATTCCAGAAATAATGCGGTACACCCTGGAGCGGCTCGACGAGCGCCTTGAGTGCCGCGTCGCCAGTGCGGCGCGACGGCGTGATCGCGATGCCGAAGCCTTGCGCAGCGAGCGCAGCGAGTTGCTGGCCCAGCAAGCTTGAAATAGCCGGCGTCAGGCGATAGACGCGATTATTGCCGCCGATCAGTACTCCGACGAGCGGGCGCGATAGCGCCGCGAACAGCGGCGCAAAACGGGCTCGGCCGGCGTCCAACAGCGCGGGTCGCACGCGATGGACAGCGCCCAGCGTCAGCAGCACGTTCTCGCCGCGGGCGGGATCGTGTTGCGGCACCACCATCAAGTCGACGTGCCGGTGCGCAAAGCGAGGGTCCTGCACATGAGCCCAAAGAGTTTGGCCGCGGCTCATCCGCTTCACCGCCAGTGCCAAAGCAATCACGCTCCGGCCGCATGAGACCAGGAGGTCGGGCCAGGGAGGCTCCAACCCCGCGCCCTCGGGCGCGAGGGCAGCCATCGGATGGATCCAGAGCGGGGGTGCCAAGTGCCGCCAGGGCGACCGAACGGCCACGGCCTTCTCGATCACCGGATATCCCACCGCTTCGGCGAGGCCGAGGACCTGGTTCGCCATGCCGATCTTGCCGTCGTGCACTGCCCAAACCGTGGGCGTTCGCCCCGAAACACTCATACCCACTCAGTCTCCCGCGGGCCCGCACGCATCTCCGCTTACCCCTTCGTATCGGTCCGCGCAGGCACTGTTGCGTCGCACGAGGCCGCTTGTAATATTATTACAAAATCCCGCGAGCGGCGAGGCCATCCAATGCGACGGATCAAGCTCGACAGAATTGACCGCAGGATCCTGCGCGACCTCCAGGCGAATGGCCGCATGACCAACGTCGAGTTGGCACGGCGCGCGGGGATCTCGGCGCCACCTTGTCTGCGCCGGGTGCGAGCCCTCGAGGAGGCCGGCTACATCCGCGGCTACCACGCGGACGTCAACGCTCAAGCGCTGGGCTTCGGGGTCACGGTCTTCGCCCAGGTCGGCCTCGCGAGCCAAGCTGAGCCGGACCTCAAGGCCTTCGAGACGCTGGTCGGGACTTGGCCGCAAGTGCGCGAGGCCCACATGCTCGCGGGCGAGGCCGATTTCCTGCTCAAGATCGTTGCGGAGGATTGGGACCACTATCAGCGCTTTCTCACCACACAGCTCACGGCCGCGCCCAACGTGAGCCACGTCAAGACCGCGCTCGCCATTCGCACGTCGAAATTCTCGCCCGGCGTGCCGATCGACGCGGATTGAGCGCCCCGTCCATGGCGGCAAGCGAGGCATTCGATCTCGTCATCTTCGACGGTGCCGAATGCAGGGGGGCCGCACCGAAACGCTGCCTCGCGATCGAGGACAGCGTCCCGGGTGTGACCGCGGCCACGGCCGCGGGCATGACGGCCTTCGGATTCTTTGGGGCCAGCCATTGTCGAGCCGGTAACGGCCAGCGGCTGACGGCCGTTGGTGCCGATCTCGTCTTCGATGCGATGCGGGATTTGCCGGCGCTGATCGCTCAGCGGAACGCGACCTTCACGACCTCGTAGGATTTGGAGCCGCGGGGAGTCGAGACCTCGACATTCTCGCCCACGCCCTTGCCGATCAAGGCGCGCGCCAGCGGCGAGGTGACCGACAGCCGGCCTCGGCTGATGTCCGCCTCGTCCTCGCCCACGATCTGGTAGACGGTTTCCTCGTCGGTCTCCTCGTCGGCAAGCGTCACCGTCGCGCCGAACTTGACCGCCTTGCCCGACAGCTTGGAAACGTCGATCACCTCGGCGCGCGCGATCTTGTCCTCGAGCTCCATGAGGCGGCCCTCGATGAAGCCCTGCCGCTCGCGCGCCGCGTGGTATTCGGCGTTCTCGGAGATGTCGCCGTGCTCACGCGCCTCCGCGATCTGCCGGATGATCGCCGGCCGATCGACGCTCTTGAGCCGCTTCAGCTCTTCCTGGAGACGGTTGAATCCGTCCGCCGTCATCGGGATCTTGCTCATATTCATGGGCTGCAACTTCTTCTCGTGCGTGTGACGTCAGCGACAGTCAAAGAGCTACCCTCCGACCGGGGGTCGGGTCGGGCGCTCGATCATTATCTTGGTACGCCGGTCCGTTTCCTGCAACGCTTGATGCCGAGCGGGCCGGCTAGCCGCTAGGATGACCCCACAAAGTAGGATTGCAGCGATGCGACTTCAAGGCTGCCGGCCCGAAGCGCCGTGATGGCCTGCACTGCGGCGCGCGCGCCGGCCACGGTAGTGTAGTAGGGAATTCCGATAGTTAGCGCAGTCCGCCGCAAGCTGAAGCTGTCGGCGATCGCCTGCGCTCCCTCGGTGGTGTTGAAGATGAGCTGCACCTCGCCGGAGAGCATCTGGTCGACGATATGCGGGCGCCCCTCCAGGACCTTGTTAACAATCTGGACCGCGAGCCCGGCCTGGCTGAGGTACCGCCCGGTGCCCCGCGTGGCGACCAACGTGAAGCCCATTTCCGCGAGCCTCCGGCAAGGCTCCACCAGCCCTGCCTTGTCGTGATCGCGTACAGAGACGAATACCCGACCCGTAAGGGGCAGATCAGTGCCGCTGCCCAGTTGGGATTTGGCGAAGGCGCGGCCGAAATCGGCGTCCAGGCCCATGACCTCGCCGGTCGATTTCATCTCGGGGCCGAGGATGAGATCGACGCCGGGGAATCGCGCGAACGGGAATACGGCCTCTTTGACCGCGACGTGCTTGAGGCTCTGCCGCTTCAACCCGAACTCGGCGAGGCGCGCGCCCGCCATCACCCGGGCGGCGATCTTGCTCACGGGAACGCCGGTGGCCTTGGCGACGAAAGGCACCGTGCGCGAGGCCCGCGGGTTCACTTCCAGCACAAAGACCGTGCGGTCCTTGACCGCATACTGCACGTTCATCAGTCCGACGACGTGGAGCGCCTTCGCGAGCGCGGTGGTCTGCTGCTCGATGTCGGCGATCACTTCGGGTGACAGCGAATAAGGCGGCAGCGAGCAGGCGCTGTCGCCGGAGTGAATGCCGGCTTCCTCGATGTGCTCCATGATCCCCGCGATATAGACATCGCGCCCGTCGGCGAGCGCGTCCACGTCGACCTCGATCGCATCCTGGAGATACCGGTCGATCAGCACCGGGCTGGACCCGGAGACCTTGACCGCGTTCGCCATGTAGCGCGCGATGCCGGCGGGATCGTGCACGATCTCCATGGCGCGGCCGCCGAGCACGTAGGAGGGGCGGATGACGACGGGGTAGCCGATGCGTTGCGCCACGGCCTCGGCCTCCGCGGCAGAAGTGGCGGTGCCATTCTCGGGCTGCTTGAGATCGAGCTTCTGCAGCAGCTGCTGGAACCGCCGCCGGTCTTCCGCGAGATCGATCGCATCGGGCGAGGTGCCGAGGATCGGGATATCCGCGGCCTCGAGTGCCGCGGCGAGCTTGAGCGGGGTCTGGCCGCCGAGCTGCACGATAACGCCCAGCAGCGTGCCGCGGCGCTGCTCGACCCGCACCAGCTCGATCACGTCCTCCGCGGTCAGGGGCTCGAAGTAGAGCCGGTCCGATGTGTCGTAGTCCGTCGAGACCGTCTCCGGGTTGCAATTGACCATGATGGTCTCGATGTCCGCGTCCTTGAGGCTGTAGGCCGCGTGGACGCAGCAGTAATCGAACTCGATGCCTTGCCCGATCCGGTTCGGCCCGCCGCCGAGGATCACGACCTTCCGCCGCGCGCTCGGGTCCGCCTCGTCCTCGGGCGCGGCGATGCCGTCGCCCTCGTAAGTCGAGTACACGTAGGGCGTGAGCGACGGGAACTCGGCGGCGCAGGTGTCGACCCGCTTGTAGACCGGATGCACCTCGAGCCGGCGGCGCAGCGCCGCCACCGCGCGCTCCTCGATACCGGCGAGCTCGGCGAGCCGCGCATCCGAGAAGCCCTGGCGCTTGAGCCGCACCAGACCCGGCGCGTCCTGGGGCAGACCATTGGCGCGGACCTCGGCTTCCGCGGCCACGACCTTGCGGACCTCCTCCAGGAACCAGGGATCGTATTTACAGGCGGCGTGGATCTCCGCGACGGTAAGGCCCAGCCGGAAGGCCTGCGCGATCACCAGGAGCCGGTCGGGCGTGGGCTTGGCGAGCGCCGCGCGGACTGCGTTCTTGTCGCCCGAGCCCGCGCCGACGATTTCCACCTCGTTGAAGCCCGTGAGCCCCGTCTCCATCGAGCGCAGCGCCTTCTGCACGGATTCGGCGAAGCTGCGGCCGATCGCCATCGCCTCGCCGACGGATTTCATCGAGGTCGTGAGGATCGGCTCGGCGCCCGGAAACTTCTCGAAGGTGAAGCGCGGCATCTTGGTGACGACGTAGTCGATGGTCGGCTCGAAAGACGCCGGCGTGATGCGGGTGATCTCGTTCTTGAGCTCGTCGAGCGTGTAGCCGACGGCGAGCTTCGCGGCGACCTTGGCGATCGGGAAGCCCGTCGCCTTCGACGCCAGCGCCGAGCTCCGCGACACCCGCGGATTCATCTCGATGATGACCAGCCGCCCGTCGGCGGGATTGACCGCGAACTGCACGTTCGATCCGCCGGTGTCGACGCCGATCTCGCGCAGCACCGCGATCGAGGCGTTGCGCATCATCTGGTATTCCTTGTCAGTGAGGGTCAGCGCAGGCGCCACCGTCACGGAATCCCCGGTGTGGACGCCCATGGGGTCCACGTTCTCGATCGAGCAGACGATGATGCAGTTGTCGGCGCGGTCGCGCACCACCTCCATCTCGAATTCTTTCCAGCCCAGCACCGATTCCTCGATCAGCACCTCGTGGGTGGGCGAGGCGCGCAAGCCGCCGCGCGTGATCTCCTCGAACTCCTCGCGGTTGTAAGCGATGCCGCCGCCGGTGCCGCCGAGCGTGAAGGACGGCCGGATGATCGCCGGCAATCCCACCAGCTGCAGCGCCGCCATCGCCTCGTCGAGCGTGCGCACGAGCCGGCTCTTGGGGCTCTCGAGGCCGATCCGCTCCATCGCCTCGCGGAACAGCTGCCGGTCCTCGGCCTTGGCGATCGCCTCCTCGCGGGCGCCGATGAGCTCGACATTGTGCCGCCGGAGCGCACCCGCGCGCGCGAGCGCCATCGCGGTGTTGAGCGCGGTCTGTCCGCCCATGGTGGGCAGGAGCGCGTCGGGCTTCTCCTTTGCGATGATCCGCTCGACCATGTCGGGCGTGATCGGCTCGATGTAAGTGGCGTCCGCGAGCTCGGGATCGGTCATGATCGTCGCGGGATTCGAGTTCACGAGCACGATCCGGTAGCCTTCTTCCCTGAGCGCCTTGCACGCCTGCGCGCCGGAATAATCGAACTCGCAGGCTTGCCCGATCACGATCGGGCCGGCTCCGATGATCAGGATGGATTTGAGATCGGTGCGCTTCGGCACTAGCGCAGCTCCGCCATGGCATCCCCCTCCCCCCTTGAGGGGGAGGGTGGGGAGGGGGGTCTAAGCGCGGAGCGCTTCAAGAATGCTCTCAAGCACGGCTTCGGTGTTCGACAGCACGTCCTTGTTCCAAAAGCGTACGACTCTATAGCCCCGCTTCTCGAGCCATTCTGTGCGGATAGCGTCAGCCAGGTTCTCCTCGCCATGTTGGCCGCCATCGATCTCCACGATGAGTCGCGCTTCGGGACAGAAGAAATCGACGATGTAGCGCCCGAGTGGCTGTTGCCGTCTAAACCGAAACCCCTCGAGCTGCTTGCGGCGAATGCGCGACCACAGTCGTACTTCGGCTTCCGTGGCGTTTGCCCGAAGCCGGCGCGCGCGAAGTGAGGCCATGACCCGATGCTCGCGTGATTGTCTTGTGGTGGCATCCGGAAACGCCTCTCGGCCCTTGAGGGAGCGCGAAGGAACGGGGGCTCTCTATGCCCGCGG
>DATNIT010000267.1:0-11279 GCA_035604335.1 Allostellaceae bacterium | reverse complement strand
GCCGCTATTGCATCCGCGATCACACCGTCGTCGAGGACGATTGCTGGCTCAATGGCCAATATTGGCGCATTGTGCCGAGCCATGCCGTCGAGCTCACGGCGATTTTTTTGGACAGGCACCTCAGCGCAATTCTATCGCTCCCGCCGAACGGTAGTGCCAGCGCGGAGCAGAAGCAGGATCTCGCCGCCGTCATCTACCTTTGCGGCGCAGGTCCGGGCGAGGCATTTGCGCGCCGCCGCTTCAAATTGACGCCCGCCGAGCGCTGCGGAGACCAGGACGTCGCAAATTATCTCGCCGAGGTCAGCTCGATGAAGCGGACGTTCCTCGGTTTGGCCGCCAACCTCTAGAGCCGGGCACGACACGCTCTCGCACGACCGAGGACGCCAAGTCCTATGACCGCGCGACTGAGCTCGAGATGGGCGGTGCCACCGTGCTCGACCTCAAACCGACGGAGTGGCGCGACCTCGCGCTCGCCGCCTAAGGCGGCGCCTCGCCCCGACATGCTGTGGCATGCCGGGGTTGGGGCGTTGGAAGATGTTGCTGATACTGGGCTTCCACGCATTGGTCCCAGTGCACGCAATGAAGATCAGCTATAGTGTGACATGAACTTCTGAGCCAGCGAGGATGTAGAGGTCGGCGATCGCTTCAAGCGGCGCGGCATGTCGCACAAAGTCTACATCTCCGAGCGGTTCATCGAGCACCCTGATCATCCCAGGCATGTATGCCTAGTTTGCATTGAGAACAGCGAGACGCTAACAGTTGCGCTGTCGGCGCTGCTCGGCGGCAACTTTCTTGAGCGGGTTGAAACTTGATCCCGCGAGCTGCCTCGGGTCCGGCTTACACCGGCTACCCACAACAATTCCCACATGCACCTCGCGCTGGGAAGAATGCTCCCCTCAGGCGACCCCTTCAGGGAAGGCTCCACATCGATCGCCCGGACCTGCCCTAGCCGCCCCCGCCGCTCATGGCGCGCTCCTCGAGCGCCGCCACCAAGGTATCGCTCAAATGTTGCCAGGGTATAGTCAAGTCGAGCCATGCGGCGAGCCGACCGGCGTAGAGCACGAGCTCCTCGAGCACAATGGCCGCCTGGGCAGGATACTGTGCGAGAAGCCTTCGCGCCTCGGCGAGGGCGGGCGCCACGTCACCGAGCGCGCAGAGGCCGACGAGCCGAGCCTCGGCGCTCTCGATGACGAGGCGCATCGCCTCCGCGGCAGGCACCGGATCGCCGCTTCGCGCCTGGCCGAGGAAGCGCCAGGCGAGCTCCTGCAGCTTGCGCGCGTCGTTCTCGGCCATGAGGAGCGGCCCGATCGGTAGCATGATGCCGCGCCGCGCGAGGAGAGTATCGATGGAGGGCGGCCGCGTGCGCCAAATCTCCCTGCGGTGCGTGGCGAAAGCCTCGAGCCAGTCGCGCGCAGACACCACTGGCGTGGGATGACCGCCGTCCGGAAGCCTGAGCTGCGCCCAAATCTCCTCGAGCCCTTGGCGGATGCGCACCCTCTCGCCGAGCGCGCGCAGCACCTCGACGCCGATCCGGACCTGGCCGAGATAACTGATTTCGGCAGCTTCGGCCTGGAGCGGCGCATAGATCAGCTCGAGGAACTGCCGCTCCGGCCAGTAGACGAAGGCTCCAGGCGGAGCAGAAAGAATGTCGCGCCCGCGCTCCGCGGGCTGCACGAAAGGGGCGTGCCACAGGATGTGGCTACCGGCGATCTTGGCGCAATGCAGATCGAAGCGCCAGGGCAGGCACCGGAGAAGAGTGTCGATCGTCTCGGGAGCGCTCTCTTGCGCGAGCTCGATGTCGAGCACGCCGCCATCGAACTCGAAGGTGAGCCGGCTCGGTCTCGATTCCGACATGGTCTATTGCTCCTTTCGACCAGGTGTAGGCTGGCGCTCCTCGTAGCGCATTCCTCCGACCGCCTGGTCCGTCGGCACGAGTTCGATAAGCCCGGGATTCACGTGCGCGGGCGCGCGCAGGACGCCCATGACGGCCTCGGCCACATCTACGGGCAGGAGCGGGGTGTGTCGCGCGTATAATCTTGTGCGCACCGCTTCGGGCGATTCGCCGGTGGTCCCGACGTAGATATCCGTACGCACGCGGCCGAGGGCGATCTCGGTTACCCGGATACCGGAGCCGACCAGGTCGAGGTGCAGGCAGCGGGTGAAGTGGTGCAATCCTGCTTTGGCCGCCGCATAGACCGCCATATCCGGAAAGGGATACAGCCCGGCGAGCGAGCCGATATTGATGATGCTGCCGCGCCCGCGCCCGCGCATGCCCGTGAGGCAGATGCGCGTGGCATGTATGGCAGCACCGAGATTGACCGCAAGGATTCGATCGACCGTCTCATTGGAAAGCGATTGCACGGGGCCCATCGCCTCGACCAGGCCCGCGCAGTTGATCAGGACCTCGACCTCGAGCGGCGCCAGCACGGCGGCGAGCGCCGCGGTATCGGTCACGTCGACGGGGACGCCGCGAACTCCCGTCCCCGATTGAAGGGAGTTCAACGCGTCCGCGGAGCGCGCGAGCGCGTGAACCGCATAGCCTTCCTCGGCGAGTCGGCGCGCGATCGCCGCGCCGATGCCGCGCGATGCCCCCGTGACGACCGCGGTCTTCATCGATCAGGCGACCCGATCGTGGACGCGCGCCCACTGCTGCGCCAATCCGACCGCGGCCTTGGCAAGACCGTGGGCCGGCACCGGTTGCAGACGCGTAACCGGCAGCGGCAGCTCGTTCTCTGCCAATCGGCCGACAAGCCAATCCGCCACGCTGCGCCCGAGCGCCACGCTCAGCGCCACGCCGCGGCCGGAATATGCGCCGATGAAATAAACGTCCTGGTCGAGCCGCACGATTCGCGGGAAGCGGTCCAGGGTGACGGCAATCAGGCCCTCCCAGTATTCTTCGACCGGGATTGCGGGCAGGTCGGGGTAGATGCGAGCGATGATGCGGCCCTCGCGAAGCCCGCGCCGCCGCGCATCTGACCAGAAGATATGCGAATGTCCGGTGATGAGCCGGTGGTCCGCCGCGTAGCGAATGTAGCGAAGGTCGTGCCGAGTGTCGGACATGCCTTCACGGCCGGGCAGAATCCGGGCGCGCAACTCGGGCGGGAGGGGAGCGCTCGCAACCTGATAGACGCGCACCGGCACGAAGGCCCGCGCCAGCTCCGGCCAAAGCGAATCAGTGTATGCGCTGGTCGCGATCAGCACCGTCGCGGCGGTGATCGTGCCACGCGGCGCGCGGACGCGCCAACGCTTAGCCTCGTGCGTGATCGATCGGGCCGGGCTGTGCTCGAATATGAATCCGCCGCGCTCGGCGAAGTTCCGTGCGAGACCGGCGACGAATTGTGCCGGGTTGATCGTCCCGCCATCGAGCGCCTTCCAGCCGCCATGATAACCGCTGCTGCCGAGGCGCGCTGCAACCGCGTCCTGGTCGAGCCATTCGACCCGCGCGCCCAGCGCGCGCCATTCCTCGAAGATTCGCCGCGCGCGACGGAGCTGCCCTATGCTGTGCGCGGCCTGGATCCACCCGCGGCTGCTTGCCGCGCAGTCGATGTCGAGCGTATGCACAAGCTCGAAGAGCGACGCGGCCGCGCTGCCTACCAGCGCATTGAATCGCGGGCCATGGCCCGGTCCGAGCGCCGCATCGACCTCGGCCGGCGAGCGACCGCTGTGATGCGGAATGACCTGACCGTTGCTGCGCCCGGAGGCGCCGTAAGCGATCTGCCTGGCGTCTAGCACCGCGACCCGGGTATGCGGTTGCAGATGATGCGCAAGCGAAAGCCCGGTGAGGCCGCCGCCCACGATCGCAACGTCGACATCTTCGTCATGGTCGAGCACCGGCCAGCGTGGGGCTTCCCAACCCTGGCGCCATAGGATTCGCTCGTCCGGCGAATGCGGCTTCTGCATGGCCATCGCGCTGCTTTGTGCCGCATGATCATGCCACCGTCGGCGCTCCGCGCCGATCATATGGATAGCGACATTACTCCCGTCTCAATGCGGCGCCTGAGCTCGGCGAGGAAGCGCGCAGCGTCGGCACCGTCAATCGCGCGATGATCACCGCTCAGTGTAAGCCGTGCCGTGGGGCGGGCGGCAAGCCGATCGCCATCGAGAAACAGGCGATCCTGAAATGCGCCGAGCGCGAGGATGGCGACTTGCGGCGGATTGACGATCGCGATCACCTCGTTGACACCGAACGGCCCGAGATTGGAGATCGTAAAGGTGCCACCGTCGAGTTCCTCCGGCGCGAGCCTCAGCCGCTCCGCCTTGTCGCGAAGCTCGCGCAGCCGCGCCGACAGCGCGTCCAGCTGAAGCGCGTCGGCCCGATGAACGACGGGTGCGACAAGACCATGGTCGGTCGCGATCGCGATAGCAAGATTTACCTCCGGGCTCAGCGATAGAACGCCTCCCTCGAACCGCGCATTGAGCCGCTGGTGAGCGGGGAGCGTCTGTGCCGTCGCCCACGCGAGGAGATCGGTCACGGTGACACGTACGCCTCGGCCTAGGAACCACTCTCTGACCGCCCGCATCGCGGTCCCGTCGCAGTCGATGCCCACGGAGAACTGCGGGATGTCACGCGTACGTGCCATGTGAACCTGCATCGCCTTCCGGTAGCCGAGTTCAGCACGGGCCGCCGGTGCCGTCTGCCCATGAGCTGTCGCCGCGCGGCGAACATCCGTCTCGGTGATGCGTCCGCTGGAGCCCGTGCCGCGGACGGCAACTAGGTCGACTCCGAGCTCACGGGCAAGGCGCTTCGCAAGCGGGCTTGCCGGGGCGGGTGCCGCGGCGGGGGTGCTATCGCGCGCCTGTCTCGCTGACAGCGCGGGCGCAGCTGAAAGACCGCCGTGGTCCGCGCGCCCCGGCCCCATGTCCAGCGCTGCATCGCTTGCAGATGCGGCCATCTGCCGCGCGGCCTCATCCGGCGCAACGTCCGCGCGGATGACCCCGAGCAGGGCGCCGACCGGGACTTCCCGGCCGACATCCGCCGCGATGCTCTCGAGCACGCCGGCGCAAGGTGCGGCGATCTCCGATGCCGCCTTCGCGGTCTCGATCACCACGACTGCGGCGTCCTTGGAAATCGCAGCGCCAACTGGCACGAGCCATTCGATAACGGTCGCCTGCTCCATGTACTCGCCGGCCGCCCCAAGGAGTCGGATCTCGCATCGATAGGTCATGGCCCCGCATCCCCTCAAAGGTCGAGCGTGCGAACCGTCTCCCGAATCCGTTCGGCGCTGGGCAGCACTTCGGCCTCGAGCGCAGCACTATAGGGGATCGGAAGATCGCGCGCGCCGACGCGCCGGATCGGAGAATCGAGACAATCGAGCGCCTCCTCAGCGATGAGCGCTGCTACCTCTGCGCCTATGCCGCCGGTGCGCCAGCCCTCGTGTACGATCACCGCCCGGTGGGTCTTCCGCACGGAGGCGAGGATCGTCTCGTGATCGAGCGGCCGCAGAGTCCGCAGGTCCACCACCTCGGCAGAAACGCCGTCCGCGCCGAGCTGCTCCGCGGCCTTGAGCGATTCGAGCACCATACGGGAATTTGCGATGATACTCACATCGTTGCCCGAACGCACGACTTCGGCCTTGCCGATCGGCAATAGGAACCGCCCGTCCGGCACTTCCCCGGTCGTGTTGTAAAGCAACTTGTGCTCGATGAAGACCACGGGATTTGGGTCGCCGATGGCGGCGGCGAGGAGGCCCTTGGCATCGCGCGGGGTGGCCGGCGTCACGACCTTGAGGCCAGGAACGTGGGCCACCAGCGAATCCAAGGTCTTTGAATGCTGCGCCCCCGCACCTGAGCCCCCGCCTCCTTGCGTGCGGAGCACGAGCGACATCGGCACCTGCCCAGCCCAGATAAACGGCACCATGGCGGCCTGATTGATGAGCGCGTCGAGCGTGAGCGGCAGGAAATCGGCGAACATGATCTCCAGCACCGGCTTGAGCCCGACCATGGCGGCACCCACGGCCATTCCCGCGAGCGTCTGCTCCGAGATCGGCGTGTCGCGCACTCGCGCGGGGCCGAACGCCTCGAGCAGACCTTTGGTCACCCTGAAGATGCCGCCATAGGTCGCGATATCCTCGCCGAACAGGATGATAGCCGGGTCCAGCGTCATTTCCTCATGTAGCGCGGCGTTGAGCGCCTCCGCATAGCGCAGCTTCGGCATGGTCCGTCACCCCACCTTGATGTATTCCCCGGCCGCGAGCTCGGCGGGATCCGGGAGCGGGTCGGCGAGCGCACGTTCGAAGCTCTCGTCAACCAGCTTGCGCGCCGCGGCCTCGAGCGCCTCGGTCCTGCCCGGCCGGGCCTCCGCGGCCAAGACCGCGCGCAGCCGCGCGATCGGATCCTTGGGCCGCCACGCCTCGATCTCGCTGTCGGGTTGATAGCCGCCCAGATCACTGGTCGAGAAGCCGACCATGCGATATGTGCGCGCTTCGATGAAACTCGGCCCCTCGCCGCGTCGCGCGGGCGCCGCGGCCGTCGCCACCGCGGTATAGACAGCCACCACATCGTTTCCGTCGACTTGCATCCCGGGCATGGCATAGCCCTGGGCGCGTATCGCAAGGTCCCGCACGCTCGATTGCTGTGCCGCGGGGACGGTCAGCCCATATTCATTGTGCTCGCAGACGAATATGACCGGCAGCTTCCATAGTGCTGCAACATTCATCGCCTCGTGGCACACGCCGGTTTGGGCAGCGCCGTCGCCGAAAAACGTGAGCGCAATGCGCTCGCTGCGGTCGAGCTGAAAGGCCAGCGCCTGGCCGACCGCGATCGGGATACCGGCGCCAACGATCGCGTTGCCGCCGAGGAGCCCATGCTCGGCCGAGGCCACCAGCATGTGCCCGGCCCGGCCGCGGCAATAGCCGCTGGCGCGACCGAAGATCTCGGCAATCACGCGATAGGGCTCGCAGCCCTTGCCGATGTAGTGGGCATGGCCCCGGTGCGTGCTGGTGATGACGTCGTTCGGCCGCAGCGCTGCGGTAGCGCCGACCCCCACGGCCTCTTGGCCATCGCAGCGATGGAGGGGACCGCGCGTCTTGCCTTGCTTATGGAGCTCGCCCAGGCGCTCCTCGATGGCGCGTACAACGACCATCTTGCGGAACATCTCGACGATTTCATCCGATGACGGGTTGTTGAGCATGGCTTGTTCCTGAGTCTATCGTTGGCCGTTCTTGGCCGAAGCGCGCATGCGCAACACTGCAATGACGTGCTCGGCCGCATAGCTGATGTCGTTCTCGATCGCGGCGCGCAGCTCCTTGCCGTTGCGGGCGCGGAGGGCCGCGACCGCGCGCTCATGGTTCATGATGCCTTTGTGGGCGATGCCGAACTCGGGATAGATCAGGTTGAGATAGGAGCCCGTGCGCAGCCACAGACGCTCGATGATGCGCGCCAGGCTCGGCATGTTGGCCGCGCCATAGATTCCGAAGTGGAATTCCCGGTTCTTCTGCATCACCTTCTTGAAATCCCGATCACCCGTCGCGCCCTCCAACTCCGCATTGGCGCGAGCAACGGAGGCAATCTGCTCGTGCGTGGCCGCACTGGCCGCCTCTTCGCCCGCGTGAAGGCCTCTCGCGCGCATCGCCGGCGCGTAGCCCATAGACCAGTCGAGGCAAAGGCCATAGCGGTCGATCGTGACGCCCGGCCCGCGGCAGGTTTCGTAGCTCTCGGCGTAGGCACGGCAGCTCTTGTCGATATCGCGATAGCCGATCTGCGCAGGGAGCATGATGCGCCCGCGCGCCATCTCGCGGCGCTTGAAGGTGGCTTCGCTCGGCACACCCACGGCGCTCAGAAAGGCCGACGGACCGACGTGCCAATCGCGGGCCATCGCCCGGCCCTCGGCGAGGAGCTCGTTGCCCGGCACGAGATCGGGTTCGGGAACGAGGGAAGCGCGGTCGAGCGTCAACATGAGGTCCTGCCTTCTTGGGGAACCGTCACGCGCATCCACGAGAGGTGGCGCCGCGATCGGTGCTCCGCGATCGAGGCCCAATCCGGTCCCATACCGCCTCTGCGACCGCCAGGAGATGCGTATCGCGGCGGTAGGGCCCGATCAACTGCAAGCCGATCGGCAGGCCGCCGGGGCCGGCCGCAAGAGGCAAGGTTACGCACGGCACGTGCAGCCCCGTCCACAGCCGGTTGAACACCGAATCCCCGCCCGGATCGTCGAGCGGCCCGGGCTCGCATTCGGCGCTCGGCGTTATCAGCGCGTCGACCGTCTCAAAGACCGCAGCAAGCTGGGGCATGCAGCTCTCGATGAGCGACTTGGCTGCCCAATAGCGCTCGGCCGGCAGGGCGGCCGCGCGGTTGAGGAAGCGTACGGTCGCAGCGCCCAGCGCACTCCTGTTCTCGTTGTATTCAAAGGCAAAGGCGCGCGCTGCCTCGAAGCACATGATCGAGACGACGGCTTCGTTGAGGTCAGCGAAGGGCGCCGGCAGCTCGATCTCGCTGACCATGAAGTCGGCCGCGGTGGCCATGGCCGATGCGTGCTCGAGGTTCTCCTGGATGATCCGCTCGGCACGGTCCCATGCGTGCGTCCGGCATAGGCCGAGGCGCGGTGCGTGGTCGAGCCGAGCCTGACCGAAATCGGGTTCGCCGCTCAGCACTGCTCCGAGTAAACGCGCGTCGTCGATGCTGCGCGTGATATAGCCGAGCGTGTCGAGGCTGTCGGCGAACGGTCGCATGCCGGCGCGGCTGAACCGCCCGAAGCTCGGTTTGTAGCCGATCGCCCCGCAGAAGGCTGCCGGGCGAATGATCGAGGCGCCGGTCTGGCTGCCGAGTGCTAACGGCACCATGAAGTCCGCGACGGCCGCGGCAGAGCCCATCGAGGAGATGCCGGTGGTGCGCGAAGGATCGTGCGGGTTGCGGGTCCTGCCGGGATGATAGGCGGCGAACTCGGAAGTAACCGTCTTACCGATGATGACGGCGCCGGCGGCGCGGAGGGCGGCCACGCATGCCGCATCCCAGGCGGGCCGGTGGCCGCGATAGAGCGTTGAGCCGTAGGCGGTCGGCAGATCAGCGGTATCGATGATGTCCTTGATGCCGATCGGAATGCCGTGGAGCGGTCCCCGGCGCGGCATGCGGTCGAGCGCGCGGGCAGAGGCGAGCGCGCGATCGGGCTCGAGGTAAGCCCAGGCGCCAACCATCGGCTCGCGTGCGGCGATGCGTTCGAGACAGGCCGCAACGAGCCGCTCTGCGCTGAGCTTTCCCGCCGCGAGCAGGAGCGATGCCTCGCTTGCCGTCAGGCTTGTGATCTCGTCCATCGTTTGCCTTCGCATACCGGTGCCGCCGAGGGCCCGAGCCGCGCGCTTTCCAGTCAGCGCCACGTCACTCAGACCTTCGGTAGGTAGACCTCCTTGAGTTCGGGATCGCCGAGCAGCTTCTCGCTCGGCCCCTCGATTGCACACGTGCCGTTCTCGATGACATATGCATAGTCGCTGATCTCGAGCGCTAGGTTGACGTTCTGCTCGACAAGAATCGTCGTGATACCCCGTTCCGCGAGGTTCAGGACGATCGTGAGGATCTGGTTCACCAGCCTGGGCGCCAGCCCGAGGGACGGTTCGTCGAGCAGAAGGAGCTCAGGCTCCGCCATGAGCGCGCGGCCGACGGCGAGCAACTGCTGCTGACCGCCGCTCAGGCGGATCGCCTTGCTGTTGCGCCGCTCGTGGAGGATAGGGAAGAGCTCATACACCTCGGAAGCCATCTCCGCGAACGGTCGCCCGCGCTTCGGCAAATGGGCGACCAGAAGGTTCTCCTCGACCGTGAGGCGGTTCAGGACGCGCCGGCCCTCGGGCGAATGGGCGATACCGCGGCTCACCACCTGGTCGGGCCGGAGGCCCGTGATCGCCTGCCCTTTGAACGAAATCGAGCCGGAGAACGTGCGGCAGACGCCGGATATTGTGTTGAGCAGCGTCGTCTTGCCGGCTCCGTTGGGGCCGATCACCGCCACGATCTCACCTGGATACACCGCGAGATCGATGCCGAACAACACCTGCGTCGAGCCGTATCCGGACTCTATTCTGTCGCCCGACAACAGAGCGTTTGATTTCGTCGAGTTCTCCTGCACTGCCAAGATAGGCCTCCTGCACGTCCTTGTTGCTCTGGATATCGGCCGCCGAGCCTTCGGCCAACGTTCGGCCCTGATGCAAGACATAGATGTGGTCCGAGATCGACATCACCAGATTCATGTCATGCTCGATGACAATCATTATGAGGCCGTCGCTGCGCATGGCGACGAGCTTTTCCCTGAGTTCGGCCGTCTCCGACATGTTGAGGCCGGCCGCCGGTTCATCGAGCATGAGCACCTTGGGCTGCGTCATGATCGCGCGCGCGATCTCGAGCAGTTTTTGGCTTCCATAGGGCAAGCTCGTAGCCGGCTGCTCGCCGTACGCCTCCAGACCGAAACGCCGGAGCGCCTCCATGCTGCGCGCAGTCCGATCCGCCTTGAGCGCGCGACTCCGCGCAGGCAACAGGATTTCTGCCACGACATGGCCGATCTGTTCCCGGTAAAGACAGACCTCGAGGTTCTCGAGCGCCGTCATATGATCGAAAAGCCGGATGTTCTGGTAGGTTCTCGCGATGCCGGCACGGCTGATTTGGTACTTCTTGAGGGCGGTTAGACGCCGCCCATCGAGCAAGATGTCGCCGGACGTCACCGAATAGGATCCCGCAGCCATATTGATGAGGGTCGACTTGCCCGCTCCATTCGGCCCGATGATCGAATAGATGCGGCCCGGCTCGAAGGTAAGGGAAACCTCCCGGATCGCGACGACCGCGCCGAAATTCTTGCTGACGTTGTCGAAGGCAAAACTCATTTCCAGCCCAGCATGCGCAGCGCCCATTCGATACCGTAGCGTCGCGGCACGATGCCGCGCGGCCTCGCCATGATGATGAGCACGAGGACAATTCCGTAAATCAGCATTCGGTATTGATCGTAGCCGCGCAAGGCCTCTGGCAGCACGACGAGTATGATGGCGCCGACTAGCACACCCACGAGGTTACCGATGCCGCCCGCCACGACGATCAACGCGATCAGGAGCGATACGTCGAAGGTAAAGCTCTCCGGGCTGACGAAGCGCTGATAGGCGGCGAAGATGACGCCGGCCAAGCCGCCAATCGACGCACTAGTGCTGAAGGCGCAGAGCTTGGCAAAAGTCGTGTTGATGCCGATTCCGCGCGCGGCATCCTGGTCCTCGCGAATCGCTGCCCAGGCGAGACCTAGGACGGATTTTTCCAGGCGATAGACCAGCGTAAAGACGATCGCCACGAGCCCTAACAACAGAAAGTAGAAGTCCTGC
>DATNIT010000266.1:0-3571 GCA_035604335.1 Allostellaceae bacterium | reverse complement strand
TGCGGGCATTACGTCATTTCAACAACTACCGCGGTCCGGCGATGAAGCCCTGGCTTCTGGCCATCCTGAAAAACGTCTGCAAGGCCGAGTTTGCGCGGCGAGGCACGGCGCCGGCTCCGGCCGAAGGTGACGAACCGACGGCGGACCAGCCGCCGCTATGGCAAGAGGCGCGCAGTCCTCCCCGGAAGCGGAGTTGCTGCGCCGCTGGGACGGCGAAACGATCCGGCGACTTGTCGCCGCGCTGCCACAGCCGTTCCGCGAAGCCATCGTGCTGCGGGAGATCAATAACCTGAGCTATCGCGAGATCGCCGAAGTCGCCGGCGTACCGGTCGGAACGGTGATGTCGCGACTTGGCCGCGCGCGAACTATGCTGCGCGCGGCATGGAACGCCGAGGAAGGATCGACGATATGAACTGCGCCGAATTCGAAACGCTGCTGCACGCGCTGATCGACGGCGAACTCGATGCCGGGCACGCGCGCGACGTTGAGGCGCATGTGGCAACCTGCCCCGCCTGCGCCGACAAACTCAGCGCGTTCCGCACGATGCACGAAGCGATCGCCGCCGCGAATTTGAAAGAGGCGGCGCCGGCAAGTTTGCTCCGTCGTCTCGAAGCGGCGCTGCCGCCACACGTGGTGGGCGCTGGCGGCGGGCGCCAATCCTGGTCCTTCTGGCGCTCGTCTTTGCGCTCATCTTGGCGCTCATTTTTCGGCGGGTTGGCGATCGGCACGGCGCTTTCGGCGGCCGTGGCGGCAAGCCTGGTCATTGCCGTCGTCCGCAACGATCAACAACAGGAGACGGCGAGCGAAATCGTCTCGGCCCATCTGCGCTCGTTGCAGCCGGGACACCTCACCGACGTCGAGACCAGCGACCAGCACACGGTCAAGCCCTGGTTCAACGGCAAGCTCGACGTGGCGCCGCCGGTCATCGACTTGACGGCGCAGGGTTTTACCCTCATTGGCGGCCGCCTCGACTACATCAACGGCGAGCCGGAGGGCGCGATCATCTATCGGCGCCGCCAACACATTATCAATCTGTTCGTCGCCCGGCACGCGGGCGCCGAACATGGCGCCGCGAAGAGCGAGACCGTGCGGGGATTCAATATTCGACATTGGACCGCCGAAGGCCTCGATTTCTGGGCCGTCAGCGACATCAGCGCCGGCGAGCTTGACGAATTTGCCCGAAAATTCACGGCGGCGCTCCGGCGCGGGCCGTCCTGACTGGCCTCCGCAACAACCCAAGAACGTAAGCGAGGAGATCGGTATCCAGCGACGCGATGACGTTACAATCGCTGATCCTGCGCGAATGCTTTTTACGCACGCGGAGGTTTGAACCGCAGCCGACCGGCGCGTATCTCGCTGCCGCGCCATTGAGGAGCTTGCGCGCGGTTCGGATCATTCGGAAATGAATGGCTGCAGCTTGTCGGATTGCCAAACATCGGCAAGGAAACGGTACACCAAGCAGTAGACCTGCGAGCGCATGAATGCGCCTTCCATCCGGTTCGCAATTATCTTGCCGATCTCCGGTGGGACGGCACGCCACGTATGAATGGATGGCTTGCTATCTACCTCGGCGCGGAGCGCTCGGCCTACACAGATGGTGTCGGCCGAATGTTCCTGATTTCAATGGTGGCGCGTATTTTCGAGCCTGGCTGCAAGGCCGATCACATGCCGGTGCTTGAAGGCTTGCAAGGAACACTGCTGACGTCGACCGTGACACCGGACACCGGCCTGTTGCGGGGGGATACGCGGCGAGCGAGGTTGGCGATGTCGGAACGTTCTTCGTGGAAGCGCTCGGGCTGGCGGGCGAGCGGCGGCGACATGCGGCGCACGCGCGAGGCGAGCACGTCGAGCTCTGCCGCGACGTCCTCGGGGGTCACGGCTGATTGTCCGGGGTAAGCGCGATAAGGGTCTTCCCCGGCGATTTGATTCGCACCCGCCTAAGCGTAGCATGGCGCTCCCTAGGCGCTGCGGAGCGATGGAGGCGAGACCATGACGGCTGTCAGGGAAGCGCGCCGTGACGAGGCAGCGCTTAGGCAGGCCCGTATGTTGATAGGCGGCCAATGGGTCGAGAGCGCATCGGGCGAGATGCTCGAGGTCGAGGATCCGGCGCACCGCCGGCCGGTCGCTGCGGTCCCGCGCGGCCGTGCCGAGGATGTCGGGCGCGCGGTGAAGGCCGCGGCTGAGGCCTTCCCAGCCTGGTCGCGCACAATCCCCCGTGAGCGCGGGCGGCTTCTCGCGCGGATTGCGGACGCGATCGAGGCGCGCCTCGAGGAGCTTGCGCGCACGATCGCGCTCGAGACCGGGAACGCGCTCCGCACCCAGGCGCGCCCCGAGGCGAAGACGACGGTCGATATCATCCGCTACTTTGGCGGGTTGGGCGGGGAACTCAAGGGCGAGACGATCCCCTTGGGCGAGCATGTCCTGAGCTACACGCGGCGCGAGCCGCTCGGCGTGGTCGGCGCCATCATCCCGTGGAACGCGCCGGTGCTGCTCGCCGCCCTCAAGATTGGCCCCGCGCTCTGCGCTGGCAACACGCTCGTCTTGAAGGCCGCAGAGGATGCGCCGCTCGGCGTGCTGCTGCTCGCCGAAGTGTGCCAGGAGCTCCTGCCGCCCGGCGTGCTCAACGTGTTGACTGGGTTCGGCGAGGAATGCGGCGCGCCGCTGGCCAACCACCCAACGGTGCAGAAGCTCTCCTTCACTGGCTCCACGGAAGTGGGCAAGCTCATCATGCGCGCGGCCTCTGACCGCGTCGTGCCTGTCTCGCTCGAACTCGGCGGCAAGAGCCCGTCGATCGTCTTCCCCGACGCGAACGAGGACTGGGTCATCGACGGCATCATCGCTGCGATGCGCTTCACACGGCAGAGCCAGTCCTGCACTGCAGGCTCGCGCCTTTTTCTGCACCGCGATATCTTCGACGAGTTCCTTGATGCCCTCGGGCAGAAGGTGAAAGCGCTCAAGCTCGGCGATCCACTCGATGAGGCGAGCGATATCGGCACCATCATCAACGAGAAGCAGTTCAGGAAGGTGTGCGGCTACGTCGATGAAGGACTCAAACGGCGCGAGGCGCGCGTCGTGACCGGCGGCCTTCCGCCCAAGGAAGGGCCGCTCAGCGAAGGCTATTACGCGATCCCCACCATCTTCGCGAACGTGGCGAACGACTGGCGCCTTGCGCGCGAGGAAATCTTCGGCCCCGTGCTCGTCGCCATCCCCTGGACTGACGAGGCAGACGCGATCCGCATGGCGAACGACAGCCACTACGGGCTTGCCGCCTACGTCTGGTCGCACGACATCGGTCGCGCACTCCGCGCCGCGCACGCCATCGAGGCCGGCTGGGTCCAGGTCAACCAGGGCCTCGGCCAGACCCCCGGTCACTCCTACGGCGGCTACAAGGAAAGCGGCATCGGCCGCGAGTTCTCCCTCGAAGGCATGCTCGAGAGCTACACGCAGAGGAAGAACGTCACAGTCAATCTGGTGCGGTAAGGACAGCACCCTGAGCCGCGGTGGCCCTCGGTATCAATCGGCGCTCAATTGTGGATGCGCCGAAAAACGAGAAGAGAAAAAGCACGAGTAT
>DATNIT010000265.1:0-3984 GCA_035604335.1 Allostellaceae bacterium | reverse complement strand
AATTTCGCCTCTGCGCCGCGAGTTGGTGCATCTCAGCCGGCTGATCGCCATACTCGCGGTCGCGATCGGATTGAGCTTCTTCGCCATCGGGACCGCGATCAGGGTGCCGTTCTGGCAGGATTTCATATTCGCCATCGGCATCATTGTCGCCATGGTGCCGGAGGGTTTGTTACCCACCTTGACCCTGGCGCTCGTGCTCGCGGCTCAGCGCATGGCGAAGCGGAACGTCCTCATCCGCCACTTGACGTCCGTTGAAACGTTGGGCTCCGCGACCGTGATCTGCACCGACAAGACCGGCACCCTGACGGAAAACCGTATGCGGGTTCGCGAGCTCTTGGTTGGGCTGGAGCGCCTTCGGGCAAACGTGTTGGCGAAGCGTCCGGATCTCGCCGAGCGACAGCGCGCGTTCTTCCAGACGGCGGCTCTCTGCCACAGTCTGCATGAGACGGAAAGACGTGGCGCGAGGGTCTTGCTTGGCGATCCCATGGAGGCGGCGCTCGTCGAGATGGGACGCGCGGCCCTGCCTGATCTGGGCTCGGCGCGCAGCGTGGATGAGATCTCCTTTGATGCTGATCGGATGCGCCAGTCCGTCGTGTACGAGGCGCCGGGTGGCCGTGTCCTCTACTGCAAGGGCGCTCCGGAGTCGCTCTATCCGCTCTGCCGCCATATCTCGGAACTGGGCGCGGTGCGTCCGCTCGATACCGCCACGCGCGCCGCCATCGTTGAAGCGCAGGAGGACATGGCGGAGCGAGGCCTGCGCGTCATTGCGTTCGCGACGCGCAGCCTGCCAGACGTGTGCGAGCGGTCCACATTCGAGCAGGATTTGGTCTTTCTTGGCCTGGTGGGGCTCGAGGATCCGCCGCGAGCCGACGTACCCGAGGCCATCGCCAAATGCCGCGCGGCTGGCATCAAGGTGATCATGCTGACGGGAGATCATCCGCGCACGGCGACGGCGATCGCCCGGGAAATCGGTTTGGTGCAATCGCCGGACCCGAAAGTTATCACCGGTGCCCAGCTCCAAAGCCTCTCGGCCGGCGAGCTGCATTTCGCCGTGGACGCGCCGGAGATCATCTTTGCCCGCGTTGCGGCCGATCAGAAGATGCGCATCGTCGAGGCATTGAAGGCGAAGCAACACGTCGTGGCCGTGACCGGCGACGGAGTCAACGACGCGCCGGCGCTCAAGTCGGCCCATATCGGCATCGCCATGGGGATGACGGGTACGGACGTGGCGAAGGAAGCGGCCGATGTGGTGCTGCTGGACGACAATTTCACCGGAATCGTCAGCGCCATCGAGGAAGGACGGGCGGTGTTTCAGAACATCCGGAAGTTCCTGACCTACGTGCTCGTGCACAATGTCGCCGAACTGGTGCCCTACCTCGCCTTCGGGCTGTTTGGGATTCCGCTGCCCCTGACCCCGATCCAGGCGCTCTCCATCGACATGGGAACAGACTCTCTGACCGCGCTGGGCCTTGGTGTCGAGCGGTCCAATCCCGTGATGATGCGCTTACCGCCCCGCCAGCAGAACGAGAGACTCCTCAATCTGCCAGTCGCGCTTCGCGCCTATCTCTTTCTCGGCGTGATCGAGGCCGTAGCTGCAATGGCAGCGTATTTCTTCGTATTACGCGGCGCCGGTTGGCATCTCGGTCAAAGCTTGGCGCCGACCGATCCGGTCTATCTGAGCGCCACGACCGCGTGCCTCAGCACCATCATCGTCATGCAGATCGTCAACGTTTTCCTCTGCCGAAGTTCCGTTCGCTCGATCCTTTCGATGAAGCTGACGGACAATCCTCTGATCGTGGCGGGTGTGACGCTGGAATTGGTGCTGCTGCTGCTCATCAACTACAGCCCTTGGGGAAATGCGATCTTGGATACGTCACCAGTCCCCTCTGGGCTATGGCTCTTCGTCGTTCCCTTGGCGCTCGGAATGATCGCGCTGGAAGAAACTCGCAAATGGCTGGTGCGACGGTCGCTCCCCGATGCCTCGAATACGGCGATCTAGATGGGGCAGCGGGGGTGGCGCGCCGCGCAATCCACCGCGCACACGACACGCACGAGCGGCAGCACGACCTCGTGCTGTCCGCAAGCCGGGGAAACCCACGCCGTACTCTGACTTGACCGCGCCGTTCGGCGCCAAGCCGCTATCGCACCAATAGAACGTCGCACTGAGTGTTCGCAAGCAAGTCGCGACGGGCAGGGTCGGCCACTTCGCGGCCATCGAGAACGAGAAGCACCGGCTTGAGCCCTTCGATTTGCCGCACCAGTGACGAATTGTCCCTCGTCGTGACCTCAAATCGGATCTTGCCCGGGAATCCAAGGCGAGCGGCCAGCTCTTTCAGGGAGGAGATGTCTTCCGGTGACCCGCCCCTCACCAGAACCAGGATCTCGTCCTCGGAACCCGCCATGAGCAGGCCCGACGCCAGCGCATTTTCGCGATCGGCCTGCTCACCCAACAGGATGAGGACCGTCCCGGGCTTTGTCGGTTTCTGGCGCCGTATCAATGTCGTTCTGGCATGTCCCTCGCTCAGCGCACCCAAGGAGGAGTGCGGGCGCCAGGAGCCGGAGAAAGGCCGCGGGGCGGCATCCACCACCAGGATGTCCGCCTCAATCTCGGCCAAGGCGGTTGCTGAGGGCAGGTCGCGCACGACGCCGAACGACCACTCGAGCCCCCGTTGCGCCGCGACTTCGGACAACTCCCGCCGCATGGAGGCGCTCAGCGCGGATGACAGTTTCTCGAGCTCGGCGCTGCTGAAGCTCTCCGAAACCGCCGACGACAGCGTCATCTGCCGTCCGAAGGGCAGTGCCGCAAGACGGTGGAGATTTTCGTCCTCGAAGAAGACGCCGTGAAGCGACGCTTTCCACCGTTCCGCCAGCGCGGCGGCTTCTCCTACCGCGACCCGAATGTCGCATGCCGCGTCGCAAGCGATGGCAATGCGCCGGACCTTGGGGTCATTCATCGGTTTGCTTGCCTCCGCTTCCCCGTCTTCGTCTCGAGCCGGGTCGAGAGGGAACTGGCGCCGCGGCGCGCCTGGCGAGCGTGGCGAGACGCACCGCGACGCGCCGATTGAGCGTCGACTCCGGATATTGGCCCGCCTGGTCGGGCGTGCCGCTCGACAAGCCCGTGAGTAGCTCCATCCCCTGATCGACGGTCTCGATCGGGATCACACGGAACCGCCCGGCCAGGGCCGCCTCGGCGACGTCCTGGCGGAGCATCAAGTGCTGCACATTGGATGCGGGAATCAGCACGCCTTGCGCGCCGGTAAGCCCTCGCGTCTTGCAGACATCGAAGAAACCCTCGATCTTCTCGTTGACGCCGCCAATCGCCTGGATGCGTCCGTGCTGATCGATGGAGCCGGTGACGGCGAAGGACTGGCGGATCGGCGTCTCCGACAAAGCCGAGAGCAGCGTGAACAACTCCGCCGCCGAGGCGCTGTCTCCCTCGACGCCGCCATAGGACTGCTCGAACACCAAACTCGCCGTCAGCGAGAGCGGGCCCTCGCGGCCGAACCGTCCGCCGAGGAAGCCCGCGAGGATCATCACGCCTTTGGAATGGATAGGGCCGCCCAGCGCGACCTCCCGCTCGATGTCGATCACCTCGCCCTTGCCGAGGCGCACCCGCGCGGTGATGCGGCTCGGATGGCCGAAGCTCACCGCGCCCAGGCTGATCACCGAGAGGCCGTTCACTTGTCCGACGCGCTCGCCGTCGGTCTCGATCCGCAGGGTGTTGCGGGCGATCTCTTCCTGCAGGCGGCGGTAGATCCGGTCGGAGCGGCGGCGGCGTGCGCTGACCGCCGCCTCAACCTCGGCAGTGCCGATGACCGCACCCCCTTTGGTACCCACCAGATGGTCCGCTTCCTGGAGCAGGTCCGTGAGATTGCGGAGCTGCGCCGAGAGTTTCGCGGCATCGCCGCTCATGCGCGCGGCTTCGTCGATCACGCGCGCCACCGCCCCACGGTCGAGCGGACGCAATTTCGCTCGGCGCGCCGC
>DATNIT010000264.1:0-28867 GCA_035604335.1 Allostellaceae bacterium | reverse complement strand
CGCGCCGCCTCGGCGTTGATCTCGGGGATCACCAGCGGCACGTCTGGCAGCAGCCGAAGCGCCGAGGAACAGTCGATCACCAGCGAGCGCTCGGCCAGCGGCCGCGCGTATTGCCGCGCGAAGTCGCCGGAGACGCAGAGGAAGACGATGTCGCATTTCCGCGCGGCGTCGAGCTCGAACTTGCGCGCGCTGATGGCGCCGAAGGGGGTCTCGAGCTTGCGGTCGGCCGAGCGCTCGGAGGCGAAGAGCTGCACCTCCGAGAGCGGGAACTTGCGGTGGTGCAGGACCTTCACGAGCTCGGACCCGACCGCCCCCGTCGCCCCCACCACGCCGACCACCGCGCTGTTCGCCATGACAAGGCTCCCAAGGAATGAGCGCACTTCTCTAAGGGAAGCAGGGTTTCATGTCGAGAAGAAAGGAAGATCCACCACGGAGACACAGAGGACACGGAGGTTCTTTTCGCAGCGAAGCCGCAACCATCTTCTTGGCGTTCTTGGCGCCTTGGCGGTGAAAAAACTTTGAACCGCCAAGACACCAAGTCGCCAGGGGAATCTTGCAACCCTGCCGCGAGACTGCCTACTCCGTGCTCTCTGTGCCTCTGTGGTAAGCTTTCTTTCTTTCAGAGGCCCGTCACGAAGCGGGCCATCACCACGATGATCGCGACCTGCATCAGGCCCTGCAGCGCCACCGTGCGCACGTAGCGCCGCATCCAGCGGCCGATCTTGGCGGCGTCGGGCGCAGGCCGTTGCATCTCCAGGCAGACGCGCAGATTGGTCGGCAGCAGAATGCCGAACCCCTGCACGGTCAGGAGCGCGATCAGGATGAGCGCCGCCAGCACCCAGTAGAACTGCGGATAGGCCACGTCGAGGAAGCCCATGTCCTTGGCCAGGAACCAGCCGGCGGTGCCGGTGACGGCCGCCAGCGTCGGCATCAGGAACAGCATCTTCGGCATGAGCCGCGTAATGAACGCGCGCCGCGTGGCGAGGTCGCAGCTCCTGAGGATCGGCCCGATCACGAAGCCCATGAAGAGATCGATGCCGGTCCACATGAGGCCCGCGAGCACGTGCACGAAATTCAGGAACCACAGCACGTGGCTCGCGATCGCCGCGATCATCACGGCCACCGCAAGCGCCACCCACCAGAGATTGGCAAGCCGGATCTGGAGTCCGGGTGCGGCGTCCGTGACGGCGGCATTGGTCATGGGCGCATCTCCCTCGAAGCGCACTATACCCGGAACCGCGACGCCGTCTCCGGCGCGAACAGCTCCTCGAGTTTGAGCAGCCGCTGGCAGACGCCTTGCTCGTAAGCGAAAGCGAGGAACGCTTCGAGGGTCCGGCGATTGGGCTCGACGCCGTAGGGCCAGAAATCCTCGCCGAAGATTTGGGCGATCTCCTTTGCCTTCGTCGGGAGCCAGGGCAGCGGGATACGCGCGGTATTGTATTCGCGGAGCCGCGCGAGGCTCCGCCGCTTCGCGGCCTCGAAGGCTTCCAGCAGGTTCATGGCGATCCATCGATGCCGGTCGTAGACCTCGCGGCGGATCGCGACGGTGTGCATGATCGGGAAGATGCCGGTCTTTCGATAGTACTCGAGCTCCACGGGCGCGTGATCCTCGAAGAGCCGGCGGATCCAGGCCTCGCCCTTCTCGTAGCTCTCGGGCGGATGCGCGGACATGACCGCGTCGAGCTCGCCCGCCCTCAGCATGCCCGTCAGTGTCTTGTCCGCGACCCGCGTCAGCCGCACGGTATCCGGCAGCCGCAACGCCGCCTTCTCGGGCCGGCCGGGCTCGTTGACGCCCGCCTGCACCCAGTCGACGTCCTCCAGCGCGACGCTGTATTCGCGGCGGAGCAGCCCCACCATGTAGATGACCGCGGTCTGCGACCATTCGGGCACGCCGATGCGCTTGCCCCTGAGGTCGCCGGGCGCGCGCACGGCGCCGTCGCTGCGGACGTAGATCCCTGAATGCCGGAAGAGCCGCGACGGGAAGACCGGAATCGCCGTCAGCGTGTCGTCGCCACCGGCGCGCAGCGAGACGTATTTCCCCATGGACATCTCGGAGATGTCCCATTCGCGAAAGCGCACGAAGCGGAAGAAGATCTCCTCCACCTCGAAGTTGAGCGCGGTCAGCGAAATACCCTCGGCCTCCACGCGGCCCGCGAGGAGGTCGCGGACGTGATCGTAGTCATTGATGGCGATGGTGAGCGACAGCGGCGACATGAGCCTCGTTCCTGTTGACCCTGACCCAGGCTGATCCTACGTTCCCTAAAGGTTAGAAATCTATGCATTCCCTCGGGAGGGCTGCCATGACGGGAAGCCACGCATCGTTCCTAGACCGCAGCGGCGCGGCGCCCGAGCCGATCGAGCTCTGGCCCGCGGTGGTGATCCCGAAGGAACGGATCGACAGCGAAATCGAGCGCCTCGCGAGCGCGCCCAAGCCCGACAACGGCCGCCGCCGCGCGCTGATCGTTCATCCGCAAGCAGGGAAGGGCAACGGCCTCGCGCCGGGGATTCAAGTGGCGCTCGAGGTACTGAAGCCTGGCGAGCGCAGCGTGATGACGCGGCAGAACTCGACCCAGGTGAACTTCTGCATCCAGGGCGCTGGCGCCTCGGTGATACGGAGCAAGCGCATCGGGTTCCGGCAATACGATGTCTGGAACACGCCCTCCATGCATCCCTATTTCCACGTCAACGACACCGACGCGCTCCAGGCGCGGCTGACCTATTCGAACGCCGCGCTCCTGGAGATGCTGAACGTGCATTTCGTCGAGCAGAATCCGGCGCTGCTCGAGCCCGTCGCGAAGAACGAGGAGGCGGCCGATGACCCCCGCCGGCAAAGCCCCTATGGCACGTTCCAGCTGAGCGACGACGGCGCGATGCTCATGCCCTATGAGCGGCTGATCAATCCGCCCGCCGTTGAATCGAGGGCGCTGCACTGGCCCTGGGAACAGGTGAAGGTCGAGCTCGACAAGCTGGTGGCGCTCGGCAAGGACTATGTCGGGCGCCGGCTTTATCTCCTCTACAATCCCATGACCGCCCGCACCAACGGCTGCACGCCGAGTTTCTTCGCGACCATGACGATCCGCCCGCCCAAGATCGTCGACCGGCCGCACCGCCACACCTCGGCGGCGATCAACTATTACTTCGCGGGCCGCGGCCGCAGCACGGTCGAGGGCCGGGTCTACGAATGGAAAGCGGGCGACCTCATGCTGTCGGCGCCGGGCTGGGCCGTGCACAACCACGCCTCCTACGACGAGAGCGTCTACGAGCTCACCGTCCAGGATCAGCCCATGCATATCGCCATGGAGTCGATCCTCTGGCAGGAGAGCCTCAAGATGCCGCTCGCCGTGCTGGGCCAGCAGGAGGGCTTTGCCACCAACCGCGCCAAGGCGGGTTGATTCCGTGATCCCGCTGAAGGATGGGTTCCTCACCGGCTCCTATCCGCCGCTGGTGACGCCGTTCAAGGACGGCGCCGTCGACTACGAGACCTACGCGGGTCTCGTGGAGCGCCAGGTCGCGGAGGGCTCCCACGGCATCGTGGTCAACGGCACCACCGCCGAGCCCAGCACCCTCTCGGTCGAGGAGCGCAACCGGCTCGTGGAAACCGCCGTGAAGGCCGCCGCGGGCCGCATTCCCGTGGTGGCCGCGACCGGCGGGCAGTCGCACGTGGACACGATCGCGATGACCGCGGCCGCGGAGAAAGCCGGCGTCGACGCTCTTCTGGTCGTGACGCCCTATTTCGTGCGCCCGCCGCAGCGCGGCCTCGTCGAGTATTACCTCGACATCGGCAGGCGCACGGGCCTGCCGCTGATGATTTATCACATCCCCGGCCGCGCCGCGGTCAACATGACCGTCGACAGCATCGCCGCCATCGCGGAGAGGCTGCCGACCCTCGTCGGCATGAAGCACGCCATGAACGACCTCACCCTCGTCACGGAGGTGCTGGCGCGGCTCGGGCCGGAATTCCGCGTCTTCGTGGGGTTGGAGGATCTGAGCTTCCCGATGATGGCGCTGGGCGCGCAGGGCGTGATGAACGCCGTTGGCAACCTCATGCCCAAGGTGGTGGCGCTCCTCTGCGAGCACGTGCTCGCGGGCCGGCTCGCCGAGGCGCGCGCGGCGCATTTCGCGCTGTTCGAGCTCAATCAAGCCGTGTTCTTCGACACGAATCCGATCCCGATGAAATACATGATGAAGCGCCTGGGGCTCCTGCCCAACGAGGAGCACCGGCTGCCCATGGTGCCCGCCACCGCGGAACTCGCGAAGCGCCTCGACCAGGTGCTGGAGCGCGTGGGCGCGCTCGGAGCCGCGACGCCGCGGCGCAAGACGGCTTGATCAGAACAGGAGGATGACGATGGCTCAATTCCTGGTTCTCGCCTACGACGGCATCGACGCCGGCGCCGCCGAGCGTCGCAAGGCCGCGCGGCCCGGGCACTTCGAGGGCATCAAGTCGATGGTAGCGAAGGGGGAGATCGTCTTCGGCGGCGCCATCCTCGACGACGCCGGCAAGATGATCGGCTCCGCCGTCTTCGTGGAGTTCCCGAGCCGGCAGCAGCTCGATGCCTGGCTCGACCGCGAGCCCTATGTGAAAGAGCGCGTCTGGCAGAAGATCGAGGTGAAGCCCGTCCGCGTCGCGGTCGCGAACGGCAAGATGAATCCTTGAGCTAGACCGGATAGATCAGCGAGTTCGGCACCAGCACCGAATCGAAGACGCAGATCTTCTCCTGGAAGCGCAGGCCCTCGGGCGTCCTCACGATCAGGTCGATGTACTTGCCGGCGTTCTGGATGCGCGTGAGGTCGTCGACGAGCGTCTGGAACACGACATAGTTCGCGCGGACGTGGATCCGCTCGGGCGTCTCGGCTTTGAGGCGGAACTGGCCGATCAGGTGGCGGAAGGTGCGGGGCGCGTAGAGCGCGGTGGTACGCACGGCGGTGACGCGGTCTCGGAGCATGCCCTTGCTCTCGCAGAGCATGAGCGCGATCGGCAGGTTGCGCTCCCAATTCTCCCGCGGCACCAACTTGTAGAGGCAATCCTCGACGAAGAAGTCCGGCCAGCGCTCGAGTTCGTTGTCGTCGAGCGCCTCGGCATAGTCGGCATAGAGCGCGTCGATCTCGTCGCGGATCTCGGGGGTTGCCATGCGAGGATCAGTCCTGCGCGGCCCCCTCACCCCAACCCTCTCCCCGAGGGGAGAGGGAGGGACCCAGCGCGCAGCGATGGGAGGGTGAGGGGGAGCCGCACATCCTCAAAGCCCCATCACCCGGCGATACTCCTGATAGAAGCCGCGGATCGCCGCTTCCGTCACCATGTGGTCCTCGTTGCGGACGTCGCGGCCGCCCATCTCCACGACGCCCTCATCGCGCGGGAAGGCGTCGATGCCGTGCTGGGAGAATTCCATGATCTCGCCGTCGTCGTTGGAGACGAACCCCGATGGGCCCATGAGGTTCGCCTGGCGCAGCCGGCGCTGCGTCATCTCCCGAGTGTCCTCGGCATAACCGAAGAACGTCCACATGAGATCGAACGCGTGCGGCCCGCGCGTCACCAATTGGCGCATGGCGAGCGTGTTCGACTGCTGCTGCACGATCAGGTTCGGCCAGAGCGTCTGCATCACCACCGTGGCGGTCCCGGGAAATTCGCGCACGGGGTCGAGCAGGCGGGGGTCGGCGAGCTTGAAGTCGGCCTTGAAGGACTTCATCTCGGCGGTGCCCTCGTTCGCCTTCTGCTCGCCGCGCATGGAGACGAGCACGCTGTGCATGCCGCTCTCGTCCATCTCCACCGCCGAGGGCTGGTCCGCGCGGAAGAGGCCGAAGGTCACCAGGAACACGTGCAGCAGGCTCGCGTGATAGGGGTCCTTTATATTCTCGAACATCAGCTTCCAATTGGCGCCGATCCGCTGGCGCATGTAGCCGAGCACCGTAAGCTGCCGACCGTCGAGCACGCGGTCGAAATAGCCCAGCATGCGCGGCCCCAAATAATCCTCGAGGGGGGCCAAGTCCTGGGCAAAACTTGCGAACACCGCGCCATGGCGCCGCGCCACCGCGAGGCGCGTCAGGTTGTGCTCCTCGAGCCGGAAATCCGCGGGCATGCCGCCCTGCTTCTTGACGCCGCGCCGGAACGGCACGCCCAAGAGCGCGCCCTTCAGGTCGTAGGTCCACTGGTGATAGGGGCACATGAACTCGCGCACATTGCCGTGCGCGTGCTGGCAGAACTCGACACCGCGGTGGGCGCAGCGATTGAGCAGCACGCTGATGCCGCCCTCCTGGTCGCGCACGACCACCACGGGCTTGTCGCCCACATAAGTGCGGATGAAATCGCCGGGGTTCGGGATTTCCGCCTCGAGCGCCACGTAGCACCAGCTCCGGCCGCAGAAGATGCGCTCCTGCTCGGCGCGGTAGACGTCGGCGTCGGTGTAGATCCAGTAGGGCACGCGGGAGAGCCTGCCCGGGGGCCACTGCCGCGGCACGGAGTTCGATAGGCCGAGCACCGAATCGTCCAATGCTGGCGCCTTTCGCGGAAAAAGGTTAGATATCGAACCATGAGAATCGCAGAGGGGACTGCGGGGGTCAATCCTGGGCGGCATGGCGGCAGTTGCGCGTAAACGAGAAGCAGCGGTAATCCCGGCGGAAACGCTTGAGGACGACATGCTGCCGCCCAGCCGCAGCGTCGGCTATCTCGTCCGCCAGACCCATCGCGCCTTCACGCGCGCCTTGCAGGCGCGCATCGCGCCGCATGGCGTCAGCATCGGGATGTGGTACTTCCTGCGCGTGCTCTGGCAGGAGGACGGGATCAGTCAGCGAGAATTGAGCCAGCGCGTCGGCATGATGGAGCCGACCACCGCCAGTGCCCTCACCAACATGGAGCGCAAGGGTTTCGTCCGGCGGCTGCGCAACCGGACCGACCGCCGCATCGTCAACGTGTTCCTGACCGAGCGGGGCCGAGCCCTTCGTCAGGAACTGCTGCCGCTCGCCGCAGCCGTCAACGAAGCGGCCGTGCGCGGCGTCTCCGCCGACGAGCTCGCCCGCCTGCGTGCGCTGCTCGGCAAACTTCAAGCCGGCCTCGGTGCCGACGCGGCCTCATGAGCACGCCAAAGGGAAACATCCAGCTCACCCGCGAGAGCATCATGGATGGCTCGATGCGGCGCTGGCTCGCCACCGCCGACCCCAGCGTCACGCTCGCAACCGACGAGGAGCACGCGGCCTCGATCGCGGCGCTGCTGAAGGCGCGGCCCGATGCTCCCGGCGACGTCTGGGTCTTCGCCTACGGCTCGCTGATCTGGAACCCCACGATCCACACGCTCGAGCGGCGCTGCGCGGACCTCCGCGGCTATCACCGGCGATTTTGCCTCTGGACCCATTTGGGCCGCGGCACGCCCGACTGTCCCGGGCTCATGCTGGCGCTGGAGCGGGGCGGGTCCTGCCGGGGCGTCGCCTATCGAATCGCCGAGGCGCAGGCCGAGCACGAGCTGATGATCCTCTGGCGCCGGGAGATGGTCACGGGCGCCTACCGGCCGCGCTGGGTCAAAACCGTGACGCTTGAAGGCCCGGTCGCGGCGCTCGCTTTCACGATGAATCCGCAGCATCAGCGGTACGCCGGCCGGCTGCCCGAGGCCCAGGTCGCAGCTGTGATCGCACGTGCAGAAGGCGCACTAGGTCCTTGTTCTAAATATCTTTTCTCGACGGTTGAGCACCTTCGGGAGCTGGGTATAAGGGACCACGGGATGGAGCGGCTCGCCCGTCAGGTGGAGGCGCTCCGCCGGCCCCCCAGCGATCTCGATGCGCCGCCCTGTCCCGAGACATGAGTTTTGGCCCTTGGCGCGGCCTGAGTTGGCGGTCTATCAGTAACCATGGCATCCCCGAATGTATCGATACGCCGGGTCAGCATCCTCGGCTCGACCGGGTCAGTCGGACGCAACACGGTCTCGCTGGTCGAGGCGGAGCCGGAGCGCTACGCCGTCGAGGCGCTGACCGCCAATCGCAACGTCGAGCTTCTGGCCGAGCAGGCCAAGCGCCTGCGCGTCAAACTCGCGGTCGTGGCCGATCAAAGCCGCTACCGGGCGTTGAAGGCGGCGCTGTCAGGTACCGGGATTGAAGCGGGCGCCGGCGCCTCGGCGCTGGTCGAAGCCGCGATGCTGCCCGCCGACTGGGTGATGGCGGCGATCGTGGGCGCGGCGGGGTTGGCCTCGACCCTTGCCGCCGTCCGGCGGGGTGCGCTGGTGGCGCTCGCCAACAAGGAGACCCTAGTCTGCGCCGGCGCCATGGTGACGGACGAGGTGAAACGCTGCGGCGCCCGCCTGCTGCCCGCCGACAGCGAGCACAACGCGATCTTCCAGGTCTTCGAGCAGGACCGGCGGCACGCGATCGAGCGGATCATCCTGACCGCGAGCGGCGGTCCGTTCCGGGAGCGCACGCTGGCGGAGATGGAGCGGATGACGCCGGAGCAGGCGGTGGCCCATCCGAACTGGAGCATGGGTGCCAAGATCTCCGTCGATTCCGCCACCATGATGAACAAAGGCCTCGAGGTGATCGAGGCGCACTATCTCTTCGACCTTCCGGGCGAGCGCGTCGACGTGGTGGTGCATCCGCAATCGATCGTGCACGGCATGGTCTGCTACAGCGACGGGTCCGTGCTGGCGCAGCTGGGCTCGCCGGATATGCGCACGCCGATCGCGAGCACGCTCGGCTGGCCCGACCGCATCGCGGCGCCGAGCCCGCGGCTCGATTTTGCCCGGCTCGCGCGGCTCACCTTCGAGGCGCCCGACCCCGTGCGCTTCCCCGCGCTTCGGCTGGCGCGCGCGGCGCTCGCCGAGGGCGGCACGGCGCCCACCGTCCTCAACGCCGCCAACGAGGTCGCGGTCGCCGCCTTTCTCGACCGGCGCATCGGTTTCCTGGACATCGCCCGCACCGTCGAGCGCACCTTGGACGCGCTTCCGGCGCGGCCGGTCGCCAGCATCGAGGACGTCGTGGCGACGGATCACGAAGCCCGTGAGGTCGCGGGCGGGTTCATCGGCCAGCCCGCGCCAGCGCTGGCCGCGGCGACCTGAGGGCGGCGCGCCAGCCAGTAGCTTCCATGGTTTCCACTTCCGGCAAGCCCGTACTGGTGACGGGGGCCACGGGATTCGTCGGCACCGCGGTCGCGCGCGCGCTGATCGCGGCGGGGCGGCGCGTCCGTGCGCTCTGCCGACCCAATAGCGATCGCCGCAACCTCGCCGGACTCGACCTTGAGATCTGTCAAGGCTCCCTCGAGGATGCCGCGAGCCTCGCCGCGGCCGTGGCGGATTGCGGCGCGCTCTACCATGTGGCCGCCGACTACCGGCTTTGGGTGCGCGATCCCGAGGCGATGTACCGCGCCAATGTCGAGGGTACCCGCACGCTGATGACCGCCGCGCTCGCCGCGGGTGTCGAACGCGTGGTCTACACCTCGAGCGTCGCCACCCTGGGCCTTCACGCCAACGGCACGCCCGCCGACGAGACGACGCCGAGCACGCTCGGCGACATGGTCGGGCCCTACAAGCGCTCGAAGTTTCTGGCCGAGGCGGAGGTGCGCCGCCTGGTGGGGACGCAGAAGCTGCCGGCGGTGATCGTCAACCCCTCGACGCCGATCGGCCCACGCGACATCAAGCCCACGCCCACGGGGCGGATGATCGTGGAGGCGGCCTCGGGCCGTATGCCCGCTTTCGTCGACACCGGCCTCAATCTCGTCCATGTCGACGATGTCGCTCAAGGCCATCTGCTGGCGGAGGAGCATGGCCGTGTGGGAGAGCGCTACATCCTCGGCGGCGAGAACCTATCTCTGGCGGAGATTCTCCGCCGGATCGCGGCGATAACGGGCGGCCGCCCGCCGAAACTGCGTCTGCCATTGCCGGTGGTGTGGCCGGTCGCGTGCGCGGCGGAGGCGTGGGGCCGATTGACGGGGAAGGAGCCGATGGTGACGTTCGACAGCTTGCGCATGGCACGCAAGAAGATGTTTTTCTCGCCGGCAAAGGCGGAGCGGGAACTCGGTTACCGCGCGCGTCCGGTGGATCAGGCACTCGCCGACGCCATCCAGTGGTTCCGCGCGGCGGGGATGCTGCGATGACCGCCTGGGACGTGATCGCCGCCGCCAGCTTCGGCATCTGGCTCTATCTCTTGTTCGGTCGTGGCGGATTCTGGCGCGAGGGCGTGCTGCCGCCGGCACCTGTCCCCACGCGTTGGCCCAGCATCACGGCGGTGGTGCCCGCGCGCAACGAGGCGGAGTTCATCGGCGAAGCCCTGCGCTCTCTCTTGAGCCAGGACTATCCCGGCGGCTTCTCGGTCATTCTAGTCGACGACCATAGCGCCGACGGCACCGTCGACCGCGCGCGCGACGCCGCCACGGCCGTGGGAGCCGCACAGCGCCTGACAGTCATGCGCGCGCGCAACTTGCCGCCTGGCTGGACCGGGAAACTCTGGGCGCTCAACGAGGGCCTCGAGGCGATCGAGGAGCGCGCTGCTTCCTCACGGTCGTCATGCCCGCGCTTGTCGCGGGCATCCACGTGTTCTTTTGCGACTGACGAAAACGTGGATGGCCGGGACAAGCCCGGCCATGACGAGGAAAAGGAAGCCGCTCTATCGAATTCGCAAGCGGAAACGCCGGAACTGATTCTATTGACCGACGCCGACATCGTGCATCACGCGACGAACCTCCGCGAGCTTGCTGCGCGCGTCGAGGCGGGCGTCGATCTCGCCTCGCTCATGGTGAAGCTTCGCGCGGAGAGCCTCGCCGAGCGGTTCATGATTCCGGCTTTCGTGTTCTTCTTCGAGATGCTCTACCCATTCTCCTGGATCCGGGATCCCATGAAGCGCACCGCGGGCGCCGCCGGCGGCTGCGTCTTGGTGCGCCGCGAGGTACTGCGGCGGATCGGCGGCATCGAGGCGATCCGCGGCGAGATCATCGACGATTGCGCGCTGGGCCGCGCCGCCAAGGAGGGCGGGCCGATCTGGCTCGGGCTCAGCGGCAAGACGCGAAGCTTGCGGCCCTATCCCGGGCTCGGCGATATTTGGCGCATGGTGGCGCGCACCGCTTACGCCCAACTCGGGTACTCGCCGGTGGTGCTGGCGGCGACCGTACTGGGCTTGGTGCTTGCGTTCGTGGCGCCGGTGCTGGCGTTCCTCTCCGGCACCGAGGCCGCGACCCTGGGAGTGGCCGCCTGGGCCGCGATGGCGTCGGCATTCCTGCCGACGCTCCGGCTCTATGAGCGCTCGCCGGCGTGGGCGCCGCTGCTGCCGCTGATCGCTATCATCTACGCTGCCGCGACCGTCGATTCCGCGCGTCGGCATTGGCTGGGCAAAGGGGGCGAATGGAAGGGACGCATCCAGCAGCAGAGCCGCGCCTGATGTCCGCGAACGTCGAGACGCCTTCCGGCAAAGCGGCGCGGGACGAGAATTTTCCGGTCGGCTCTTGGCTCATCCGCGCCGAGCTGCGGCCGCACGTGCATGCCTTCTATCGCTTCGCGCGCGAGGCCGACGACGTCGCGGACAATCCCGCGCTCGGTCCCGAGGAGAAAGTGCGCCGGCTCGACCGCATGGGCGAGGTGCTGGAGGGCGCGCGCGGCGACGATGCGCCCGCGGCGCGCGCCATGCGCGACAGCCTGATCGAGACCGGTGTTACCGCGCAGCACTGCCACGACATCCTGCGCGCGTTCCGCCTGGACGCCACCAAGCTGCGCTACCGGGATTGGGACGACCTCATGGGCTACTGCCGCTACTCGGCCTCGCCCGTCGGCCGGCAGGTGCTCGACCTCCATGGCGAGAGCCGCGATACCTGGCCGCCGAACGACGCGCTCTGCTCCGCGCTCCAGGTGCTGAACCACTTGCAGGACTGCGTCGCCGATCGCCGGGATCTCGACCGCGTCTATCTCCCGACGGAGGTACTCGAGCGCTTCGGCTCGCGCATCGAGGATCTATATCTGCCGGCCGCGACGCCCGGCTTGCGCGCGGCGCTCGATCATCTCCTCGATCGGACCGCGGAGCTCGTGCGCGAGGCCCACGGCTTGCCGCCCCGCGTGGCGAGCGCGGGCTTGCGGCGTGAGACCGCGGTGATCGTGAACCTCGCGGAGCGGTTGACCGCGCGGCTGCGCCGAGGCGATCCCGTCGCCGGGCGCGTCAAGCTCACGCCCTACGACTTCGGCGCCTCGGTGCTGGTCGGCCTCTGGCGCGGGCGACAATCGAGGCGCCTACCGTGAGGCCACGGTTTCCCGTCTTCGCTCGATCTTGATAGGGTGCTCGTAGAGCGTCCTCCGGCAGAGGAGAGGTCGAGATGGATTTCGGCATCGCGCTGCCCGCGGCAGCGGATTCCTGGAAGATCGTGCAGCGCGCGGAGGAACTGGGCTTCACGCACGCCTGGTTCTACGACACGCAGATGCTGAGCGCCGATTGCTTCGTCGCCATGGCCGCGGCCGCGGTCAACACGCGCCGCATCCGCCTCGGCACCGGCGTGCTGGTACCCTCGAACCGCATCGCTCCCGTCACCGCGAATGCGCTCGCCTCGCTGAACAGACTCGCGCCCGGCCGCATCGATTTCGGCGTCGGCACGGGGTTCACGGCGCGCCGCGCGATGGGGTTCGGTGCCATGAAGATCAAGGCGATGGAGGCCTATGTCGCGCAGGTCTACGGGCTGCTGCGCGGCGAGACCGTCGATTTCGAGATGGAGGGACAGGAGCACAAGATCCGCTTTCTCAATCCGGAGGCGGAGCTCTTCAACATCCGCGATCCCATCCCGCTGCATCTGTCGGCCTTCGGTCCTCGCAGCCGCGCGCTGACGGCACGGCTCGCCGCGGGGTGGATCACCTTCGTCAGCACCGTCGAGACCGGCGCGCGCGAGGTGGCGGCGATGCGTGACGAGTGGCTGAAAGCCGGGCGCGCGCCGGCGGATCTCTCCGCCACCGCCTTCGCCTTGGGCTGCGTGCTCGGGGATGACGAGCCCGCCGATTCCGACCGGGCCATGGCGCAGGCCGGACCGCGCGCCGCGGTGATGCTGCACCGCGCGGCGGACGAGGCGCTCTCGGGCTTGGCCCCGGGAACCAGCATGCCGTCGAAGGCGCGGGCGGAAACCGAGGGCTACATCGCCTTGGCGCGCAGCTTCGAGCCGGCGGACGCCCGCTATCTCCAGAACCACCGCGGGCATCTCCTCTTCGTGAAGCCGGAGGAGCGGCGCTTCGTGACGGCCGACCTCATCCGTGCCACGACCTTCACGGCAACCGAGGCGGAGATCAGGCGCCGCATCGGGACGCTGCGCGATGCCGGCTACACGCAGTTCACGATCCAACTCGTGCCCGGCCAGGAGGACGCGATCGCCGACTGGGCACGCGTTCGCGGGACATTCGCTTGATCCAAGCCGCAGCTTGACGCTCAGGCGGGGCTTTTCTTTCCCGGCATGGCATGATGCTATCCAAGGTTAATCTCTGCGGGAGACTCAGGCAGTCATGGCAACGCTTAAGATCGAGAACGAAGAGGTTCGCGTTTCGGATGCGCTGGTGATCCGGATGGCCGAGCGCATGTGGAAACTCGGTACCGATGCGCGCCGCGCCGCCTATGCCGAGCGCGCCAGGAAGCGTCTCAATGCCGGGGGACGCGGGAAAAATGACGTGGCGGTCGCCATCGTGGCCGATCATCGAGCCTAGCTCGCTTTGAGCATCGCCGTCGCTCCCGCGCGCGCCGCCGAAACCGCGGAGGAGGCGCGCGCCGCCGTCCGCGCGCGCGTGGAGGCCGCGGGCACCTCGTTCTATTGGGCGATGCGCGTGCTGCCGGAAGCGCGGCGCGACGCCATGTTCGCGATCTACGCCTTCTGCCGCGAGGTGGACGACATCGCCGACGGCGCCGCCGCGCCGGAGGTCAAGCGCCGTGACCTCGACGCCTGGCGGCGCGAGATCGACGCCCTCCTTGCAGGCCGCCCGGCCACCACCACGGGGCGTGCGCTGCTTCGGCCCACGCGCGCCTTCGGGCTCAGGCGCGAGGATTTTCTCGCGGTAATCGACGGCATGGAGATGGACGCCGCCGATATCCGCGCGCCGAGCCTCGCCGAGCTCGATCTTTATTGCGACCGGGTCGCGAGCGCGGTGGGGCGGCTCTCCGTCCGCGCCTTCGGCGTCGCCACGGAAGCGGCCGACCGCGTCGCGCACTCGCTCGGACGCGCGCTCCAGCTTACGAACATCTTGCGCGATCTCGTCGAGGACAGCGCTCGCGGTCGCCTCTATCTGCCGCGTGAGCTCCTGCAAGCCCAGGGTATATCGGCGACCGATCCGCCGACGGTGCTCGGCGATCCAGCATTGCCACGGGTCTGCGCAGCGCTGGCGGAGATCGCCGAGCGGCACTTCGCCGACGCTCGTGCGGCGATGCGCGACTGTCCGCGCCGCCCGATGCGGCCGGCCGCGGCGATGGGCGCGGTCTATCATGCGATCCTCCGACGCCTGCGGCGCCGGGGCTGGCGCGACATCGAGCGTGACGTGAAGATCCCCGCCGCGCTCAAGCTCTGGTTCGCGTTCCGATACGGCGTGCTGTGAGCTGTATCCACGTCGTCGGCGCCGGGCTCGCGGGGCTCGCCGCGGCCCTGCGCCTCGCCGAAGCGCGCCGCACCGTCGTGCTGCACGAGGCGAGCCGGCAGGCGGGTGGACGCTGCCGCTCCTATCTCGACGCCACGCTGGGCTGCCGGATCGACAACGGCAATCACCTGCTGATCGCAGGCAACACCGCGGCGATGGCGTATCTCGACGCGATCGGCGCGCGGGACACGCTGATCGGGCCTGACGAGCCCGCTTATCCCTTTCTCGATGTCGCGAGCGGCGAGCGCTGGACGCTGCGGCCGAACGCCGGCCGCGTCCCCTGGTGGGTTTGGAGCGCGAGCCGCCGCGTCCCCGGCACCTCCGCGTGGGACTACCTGCGAGCGCTCCGTCTCAAATGCGCTCGTGGGGACGCGACGGTCGCGGCGATGCTGGCGGACGACAGGCTCTTCCGCCGGCTTTGGCAACCGCTCGCGGTGGCGGCGCTCAATACCGAGGCGGAGGCCGGGCAGGCTCGGCTGCTGAGCCGTGTGATCGGCGAAAGCTTCGGCCGAGGCGGTGCCGCGTGCCGGCCGCTGGTTCCGCGCGACGGGCTCTCCGAGAGCCTGGTCGATCCCGCGCTCGCACGTTTGGCGACGCTGGGCGCCGCCGTCCGCTTCGGCTCGCGCCTGCGCGCCATCGAGCAAACGACGGCCAGGATCACGGCCCTCGATTTCGACGAGGGCCGCGTGGAGCTGGGCCCGAACGATGCGGTGGTACTTGCGGTCACCGCACCGGTGGCCGCGCGGCTGCTGCCTGGGCTCACGGTGCCCGACGAATTTCGCGCCATCCTGAACGCGCATTACAAGATCGCCGCACCCGCGGCTGCACCGCTCTTCATCGGGCTGATCGGCGGCACGGCGGAATGGGTGTTCCACAAGCGCGAGGTGCTCTCGGTGACCGTGAGCGCGGCGGATCGGTTGATGGACACGTCCGCGGAAGATTTGGCGCAGGTCCTTTGGCGCGATGTCGCGCGCGCCTATGACATGCCCGCCGAGCCGCTGCCGCCCTGGCAAATCGTCAAGGAGCGCCGCGCCACCTTCGCGGCGACGCCGGCGCAGGTCGTGCGCCGACCCAGGACGCGCACGCGCTCGGAGAACCTCGTGCTCGCCGGCGACTGGACCGATACCGGGCTCCCCGCCACCATAGAGGGTGCGATCCGCTCCGGCTTCGCCGCGGCCGCCGCGCTCCTGCCACAAAAGACTTGAGGCAAGCGGCTGCCGACGCCATGGTGGCGCCCGCATCACGATCCGGGCTTATGCACGACCGACCGATGGGATCTTCCAGCGCCTTTGCCCATGCCCCCGACCCAGCGCCGCCCAGCCTCGACGAGGCGATCGAGGGCGCGGCCGAGGCGTTGCTGCGCCAGCAGCGGCCGGACGGGCACTGGGTCTTCGAGCTCGAGGCCGACGTCACGATCCCCGCGGAGTATCTGCTGCTGCAGCACTACCTCGACGAGATCGACGAGGGCGAGCAGCAGGCGCTCGCCCAGTACATCCGCTCGATCCAGGCCGATCACGGCGGCTGGCCCCTGTTCCACGGCGGCGATTTCAATATTTCCGCGACCGTGAAGGCTTATTTTGCCCTGAAAGCGGCGGGGGATTCTCCGGACGCGCCGCATATGAAACGGGCGCGCGAGGCGGTGCTGGCCCATGGCGGCGCCTGCGGCGTCAACGTCTTCACGCGCGTTCAACTCGCGCTCTTCGGGGAGTTGGATTGGCGACATGTGCCGGTGATGCCGGTCGAGATCATGCACCTGCCGCGCTGGTTCGCCTTCCATCTGAGCAAAGTGTCCTACTGGTCGCGCACCGTGATCGTGCCGCTGCTGGTGCTGATGGCGAAGAAGCCGCGGGCTCGCAATCCGCGCGGCGTCTCCGTGCAGGAGCTGTTCGTTCCGGGCGCCCCGATTCCGCCGCCGGGCCTGACGGGATCGGTCTGGGCTGGAGCTTTTGCGCGCCTTGATCGCCATCTGCGTATGGTCGAGCCGTACTTTCCCGAGGGCTGGCGCGCGCGCGCAATCGCGAAGGCGGTGGCGTTCGTGAAGGAGCGGCTCAACGGCGAGGACGGGCTGGGCGCCATTTATCCCGCGATGGCGAACTCCGTGATGATGTTCGAGTGTCTGGGCTATCCCAAGGACGATCCGCACCTCGTCACGGCCAAGCGCTCGTTGAAGAAGCTGCTGGTGCTGGAGCCTGGCCGGTCCTATTGCCAGCCCTGCGTCTCGCCGGTGTGGGACACGGGGTTGGTTTGTCACGCGCTCCTGGAGGCGGGCGGGGATGCGGCGGAGACGGCGGCAACGCGCGGGCTCGATTGGCTTGCCGAGCGGCAGATCCTCGACGTGAAGGGCGATTGGGCGGAATGGCGGCCCGGCCTGCGGCCGGGCGGTTGGGCCTTCCAATACGCCAACCCGCACTATCCCGATGTCGACGATACCGCGGTGGTGGCGCTCGCCATGCATCGCCGCGATGCCGCGCGCTACCGCACCGCGATCGACCGCGCGACCGAATGGATCGAGGGCATGCAGAGCCGCAACGGCGGCTGGGGCGCCTTCGACGCGGACAATGAGTATTACCACCTGAACTACATTCCCTTCGCCGATCACGGCGCGTTGCTGGATCCACCGACCGCCGACGTCTCCGCGCGCTGCGTCAGCCTGCTCGGCCAAATGCTCAACGTGGAGGGCGATCGCGACGACCAGGTGTTCGCCGCGGGCGTCGAGTATCTCCTGCGCGAGCAGGAGCCGGACGGCTCCTGGTTCGGCCGCTGGGGCACGAATTACATCTACGGCACCTGGTCGGCGCTCTCGGCGCTCAATGCCGCGAATGTCGACCGGGGATCGCCGGCGATCCGCCGCGCGGTAGCCTGGCTGCTGGCATGCCAGCGGTCCGACGGCGGTTGGGGCGAGGATGGCCGGTCCTATTGGGCGGACCAGCCGCGGGGCGAAGCCAAGGAGGGCACGCCCTCGCAAACCGCGTGGGCCTTGCTTGGTCTGATGGCGGCGGGCGAGACGGCGCATCCGGCGGTCGAGCGGGGCATCCAGTATCTCCTTTCGACGCAGACCGCGGCCGGCCTCTGGGACGAGGACCTCTATACGGCGGTCGGCTTCCCGCGCATGTTCTACCTGCGCTACCACGGCTATCGCGCGTTCTTCCCGCTCTGGGCGCTCGCGCGCTACCGCAACCTGAAGCGCGGCAACGCCGCCACGACGCCTTACGGCATGTAATGGCGACTGGCGCGGTGACCGGCCTCGCGGCCGAAGCCGAGATCGCCCGGCAAGCGGGCCTGGTTGCGGCGGCGGGCGCGGGAACTCCGGAAGGCACCGAGCGGGCGATCCGCATCCTCATCGAGCAGGGCGTGCCCGGTCTCGTGAGCTTCGGGATCGCCGGCGGCCTTGCGCCCGACCTCGCCAGCGGCACGCTCATCGCCCCCGCGGCCGTGCGCGCCATGGACGGCGAGGCCCATTGGGTCGACGTCGAATGGCACGCGCGGCTTACCCGCTCGGCACACGCCGCCGGAATCCCGCTGGTGGTCGGGGGAATCCTGGGCGCCGATCGGATCGCGGCTACCGCGGGCGAGAAGGCCCGGCTGCGGGAGGCCACTCACGCCATCGCGGTCGACCTCGAGAGCCATCGCGTCGCCATCGCGGCCAAACGTGCGCGCATTCCCTTCTTGGTGTTTCGCGTCATCGCGGATTCCGCCGACCGAAATCTGCCGGCGGCGGCGCTGGTGCCGCTCACCAGATCCGGACGAGCAAGCGTGCGGGTCTTGGGCTCGATCGTCGCACAGCCCGGACAGATCCCGGCGCTGGTCACGCTTGCGCGCGAGACGAGGGCCGCGCTCGACACGCTGCGCCGCGCCGCCAGTGCGCTTGGCGCCGCGCTGCGCCACGCATAGAGTTACGCCCGAAATAAATCGGAGGACACGCCATGAGATGGTCGGCCACTGCGGGCTGCGCCGCGCTCGCGCTCATCGCGTCGGCGTCGGTCGATCCGGCACGCGCCGCCGACCCCTACGAGATCCACGTGGTGCTGCCGATGACGGGCGGCGGCTCCTTCGTCGGCAAGGGACAGCAGGACAGCCTTCAGGCGCTGGAGGCCAGCGTCAACAAGGCCGGCGGCATTCAGGGTCGGCCGCTGCATCTCGTGTTCCACGACGATCAGACGAGCCCGCAGGTCGCGGTACAGCTCGCCACCAGCCTGGTGGCGCAGCACCCCGCGGTGATCCTGGGCTCGAGCCTTGTCGCCATGTGCAACGCCATGGCGCCGCTGATGAAGAACGGGCCGGTGATGTACTGCCTGTCGCCGGGCTTCCATCCGGCGGCGGGAAGCTACGCCTTCTCGGCGAGCAGCTCGTCCTATGACCAGATCGCGGCGCTGATCCGCTATTACCGGCTCAAGGGCTGGACCGAGATCGCGGCGCTCTCCGGCACCGACGCCACCGGCCAGGACGCCGACCGCGCGATCGATCAGATCCTCGCGCAGCCCGAGAATCGCGGGGTCAAGCTGGTGGAGCACCAGCACTTCAATCCGACCGACGTGAGTGTCGCGGCGCAGATGGAGCGCATCAAGGCATCGGGGGCCAAGGCCGTCATCGCGTGGTCGACGGGTGCGCCGGTCGCGACCGTCTTCAAGGCCGCGATCCAAGCGGCTCTCGATCTGCCGATCGCGCCGAGCAGCGGCAACCAGACTTTCGCCCAGATGGCGCAGTACGTAGACTTCTTGCCGAAGCAGTTCATGGTGCCCTCGGCGCTGTTTCCCGAGCACGAGGGCGTGCTGCAGCTCGATCCGCGGGTCGAGACGGTGCAGCACGAAATGTACGCGATCTTGGCCGAGCGCGGCCTCAAGGCCGACAACATGGTGGCGACGTCCTGGGATGCCGGCTTGATCGTGGTGGAGGCGCTGCGCAAGCTCGGGCCCGAAGCCACCGCCGACCAGCTCCGGCAATACATCGCGGGGCTCTCGGATTTCGCGGGCGTCGACGGCCTCTACGATTTCAAGGCCTATCCCGAGCGCGGCCTCGGCCCCGACAGCTCCGCCATTGTGCGCTACGACGCCGAAGGCAAGCGCTGGGTTTGGCTCAGCAAGCCCGGCGGCGAGCCGCTGCCGCCGTGATCGAGAAGCGCGCGACTCAAACGCTCTCGTAGGAGAGCCGGCGCACCTTGTCCATGTTCGTGCCCTCGACGCGGATGAGTCGGGTCGGCCCTTCGCGGCGCGGGGAATGCAGGTCGCCCTCGTTGTAGAGCCGGGCCATGCCGGGCTTGAGCGCGTAGCTCCGGAGGTGCCGCACCTTGCCGGCCTTGGTCTCAGTGGCGGGCTCGACCAGCGCCCAATCGCTCATGATGGTCTCGCCGCGCGCCTGGCCGTAGATCGCCCAGGACGGCCCGTGGTCGTGCGGCTTGCTCTCCTTCACGCCCTCGTAGGCATGGGCGAGGATGCAGAAGCCGAGCTCGGGATCCTGATAAAGGACCTTCCGCTCGGGCGTGCCGGCGCCGAGGTGCTTCGCGACGAACGCGTCGTCCTTGAGCGCCTTCTCGATGAGGGCGGCGACCCGCGTGCGGCCCGCCGGGCCGGGGTCGCGTTTGAGGATGCCGTGGCACTCGTCCGAAAGCTGCTCGAGCGTGTAGCCCATCGATGCATCTCCTGCTGAACCGCAGGGGATCGCGACCCCGGAGCCGAGGCGCCCGGGGCCGCGATGCCCAACGTTTACTGCGGCGCGAACACCATGACGCAACCGCAACCGCCATTGGCGCTGCCCGCGGGCATGTAGACGTGTCCATTCGCGTGGTTCGCGTCCACCGAGTGCGGATTGCCGCCCTTGATCGCGACCTTGTCCACGAGGGTGTTGGTCTTGGCGTCGATGATCCCCAGCACCGGGCCGCCCGGCATGCCGCGCGAGCCTGTGTAGTACTGGCCAGTCTTCGGGTTGTACGAAACCATGTCAGCGGCGCCGATCTCCGGCACTTCCTTCACGACCTTTCCGGTCTTGTAGTTCATGATCGTGATGATCGCCGGCATTTCCTTGCCGTCGGCCGTGCAGCCCAGCGCGAAATTGCCGCCTGGCCCGAAAGCGAGGCCGTTCGGGTGGCAATTGTCGACCGGTATCATCCTATCCAGCTTGCCGGTCTTCGGATTGATCACCGCGACCGCGTTCTTCTTGGCGTCCTTCTTGAGCTCGGGGATCGACACGTAGAACATCCCGTCGGCCGGGTTATAGGCCGGCTGCTCCGCCCCGTCGGTCGCATCCTCGAAGGGGATCTTGGCGATGACCTTGTGGCCCTTCTTGGTCGAGATCAGCGTGGCGAAGGGCGGATCCTCCGCGTTGTTGACGCCGATGAAGACGCCGTCCTTTGGATCGTAAGCCATCTCGTCGACGCGCGTCTTCCCGCCGGTATTGATGGTCTCGACGATCTTCATGGTCTTGAGGTCGATGATCTTGATGGTGCTGTCGCCGTCGCCGGCCCAAACCTGATTGCCGATCACCACGACGCCGTCGGGACCGGACGTATCGTTGTCGGGCTTGCCGTTCTTCATTGTGACGCCGATGAAGCCAGGCACGCCGCCGATGAATTTGTCGGTCTTGGCGTCGAACACGTCGACCGATTTGTTGGAGCGGTCGGCCAAGTAATACCGCTGCGTCTTCTGGTCGACGAAGCTGATGTCGAAGCCGTCGATCGGCCCCGCCGGATTGGATATCGTACCGATCTGCTTGAGCTTGGTGGTCCCGGCCTCGGCGCTGCCGATCGATCCCAGAGCGATGGCTGCCGCCGTCGCCACCAACACGCTACTCCATTTGTTAGGCATGGTTTTCCTCCCTTGGTTTGGCGCTTCGATTGCTTCTACGGGTTCGCCTCGCTACGTCCGTGATATCGGTGCCTGGTTCTCCGAATCCTGCGCGCGCTAACTCGCTTGCCGCTCCGGCCGCTTATGCTCGAGCCGCGTCATCGCCTGCTCGACATGCCGCGAGAACACGTACTCGGCCGGGCGCTGCCGCTCGAGCGGGATCTCCTCCGCCATGGTGCCCTCGGTGCGAATGCCGGAGAGCGCGACGCCGAGCGCCCTCAGCGGACGCTTCACCGCGTCCACAACGGCGGTCGCCTCGTATCCGCTGTGCACCATGCAATCCGCGCACTTCTCGTAGTTGCCGGTACCGTAGGCGTCCCAGTCGGTCTCGGCCATCAGCTCCTTGAAGGTCTTGGCGTAGCCTTCGCCCAGGAGATAGCAGGGCCGCTGCCAGCCGAAATAGTTCCGGGTCGGATTGCCCCAGGGCGTGCAGTGGTAGTCTTGATTGCCGGCCAGGAAATCGAGGAAGAGCGAGGACTGGCTGAACTGCCACTTGTGTCCCCGGCCGAGCCGAAAAATGTCGCGGAACAGCTGCTTGGTCTTGCGCCGGTTGAGGAAATGCGCCTGGTCTGGCGCGCGCTCGTAAGCGTAGCCCGGCGAGACCGTCATGCCGTGCACGCCCATCGCCATCACGTCGTCGAAGAACTTCGCCACGCGGACGGGGTCGGTGCCGTCGAAGAGCGTGCAGTTGATGTTGACGCGGAAGCCGCGGTCGCGGGCGAGCTTGATCGCGGCCACAGCCCGGTCGTAGACGCCCTCCTCGCAGACCGACTTGTCGTGCATCTCGCGGTCGCCGTCCAGATGCACCGACCACACGAAGAACGGGTTCGGCTTGAACCGGTCGATCTTCTTCTCCATGAGGAGCGCGTTCGTGCAGAGATAGACGAATTTCTTGCGCGCGATGATGCCCTCGACCACCTGCTCGATCTCGCGGTGGAGCAGGGGCTCGCCGCCGGCGATCGAAATCACGGGCGCGCCGCACTCGTCGACGGCCTCGAGACACTGCTCGACCGTGAGGCGCTGGTTCAGGATGGGATCGGGATAATCGATCTTGCCGCAGCCGGCGCAAGCGAGGTTGCAGCGGAACAGCGGCTCCAGCATGAGCACCAGCGGATAGCGCCGCACGCCCATGAGGTGCTGCTTCACGATATAGGTGCCGACGCGAAGCTTCTGATTGAGCGGTACGGCCAAGGTTCAGATCCTCATTGTCGGGGAAGGACGAGTAAAGACTCGGGGCAGGCGTTGATCAAGCGCTCATTTCCGCAAGCTCCGCCGGCATCCGGAAGCGGACGTTCTCGGTGATGCCGGGCGACATCTGCAGATCCACGTCGGCGAGCTGCCGCAGGCGCTCGATCAGCCGTTGCACGAGGTCCTCGGGCGCCGAGGCTCCCGCGGTTATGCCGATCGACGACACGCCCTCGAGCCAGCGCGCGTCGAGGGCATCGGCGTCGGCGATCAGGTAGCTGGGCACGCGCTGCTCGGCGGCGATCTCGCGCAGGCGGTTGGAGTTCGAGCTGTTGGCGGCGCCCACCACCAGCATGACGTCCACCTCGCTCGCGAGCTCGCGCACGGCGCGTTGGCGATTCTGCGTGGCGTAGCAGATGTCCTTGGTGTCGGGTCCGACGATGCCGGGGAAGCGCTCCTTGAGCGCATCGATCACGGCTCGCGTGTCGTCCACGCTGAGCGTGGTCTGGGTGATGAAGGCGAGTTTCGTGGGATCGCTGACCCGGAGATTGCCGACCTCCTCCGCCTTCGAGATGAGGTGCACCTTGCCGTCGATCCGGCCCATCGTGCCCTCGATCTCGGGGTGGCCGGCGTGGCCGATCAGGATGATCTCGCGGCCTTGCGCGGCGTAGCGCTGGCCTTCGCTATGCACCTTGGAAACCAGCGGGCAGGTGGCGTCGATCACCGGCAGAGTGCGGTTCTCCGCCGACTGCTCGACCGCGCGCGAGACGCCGTGCGCGCTGAAGATGGTGACGCTTCCCGGCGGTATTTCGTCGAGCTCGTCGACGAATCGCGCGCCCTTGGCGCGCAGCCGCTCCACCACGTGGCGGTTGTGCACGATCTCGTGCCGGACGTAGATCGGGGGGCCGTACTTCTCGAGCGCGCGCTCGACGATCTCGATGGCCCGCTCCACCCCGGCGCAGAAGCCCCGGGGCTGGGCGAGCACGACTCGCAAGCGCCGTCTTGCGGGGGAGCCGTTGGCGGCCGGCTGGTGCATGAATACCTCGCAGTTGCCGCCGGAAAGTAACCCGGCCTGCGGGGAATAGGCAAATCGATCCTGCCCTCCGCTGGCTGCATATTCGTTCGGCGCCAGAAACGGAACCGGCCCAAATCTGCCACATTTTCATGTTGTTTTGTTGCGGGCCTCGGTTCGACTGGCTCCCGTGCCCGCGCCAATCGCGTAATCGTGCGGTTGAATTGCGTATTTGTTTCGTCTGTGTTTATGTGAGCTTAAGTGACCGGCCGTGCCGTTCATCTCGAACGCGAGAGCGGCATTTTGCTTTGGTAACAACAGAGTTAGGAAAGGCCATCGTGACGCAATCGCCCCTGCCTCCCGCGCCCAGCGGCGCAGACGCACCACGGCCGCTCTCGAACCGCACTCCTTATCTGGACCGGATCGTCTACCCCGCGGATTTGCGGCGCCTCGAGGAGAGCGAGCTCGGCGCGGTGGCGGCCGAGCTGCGCCAGGAGCTGATCGACGCGGTCTCGGTGACCGGCGGCCATCTCGGCGCAGGCCTGGGCGTGGTGGAGCTCACGGTCGCGCTGCATTATGTCTTCGAGACGCCCAAGGACCGGCTGATCTGGGACGTGGGACATCAGGCGTATCCACACAAGATTCTCACCGGGCGGCGGGACCGGATTCGCACGCTCAGGCAGGGCGGCGGGTTGTCCGGCTTCACGCGGCGCGCGGAGAGCGAGTACGACCCGTTCGGCGCCGCGCACAGCTCGACCTCGATCTCCTCGGCCCTGGGAATGGCGGTGGCGCGCGATCTCAAGGGCGAAAGCCAGAACGTGATTGCGGTCATCGGAGACGGCGCGATGAGCGCGGGCATGGCTTACGAAGCCATGAACAACGCGGGCTCGATGGACGCGCGCCTGATCGTGATCCTCAACGACAACGACATGTCCATCGCGCCGCCGGTGGGCGCCATGAGCGCCTATCTCTCGCGGCTCCTGTCGTCGAAGCCCTACCGCAGTCTCCGGCACCTCGCGCGGGAGATGGCGAGCAAGTTCCCGGGCCCGCTGGAGCGGGCCGCGAAGCGCGCCGAGGAATACGCCCGCGGCTTCGTCACGGGCGGCACGCTCTTCGAGGAACTCGGCTTCTATTACGTGGGCCCGATCGACGGCCACAACCTCGACCATCTCCTGCCGGTGCTCAAGAACGTCCGCTCGAGCGCGGAAAAGGGTCCGGTGTTGATTCATGTGGTGACGCAGAAGGGCCACGGCTATGCGCCGGCCGAGGCGGCGGCGGACAAATACCACGGCGTCGTGAAGTTCGACGTGGCGACCGGCGCGCAAGCCAAGGGCAAGCCCAGCGCGCCGAGCTACACCGGCGTCTATGCCAAGGCACTGATCGACCAGGCCTCGCGCGACGATCGCATCATCGCGATCACGGCGGCGATGCCGTCCGGCACGGGCCTCGACAAGTTCGCGGAGAAATTCCCGGACCGGTGTTTCGACGTCGGCATCGCCGAGCAGCACGCGGTGACCTTCGCGGCCGGGCTCGCCTGCGAGGGGATGCGGCCTTTCGCGACGATCTACTCGACCTTCCTGCAGCGCGCCTACGACCAGGTCGTGCACGATGTGGCGATCCAGCGCCTGCCGGTACGGTTCGCCATGGATCGCGCGGGTCTGGTGGGTGCCGATGGCGCCACCCATGCGGGCTCGTTCGATGTCGCTTATCTCGGCTGCCTGCCGGGCTTCGTGATCATGGCGGCGGCTGACGAGGCGGAGCTCGTCAACATGGTGGCGACCGCGGCGGCGATCGACGACCGGCCGAGCGCGCTCCGCTACCCCCGCGGCGAGGGCATCGGGGTGCCGCTGCCGGAGCACGGCGAGCCGCTCCCGATCGGCCGCGGCCGCGTCGTGCGCGAAGGCACCAGCATCGCCGTCCTGAGCCTGGGCGCGAGGTTGCAGGAATGCCTGAAAGCCGCCGACGAGCTCGCGACCTACGGGCTTTCCACCACCGTCGCCGACGCGCGCTTTGCGAAGCCGCTCGACACCGACCTGATCGATCGGCTCGCGCGGGAGCACGAGGTCCTGATCACCATCGAGGAGGGCTCGATCGGGGGCTTTGCCTCGCATGTGCTGCACCACCTCGCCACCTCCGGCCAGCTCGACCAAGGGCTCAAGGTCCGGCCGATGGTGTTGCCCGATTGCTTCATCGATCATGACTCGCCCGCCAAGCAGTACGATCAGGCCGGCCTCAATGCCCGGCACATCGCGGAGACCGCGCTCTCCGCGCTCGGGCGACAAGCGCGCGCCGCTTCCGCTCGGGCCTAATCGGGTTATCCCGCGCAAAGATCGAATCCCCGCGCGGGAGGCCGGTACGCTCCCGTGAGCGGCGCCAGGAGCGCGCGCCGGCGCCTTGATGCGCTGCTGGTGGAGCGGGGTCTGGCCGAGACCCGCAGCAAGGCCCAGGCGCTGATCATGGCTGGGCTGGTCTGGAGCGGCGACCGGCGTCTCGACAAGCCCGGAGTATCGCTCGCCCCGGAGACGCTCATCGAAGTCAAGGGCCGCGCGCATCCCTGGGTTTCCAGAGGTGGCCTGAAGCTCGTCCGCGCGCTCGACCATTTCTCGATCGATCCCGCGGGCGCCGTCGCGCTCGATGTGGGGGCGTCCACGGGCGGCTTCACGGATGTGCTGCTCGCGCGCGGTGCCGCCCGGGTCTATGCCGTCGATGTCGGATATGGCCAGCTGGCGGCCAAGCTGCGGGCGGATCCGCGGGTCGTGCTGCTCGAGCGCGTCAATGCGCGCAGCCTCACGCGCGCCCAGGTGCCGGAGCCGATCGATCTCATCGTCTGCGATGCGAGCTTCATCGGTCTCGAGGTGGTGCTGCCGGCGCCGCTCGCTCTCACGGGAGAGAGCGCCCGGCTGGTGGCACTCATCAAGCCGCAATTCGAGGTCGGCAAGGGCAAGGTGGGGAAGGGCGGCGTGGTCCGCGATCCCGCGCTCCGGCGCGAGGTCTGCGACCGCATCGTCGCCTGGCTCGGCGCGCAAGCGGGCTGGCGCGTCGAAGGACTGATCGAAAGCCCGATCCTCGGCGCCGACGGCAACCAGGAGTTCCTGGTCTGCGCCCGAAAGGGCGCAGCATGAGCGCGGCCAAGCACGACACGGTGGAACTCACGGTGGAGCGCGTAGGCGCGCGCGGGGACGGCATCGCCGAGTACGCGGGAAAGCCGGTTTATCTAGCCTTCGCCGCGCCCGGCGACCGCGTGCGGGCGCGGCTCGGCGCGCCGCGCGACGAGGGGCGGCTCGGCACGGTGGTGGAAATTCTCGCTCCCGGCGCGCGGCAGTCGCCGTCCTGCGAGCATTTCGGTACCTGCGGCGGCTGCGCGCTTCAGCATCTCGTCGACGACGCCTATCGTGCGGTGAAGGAGGGGGCGGTACGCGCGGCGCTCGAGCGGCGGGGCCTCGACGCGAGCGTCGTCGAGTCTCTACGCCGACTGCCGCCGGGCACGCGGCGGCGCGCGCGCCTCGCCCTGCACCGGCCGCGCAGGGGACCCGTGGGCGCGGGCTTCCATGCCCGCGAGAGCCACGCGATTGTGGACATGCGGATTTGCCCGGTGCTGCATCCCGCGCTGGTGGCGATGGTTGCGCCGCTGCGCGCGCTTGCGGCGCGGCTGCTACGCCCGGGCGAGACTGGCGCGGCCGTGCTGACGCGGGTCGAGGGCGGTCTCGACATGCTGCTCGAGCTGCCACGCGCACCCGACATGGCGACGCTGGAGACACTGGCGGAATTTGCCGACGCCAACGATCTCGCGCGATTGTCGTGGCGAGTCGGCGAGCAATCGCCGACGCCGGTAGCCGAGCGGCGGCGGCCGCGCGTCGTCTTCGCGGGCGTGGCCGTGGATGTTCCCGCTGATGGCTTCCTGCAAGCGAGCGCCGAGGCCGACGGCGTGCTGACGGAGCTGGTGCTCTCCGGCGTGGGCCCGGCCCGGCGCGTGATCGACCTCTACGCGGGTCTCGGCACATTCACCTTCGCGCTCGCACAGCGCGCGCCTGTGCACGCCGTCGATGGCTCGCGCGGCGCGATTGCGGCGCTTACCTCGGCAGCGTCGCGGGCGGCGCTCGGCGGTCGGATTACCGCCGAGGTTCGCGATCTCGAGACACGGCCGATCATGGCCGACGAGTTTCGCCGTTTCGACGCCGTCGTCTTCGATCCGCCGCGCGCGGGAGCGAAGGCGCAGGCCCAAGCGCTCGCGGACTCGGAGGTGCCGCGGGTGGCGGCGGTGTCTTGCAATCCCGCAACCTTTGCCCGCGATGCCCGGGCGCTGGTCGACGGCGGCTATCGCCTCACCCGAGTCGTGCCCGTGGATCAGTTCCTGTGGTCGGCGCAGGTGGAGCTCGCCGGCTGGTTCGAGCGGTGAGGCTCAAGCAAAACCAGAGACTGCAAACCGGACTTAAAAAAACCTCTCCCCATCGGGCGCGCCGGTCGGTAGCATCCCTCTCATCTGTCATTGAGGCGTAATGCGCCGGGGGGTTATCATGGCCAACATCCTCACCACCATGCGAAAGTCCGCGCCGTTGCCTGCTATGGAACCTCCGACACAACCGACCCGACCGGTGGTGCCGCCTGTTGCTGACCGCTCGCGCGAGGCCCCGCCGGTCGCCGCCCAAAAGCCGAGTAGCGAAAGCTCTATGGGGCAGCCACAAACCGCGACCCGCACGCTGGTGGTGGGGCGCGAGATCGTCCTCTCCGGCGAGATCAGCGCTTGCGACCGCCTGGTCGTGGAAGGGACGGTTAAGGCAAACATCAAGGATTGCCGGGACATAGCCATCTCCGAGGGCGGACTGTTTACGGGCTCCGCCTCGGTGGAAAGCGCCGAGATCCGCGGCCGGTTTGAGGGTGAGCTCACCGTGAGCGGCCGGTTGCTGATCCGGACTCCCGGCCAGGTTTCCGCCGCCGTTCGGTACGGCGAGATCGAGATCGAGCGGGGCGGTCGGCTTTCCGGCCACGTCGACGCCACCGACGCGCCGAAGCCGCGAACGGGATTGTCCTGATCTTCCAGCTCTTTAGGCCTCGCCCTGAGGGATTTCAGGGAGCCTTGCCAGCCCCTGACGCCTAGAGCAAGATCGGATCACGCTGAAGCAGCGTGATCCGTGAATCTTGCTCTAACAGGCTGCTGAAAAACCCTCGACGGAGCGATTCGAGCATGATTCAAGTGGGGCTGTGAAGCTGCAGGGGGATGTCATGCGGGGATCGGATCAGCGGGCGGGAAGCTTGTTTGCCTACGTGGATCTGGAGACTCGGATCGGCAAGGA